>JANMCE010000019.1:0-45621 GCA_031360915.1 Actinomycetes bacterium | reverse complement strand
CAGCAGGCGGAACCATTCCATCTTTGGCTTCGTGCGCATCTGGTCGACAAGAAGCGGCCGCACCGATTCCCGGTTGGCCGTGCGGTCCTCATTGCGGGCCCAACGCGGGTCGTCAGCGACAGCCGCGATGCCCAGAACGGCACAGAACTTTTTGAACTGTCCATCGTTGCCGACGGCCACGATCAGGTCGCCGTCGGCACACGGCATCGGCTCATACGGGAACACACTCATGTGCGCATTGCCCATGCGGTACGGCACGTCTCCGCTGAGTACGTATCCACCCGAGTGATTGACCAATCCCGAAAGCGCGGTGGCCAACAGATTGACCTCTACGTTCTGGCCCTCGCCGGTGTTGTTGCGATGGTTGAGCGCGGCCAGGATGCCGATGGCGGCCTGCATGCCGCTCATCACATCGAACAGCGCGATGCCCGCCCGCATGGGTTCGCCATCGGCGTTGCCGGTCAGGCTCATCATGCCGGAGATGGCCTGCACCATGAGGTCATAGCCGGGCAATGGTGCGCCGAGGCCCGGGCCGAACCCGGTTACCGATGCGTAGATGAGCGATGGGTTGGTCTGCCGCACCGTCTCGTAGTCGAGGTCGAACCGGGTCATGCCGCCGGGCTTCATGTTCTCGACGAAGATGTCGGCCTTGTTCGCCAACGCAAGGGCGACGGCCCGATCCGAGGGGTTCTTCAGGTCAAGGGTTATGGAGCGCTTGTTGCGATTTATCGACAGGTAGTAGGTGGCCTCACCATCACGCGTTGGCGGCGACCACGTGCGAGTGTCGTCACCTTCAGGGCTTTCGACCTTGATGACGTCGGCGCCCATGTCGGCCAGCAACATGGTGCAGTACGGCCCGGCCAGGATGCGTGAGAAGTCGGCAATCACCAGGCCGGCCAGTGGCCCTGCCACCGTTTGTTCATTGCTCACGTGTGCTCCTCGAAGTTGTCCGTCGCAGGACGTTACTGCCGGGCAGCCGCACGAGCCGAAAACGGTTGAAGGCCCCGCGCATTCGGCTCAGGCGGACCTGTTCCTCATGCGGCGGGGCCTTCATACGGATTGCATCCACCTCGATCGAATTGTCCGGTGTTACCCTTACGCTCGATCAATCCACTTGCCCGTTGGCCTTGCGGTCAGCGGGCAAGTTCCGTTTTCCGGTTCCGGCAGGTTGCCCTGCGCTTCCCCGGATGTTTGGCGTTTGCTCTCCTACCGCTCGTTGCCTTCGGAATCCACAAGCTCGGGGTGCCCTTCCGGCTTGCGCCTTCGGACCATCTTTCGCTTGCTTTCTCCGCTGCGTTCCTTGCGGTGACATCACTGTGCCACCTGCAAAAGTCCAGGTCAAGTATGTTTTTCGTCGTCCCCAGGTTATCCACTAAGTTTCTTGGTTCTCCCCAGAGATAGCTTGGTTATGCACCTGTCGTGCACAGGTTCATCCACAGTTTGGGTGACTTTGCGGAGTCGGTAGGGTGAACGGGTCATGGACTTGCACACCTTCCAAACGCTGATGGCCGCAACGTACGGTGAGCAGGACACTGCTCGGGGCATTCCGGCCAGCATTGCGTGGCTCGCCGAGGAGGTCGGTGAGCTGGCGCAGGCGCTGCGCAAGGGGACGCACGCGCAGCAGCGTCACGAGTTTGCCGACGTGCTGGCGTGGGTGGCGTCACTCGCCAACCAGGCCGGTATCGATCTCACTGACGCGGTCTCCATCTATGCGGAGGGCTGCCCGAAGTGCGGCCGCATTCCCTGTGGCTGCTGAACTCGATCCCCTCACCCCCGCCTACGAGGCAATGGGGGTCGAGGGCTACTACCTCGCCCACGGCGCCACCTACCGCAACCCGCATGAGGACGGGGTTCGGGGCGTACTGACCATGGCTGTGGCCACGTGGACGCTCGACCTTTCACATGTGCTGGACCTGGCTTGCGGAAGCGGCGAGGCAACGCTCGCGTTGCGTGAGCTCGGCGCCGACCGCATCGACGGCATCGACCCCTTCACGGGTGTCGCGTACGAAGCTCGAGTTGGCCAACCAGCCGAGTCGGTTCGGTTCGAGGACATCGCAGCCGCGGCTCTGGCTGGACGAACCTGGTCCACCGTCGTGTGCAGTTTTGCCCTTCACCTCGTGGAGACCTCCCGTCTGCCCGGCCTGTGCCGAGCGCTCGCCGACCTCACGGACACGCTTGTGGTGGTCACTCCGCATAAGCGCCCCACGATCCGTACCGGTTGGGGATGGGAGCCACCGGTCGAATGCAAGTTCCAACGCACTCGTGCTCGTCTGTACCGCCGCGTTGGAGCGGAGTCGAATAGCTTGGGAGGGCATTCCTATGACCTCAACGCTTGAGCCGGTACCGGCATCCTTTGTCTCCACCAGAAGTGCCATCCACACGCTCGCCGAGCATGTGCTCTGCGTCGCGCGTTACGAGATCGACGGACACGTCGGACTGTGCAGCGAGCTATCCGGTGTCGCCACCCCTCCGTTCGGTGCGTCCGAAACCGTGGTTGCCGTCGATGGGGCCGAGATCGTCGTTCGCAGCAGGAAGGGTGAGCGTCGGGCGCCGATCACCACCGTGCGCCACGCAGCGGACTTCGTCGGGGTCGCGCCGGGTGTTCCCAAGGGCCTGTGGCAGCCTGCCACTGCGCTGTCGCTCGATACGCCGCTCGTGATCGACCACCGCTCGGCGGTCACGCTTGGCAGCTGGTTTTCGTTTGTGTCCATCGCGCTCAAAGAGCTCATCGAGCGGACGGATGGCACCTTCGCTGAACCCACGTTGTGGCCCGAACACTTCGACCTGGCCACCAGCTCCGACGGGGTGAACTACGGCGGCTCACCGGGTGACGACTACCTGTCGCGGCCGTATCTGTACGTCGGTCCGCACACCCGCCCTTTGCCCGCGGCGGGCAAGGACTTTTGGAACGCACCCTTCGGCGCCAGCCTTCCCTACGAGGACATCGCCAGCCTCGACCATGCCGTCGGCTTCCTGATGTACGGCCGCGAACTCGCTGCGAGCTGACTTCTTGCAATCTGCCTGTCACGCGCGTGCAGGGTCGGCGGCGTTGAGGGAGTTGAATGTTCGACATCGACCGCACGCCGGAGCAGCAAATCGACGATCTCTGGCGTGAATACTCGGTTGCGCTCGTCGCTCGAAGACATCATCGCCAGTGCGCGGACACCCGCCGCGGTGCCGACCACATCCTCCACCATTCCGCAACGATTCATGCCAGAGGCCGAATCCCTCGGCAACCGTCATGGTTGGACCCGACCCCTCCTCGCTGCGGCTGCTGCCATTGTTGTGATCGGTGGAGTGTCAGCCCTCAACCGCCGTTCGAATGTAGTGACCGTCGGCTCAGGCCCAACTGCGGGGCCGGTCACCAGCACTGCACCCGTCGATCCTTCCGTCGGTGGTGCGACTGCTACCACCGTGGCGTCCGTGAGTACCACGGTGCCCAAGACCACGCTGTCACGAACGCTGTCAAAGGGGCTCCCCGCATCCGAAGACGTTCGGGTGATGCAGCAACGGCTCAACGATCTGCACTTCGACGTGGGCGCCGTCGACGGCATCTTCGGGGTCAACACCGAGATGGCGGTGTGGGCCTACCAGTCGCTCATCCTCAACCTCAGCGGGAAGAGCATCACCGGGAAGGTCACGCCTGAACTCTGGGATCGGATGCAGGATCCACTTGGTCTTCCCATGTTCCGGCCCGATGCCTCGTCGACGCACGCCGAGATCTTTCTGCCGGCCCAGGCGATGGCCCTGTACGTCAACCACGAGTTGAGACTGATCACCCACGCGACGGTGCCAGCGGGTCAGAGGAACCCTCGCTACTGCGGCACCTCGATCACCCCGGGCGGCGTGTTCAAGGTGTACCTGAAGCGGGATGGATGGATCGACATTCCACTCGGGAGAATGTTCAATGCGATCTCGTTCAACGCGGGTATCGCCATCCACGGCTACCCGGACGTGCCCAAGAACCAGGCTTCACACGGGTGCGTACGTGTACCGATGCACATCAGCATGTATCTGCCCGACCTACTGCACAACCGCGATCAAATCTTTGTGTGGGACGGCGTGAAGGAGCCTGAGGCGTACGGTGATCAGAAGCCACCTGTCGACGAACGCGACCCGACCGATACGACTGTCGTCACGACGACCGTTGCCCCAACCACCATCGCTCCCACGACGACGACCACGACGATGAAGCCGACGGCCACGACGATCAAGCCGACGACAACCGCGGCAACTCCGTCGGCCACTTCTGCTCCGACACTTCCGACCCCATCTTCGTCAGTCGCCTCTTTTGCATCAACTGCCGCTACTACCGCCCCAGCCACACCGTCGACGTGATACGATAAAGGTATGGTCAAACGTAAGATAACGGTGACGGTTGATGAGACGCTCATCGAAACCGTGCAGGATTTGGGAAATCTCAACCTGTCCAGCGTCGTGAATGAGGCGCTTCATCGGCACGTCGATCGTCTCGCTCGTCGGACGGCGCTCGGACACTTGCTGGACAGTTGGGACAGCGAATTCGGCCCCGTCTCGGAGGAGTCGTCGAACGCTGCCGCGGCTGCATTTGACGACCTTGATGCCGGATCGGTCGCGAGCAGCGCGGCGTGAGCCAACCAATCGTCCTCGATGCCGGAGGATTGGATGAACTCTCGAAGACGAGACCTTCGGATGGGTTTCGGGCTCTGCTGAAGGAAGCATGGAAACGAGACAGAGAAGTATTCGTGCCAGCCGTTGTTTGCGCTGAACTTGCTCGAGGGGTGAAGAGAACGAGGGCGCTCGAGGCATCCCTGTCGCGATATGACGGCACGTCAGGGCAACCGCCCGTCTCGATCGTCGACACCGACTTCGATCTGGCGAGGCTTGTCGGTTCGATCCTCTTCGCTGGCAACGTCGGGACCGAAGATCTTGTTGACGCCCATGTCGTTGCGGTGTGTGCGATGTACCAGGGGGGACTGGTTGTCACGGCTGATCCGGACGACATCAATCGGTTGGCGCAGGGGGTGCCTGCCGTGCGCGTCGTCACTCGTTCACCGGGCTAAGGAACGACGGCTGGGCTAGCCAGCCGAGGGCGACGGCTTTGCGGTGGTGGAGGTAGGCGCGGGCGATCATCCAGGCGAAGAGGCCGGACCACAACAGTGGAAGTCCAGCGCTCGGCCAAGCGATACACGCAACGCCGAACGGGATGAACAACAGCGTGGCGGTGATGGCGCTTCGGACCATGTGGGTGACATTGCCGGTGCCGATGAAGACGCCGTCATAGAGAAAGGCGATTGCGCCCGGGATCGACATCAGCCCGAGCAGGAACAGTGCTGGAATTGCTGCTGAGCGCACCGGGCCTTCAGGCGAGAACAAGCGGGGGAGTACGCCCGATGTTGCCACGAAGACGGTGGCGATGAGAACACCGAACCAGAACGTGATCTTCACCAGCCGCCGGATTGTTGCCGCGCTTCCGCCGTCATTTGCGCCGAGGTGTTCGGCTACCAGTACCTGTCCGGCCAACGCGAGTGCATCGAGCATGAGGGCCGAGAGGTAGAACAGCTGCGAGACGATTTGGTGGGCAGCAGCGGGCACGGCGCCCATGCGCGTCGCGGCAGCCGTGGCGAACATGAACGTTCCGGCGATGCACGCGGTGCGCACGCCGAAGCGCAATCCGTCGATCACCATCTTGGTCATGCGCTGGCCGTTGGCCTGCCCGTGTCGCGTTCGTCGTTCCTGCAGCACAAACCACATCAGCCACCCGGCGGTGATGGCCTGAGCCACCAGTGTTCCCCACGCTGAGCCGCGCAGGCCCCAGTGCAGTCCATGCACGAACCACAGTTCGAGCGCAACGTTGACCACGTTGGCTACCAACACCACGAGGAGGGATCGACTGGTACGACCGCTGCCTTGAAGCAGTCCGTGCCCAACGAACGACAGCAGCAAAAACGGCATGCCCCAAACACCAATATGTAAGTACTGGACGGCACCCTCCAGCACTTCGCCCCGACCGTTCAGCGCAAACGAAAATGGTCGAGCGAACAGCCACAGCGCAGCCGCCAGGCCAATGCCCAGGATGGCCGCAACGCCAAGACCATCAGCGAGGATATCGGCCGCCGCAGACTGCTCGTCCGTTCCTCCGCCCACGGCCCGAGCGGCCTGCGTGGTGATCGCCCGCTGGATGAACGAAGTGATCCAAAATGGCAACGTCAGCACGGCATACGCCAGCCCCACCGATGCCAACGCCGCGGCGCCAAGACGGCCGACGATGGCCGAATCGGCAAGCAAATAGAGCGGCTCAGCTGCCAGTGTGCCGAGGGCGGGCACGGCGATTTTCGCGATACGCCGCCCTATGGGGACCTCGACTACTTGCGTCGTCGCAACAGCTCTTCTGCGATTTGGATGGTGTTCAGCGCGGCGCCTTTGCGCAAGTTGTCGCCGCTGACGAACAGGCAAAGGCCGCGACCGTCAGGCACGGTGGAATCGGCACGGATGCGACCGACATACGACACATCCTTGCCCGCCGCCATGAGCGGTGTCGGCACCTCGGCCAAGACGACACCGGGAGCACCATCGAGCACTTCACGGGCGCGGTCGGGGGTGATCGGTCGCTCGAACTCGGCGTTGATCGCCAGCGAGTGGCCGGTGAAGACGGGTACCCGTACGCAGGTGCCCGACACAAGCAGGTCGGGGAGGCCAAGGATTTTGCGGCTCTCGAAACGAAACTTGGCTTCCTCGTCGGTCTCGCCATCATCGTTGGCCTTGCCGATGAACGGCAGCACGTTGAACGCTATCGGTGCCACAAACTTGGCGGGCTGGCCCATGTCGACCGCATCACCGTTGTAGGTCAGAGCAGCGATACCGTCACCGGCCTTGGCTACCTGATTGGCGAGCTCCTCAACACCCGCAAGCCCGGCCCCGGACACGGCCTGGTACGACGAGCCGATCATCTTGATGAGGCCGGCTTCCTCGTGCAGCTTCTTCATGACCGGCATGGCAGCCATCGTGGTGCAGTTGGGGTTGGCGATGATGCCCTTCGGCAAATGATCGAGAACATGCGCATTCACCTCTGGAACTACCAGGGGCACCTCGGGGTCCATGCGCCAGGCCGACGAGTTGTCGATCACGATGCAACCGGCTGCCGCGAACCGCGGCGCGAGCACCTTTGACGAGGCGCCACCGGCGGAGAAGAGGGCGATGTCGAGACCCGCCAGGTCAGCCGTCTCGGAATTTTCGACCGTGATCTTCTGACCCTGCCACTCGATGATGCGACCTGCCGATCGCTCGGAAGCGAAAAGCCGCAGACTGGTAAGGGGAAACTTCCGGTCGGCCAGGAGTTGCAGCATCACGCCGCCCACCTGGCCCGTTGCGCCAACAATGCCGATATTCATAGGCTCCTAGGTTAGTTGGCTCTTCGAAATTGGCGTAATGAATTGTCAGCAGCCCCCCCACAGCGTCGCGGAGGGTCGCTAACCTCAAGCGATGACTTCCCCACGTCGCGTCGTTGTGGTCGGAGCCGGTTTCGCTGGATTGTCCGCGGCCGATGCCTTGGTCACTGCAGGCTTCGATGTGACCGTGCTTGAGGCCCGAAATCGTGTCGGAGGTCGGGTCTATACCCGCCGTGACGGGTTCGTCGCCGGTCAGTATGGCGAGGGTGGCGCCGAGTTCGTTGCCCCGAACCACGCAACGGTGTTGGGGCTCGCCGCCCGGTTCCAGCTCGGCCTGCTCGGTGCAAACCCAACAGTTTCGCTCGATGCCACGCTGCTCGACACCAGTGGGCGAGTCAGCACCTTCGCCCACTGGGATCAGGTGGCCAAGGGTCGTATCGCAACCGATCTTGAGCGATGGTCAACCGAGTGTCTTGCCCTCACCACTCGTCTCGATCCCGAGGATCCAGCAACCAGCGCAGTAGCTGCTGGCTATGACGTAGAGACCGCCACCGACCTGATGAGCAGGCTGGAGTTGCATCCTGTCGCGCGCCTCATTGTTGGTCGACGGCTACGCACCGAAATGATGGTCTCGCCGAATGAAATCAGCCTGGCCCACCTCGCGTGGATGACGTTGCTCGATCACGAATCGGGTGACTGGCTTCACGCCTTTCGCATCGCCGGCGGCAACGATCAGATCGCCAGCCGTCTTGCAGGGGAACTTGGTGACCGGGTGCGACTTTCTACTCCGGTGTCTTCCGTGCTGGTACACGACAACGAGGTCGTGATTGCTGGCGGTGGGCAAAGCTTCGTCGCTGACGCGGTTGTTCTTGCGGTGCCGCTACCGGTGTTGGGTCGGATCCTCATCGAGCCGATGCTGCCTGCTGGTTTGAACGCTGGTTACGGCATCGGCGGCAAGGTGAGTGTGCAGTTTGATCGCCGTGCGTGGCTTGATGGCGGACACGATGGCAGCGTCTTGTCCGACCGCGCCTACGGAGAGTTTTGGGAAACAACCCAGGGTCATCCGGCGGCAGAAGGTGTGCTGACTGCGTTGCTGTCCAGCCATGACAGTGCAGCCATTCTCAGCTTCCCCGACGCCGCCGATCGTGTCGCTCGTGACATGACTCGCGTGTTCCCAGACCTCGCCGGCTTCGCTGGCGCCCGAGTTGTGACCGACTGGACCAACGAGCAGTACTCGCTCGGCACCTACGCCGCGTTCGCGCCCGGCGAACTCACCCGCGTGCTCCCGCTGCTCCGCGCCGACTACGGCCTACTGGTTCTCGCCGGCGAACACTGCGACCGCCACGCCGGCTTCATGGAAGGCGCCCTCCGCTCCGGCCTCACCGCCGCGCAACGTGTGCTGAGTTTGTAACGAACCTACTTGCGGCGGCGCATTAGAGGGGAATGTCGGCAGCAAGGAGTATCGAGCCGAACCCTGTCGACACAGGAACTACGATCTCGTCATGTCGGCAACAGGTCCCCTGCGCGTCAGGCTGCTCGTCATGGCCGATGTTGCTCGCTATCTGCATGACCTACTTGAGGTCGATGCGGAGTCGGGTGTCGACGGCGCGGCACACTCCCACCCATACAGCCGGTCTGAACCGTTTGATGCCGTGGTTGGGCATGATCGGGAGGTGATGCGATGGTCAACCAATCTCGCGGATATTGGATGGGGATGAGCGTCCTCTCATCCCACCGTCGGATGGGAGGCGGAAGTCTGCTGCTTTCCTCGGCGATAGCGTGGGCTCGCTCCGAACCGACCATCGACTGGATCGACCTCGGCGTCTTCAGCGACAACCCCGGTGCCCAAGCGCTCTATTTCCGCCACGGCTTCCATATTTTGGGCCGCGCCCCCGACCGGTTCCGTGTCGACGGCCAATCCCTCGACGACATTTCCATGACAATGAATATCGCCAGCGAGGAAGGCCTCGTTTAGACGATCGTTTCCAGCCGATTGCCTGGTTCGGTTCGGTGGTGGCGGACCGTCGTTTGGGAGTCGCTTGCGGTGGCGTTATGGGTGCTATAAGTCCTGTTCAGGATATGTTTTCTTGACCCAATACTCGTAGCGAACGCATGTTCCAATCGGGTACAATACTCTCATGGAAACGGTGACCATCTTCGACGAGGCACTAGACAAAATGCTCGCCGCGGATCACCAGTTTCAGACCGGCCGAGAGGCTGCTGCGTTCGCAGGAATGCTAGAACGAGCGAGCCGAAAACTGGATGCGTTGAAAGTCGCCGTGGTCGACGTTGTGGACCGCAACGGGCTTTACGCCGAGGATGGTCATCGTTCGGCGAAAACATGGTTGGCGTTCACCTGTCGGATCTCTACCGGTGAAGCACATCGCCGTGTTTCGTTCGCAAAAATGTTCCGCACCCTGAACGACACCGCCTACCGGTATCGGGCCGGTGAAATCGGTACCGATCAGGTGGGTGAGTTGGCTCGCGCGTTCCGCAACCCGCGCTGCGGGCACCTATTGGCGGGTAGCGAAGCGTTGTTGTTGGAGCATGAGCGCGAACTCACCGCAAAGCAGTTCGAGATCGCGGTGAAGCACTGGTTGGCGACGGCTGATGCCGAAGGGATCGAGCAGCGGCATGCGTCGTTACACCGGTTCCGTGATCTGAGGATCACTCCACAGTTCGATGGCGGGTTTCATATCGATGGCACGTTCGGACCAGAACAGGGCGCGGCGATCAAAGAGATTTTCGAACGGTTCGTCGAAACCGAACGTCTCGCCGATTTCGAAGCAGCCCGCCTCGCGTACGGCGACGACGTCATTGTTACCCAGTTCGCGCGGAGTGAGGCGCAGCGTCGGGCTGACGCTTTCTACAAAATGTGCGTGAACGCAGCGTCCACCCCGGCTGATGCACAAAAGCCGGAACCACTCGTCACGATCGTCATGTCGCAAGACGCCTACGAAGCCGGACTTGCCGACATCGCTGGCACGCCCGTGACGTTTGATCCGAAACAGTACCGGCGGTGGCAATGCGAAACGCTTGACGGCACCAGCCTCTCGCCTGGTGCTGCATTGGCCGCAGCTATGGCGGGGCACATACGCAGGGTTGTGATCGGGGCATCTGAAGCATCTGTCTCGCAGAAGACTCGATCGTTCACCGGACCGTTACGCAGAATGATCCAAACGCTGGATACAACTTGTGTCTGGGCCGGCTGCGACATCCCGTCCAATCGCTGTCAGGTCGATCACGTCACACCATGGCGCGCCACCCAAGACACCTCAGCGGGCAACGGCGCTCCCCTCTGCGGTAAGCACAACCGATACAAAGAACATGGCTACCACACGTATCGCGACAGCCACGGCAACTGGCACACCCAACGCCCCGACGGCACCACCATCACAGCAGCCGCCTGACCAGCTGCGCTCAGATGCAGCCGCGTGCCTTACATTCTCGATCTCAACACGGCAACCTCGGGAAAGTCGTCGGTGAGTCCGAAGCCCTGTTCATGCAGCCAGCGGATCGCTACGAGGCATCGCCATGACTGCCAGGCACGAATCAGGTCGCGGTCGACGTCCGCCCCGTAGCCGGTCACAACGTCTTCGAGGTGCTCGGAATGTCCGAGCGTGAGAATGGCGAGGTCGAACAGCGCGTCACCCCGGGCTGCCTCTGACCAGTCGAGGATGCCCGTGACTTCGTCACCGTCTACGAAGACATGGTCGACCTGCAGGTCGCCGTGTATGAACACTGTTGTCCATGGCCGAAGCGCTGTCTTGGCGAGCTTGCGGTTCACAGTGACGACCTCGGCGGGAAGCACGTCGTTGGCGAGGAGCCACTCGCACTCGTTGTCGAGGCGCAATGCGAGCTCGTCGATGCTGCGACCGGGCCATGGCCGTAGTGGCGCGTCATGCAATGCCCGCACGGCGGCGCCCGACGCGACCCACGCAGCCGTGGACGCGTTCGACGGTTCGCCGAGATGGCCAAGTGCAACTCCGGTGAGGGCGGCGAGCGCGAGCGCGGGTGGACGGCGCCAGAGAACCTCCGGAGTCGGAACCGGCGCGATCGACATCGCCTCGACCTCGACGTCGGTGCGCGTCTGATCTGCGTCGATCTTCACGAAGACGTCGCCGACGCGCACTGTGGCTCGCTCGCTGTGGGCCACGACAACCTCGACCTTCTGCCCGCTGACCATCACTGCGAGACTAGTAAACCCGTCCTCCCGGCGTGGACCTGGCGTGGGAAGATTCCGCAGGTGAGTTTCAGGGAGCAAGGGATCGAACCGGCGGACGGGTTCACCGGGGGATGGTTTCACCGTTCGGCCACTCGTGCCGTCCGATGTGGTGCTCGACTATGAAGCAGTCATGTCGAGTCGCGAGTTCCTCTACCACTCGGAGCAGGACCATCCGTATCCACCAGAGGACTTCACGGTCGAGGACAACATGGAGGATCTCCAGCAGATGGACAGCGAACACCGCAACGGGACCCGATACACGAAGACAAAGCTCGTCCAGCCCGAAGTAGCTACTTAAGGATGGTGACGAGCACGGTGAGGGTGACGATGGATACAAGGGTTGAGGTGATGACCACACGGGAGACGAAGGCTGGCTTGGCTTGATACTGCATGGCCAGGACGGAGGCCATGACGGCGGTGGGCATGCCGGCGGTCAGGATCAACGTGCGTTGGGTGATGCCGCTCAGCCCGAGCGCGGCGGTGGCTCCCCAAGCGGCGAGCGGCGCCCCGACAAGACGCAGCGAAACCGCCACCACCACATCTCGCACACCGTCGGTATGGGCAACTCGCTCCAACACCTGCAAGCCGAGGACCACCAGCATCACGGGAATCGATGCGCCGGCGAGTGTTGAGGCCACTGCTTCGAGCGCCGCGGGTAGGTGCCAGCCGTTGTAGTTGATGGTGAGAGCAACTGCAGCGGCCCAAATGGCCGGAACCTTGAACGGGGCGATGAACGCTTGCTTGACTGTGCCGCTGGTGCCGAGCGAGGCAATCGTTACGCCGACGCTGTACGTCAGCAGCGCGTTGGCGACATACATCACCACGGCAATTTTCAATCCCTCGTCACCGAAGGCCAACTTGGCGATAGGCAAGCCCATGTTGCCCGAGTTGGCCACGGCCGAACACAACGCCACAGCAGCGAGTGTCGGTCGATCGTGTCCCAACACCTTCGAGATCAGGAAACTTGCCATTGCAACCAAAAAAAACACGCCGGCGATGACGCCCACCAGCCGCACGGCCACGTCCCGAGTGATGGAAATCGTGAGCAGCGAGTGGAAGATCAACGCTGGAGAGAAGAGACGAAAAGTGAGGCCGGAGAGCGGATGAACCGGCACACCGACGCGGCGGCCCATGAAGCCGCCCAGGCCAGCCATCATCAGGACAGGGAGGATGACCTCCAGAAAAACGCGGAGCAGTTTGAGCTACTTGCGGGTCGGCAGCGGCGCGGCGTAATCCTGCCCACTGTCGAGACCGAACGCCGTGTGCAACGCCCGAACGGCGCCTTCCATCTTGCCCGCCGACACCACGCACGAAATGCGAATAGTTGATGTTGAAATCATCTCGATGTTCACATCGTTATCGGCCAGCACGCGGAACATCTTGGCGGCAACGCCGGGCGAGGTCTTCATGCCGGCGCCGACGACCGAGACCTTGGCGATATCGGTCTGATGTTCCACACCTTCAGCGCCGATCTCTTTGGCCACTCGCGCAACAATGCCCTCAGCGACAGCCATGTCCGCCTTCGGGACGGTGAAGGAGATATCGGTCTTGCCTGAGTGTGAGGTGTTTTGCACGATCATGTCGATGACGATGTTGGCGTCGGCCAACTCCTCGAACAGGGTCGCCGAAATACCTGGCTTGTCGGGAACACCAACAACCGTGACCTTCGACTCGGTCGCATCGTGGGTGACGGCGGAAATAATGGCTTCTTCCATAACATTCTCCTGGGCGATAACCCACGTGCCCGGCTCCCAAGTGAAACTGGAACGCACATGCAGCGGGACCTTGTGATTGCGGGCGAACTCGGCGGACCGCAGGTTGAGGACGCGGCCACCGGAGGCCGCCATTTCGAGCATCTCGTCGAACCCGACGCGGCTCAGCTTTCGGGCCTGCGGACAGATACGGGGGTCGGCCGAATACACGCCGGTCACGTCGGTGTAGATCTCACACGCGTCAGCGACGAGCGCGGCGGCTACCGCGACTGCCGTGAGGTCGGAGCCGCCGCGGCCCAGGGTGGTGATCTCCTTATCGGTGGACACGCCCTGGAAACCTGCGATCACGCAGACGTTGCCAGCAGACAAAGCTGCGCGCACGCGGTCGCCCTTGACCTCGAGGATCTTGGCCTTGCCGTGACTGGTGTCGGTGATGATGCCGACCTGGCTGCCGGTGAAGCTCATAGCGTCCACACCGATGTCGGCCAGTGCCATGCATAACAGCGCCATCGACTTGCGCTCGCCAACGGTGAGCAGCATGTCCATCTCACGGCCGGGTTGCGTCTTCGACACCTGGTTGGCCAAGGCAATCAGGTTGTCGGTTTCCTTGCCCATGGCCGAAACCACGGCCACGACCTGGTTGCCTTGCCTGGCCGTGTAGGCGACGTGTTCGGCGACAGCACGAATGCGGTCAGCGTCGGAGACCGACGTTCCGCCATATTTCTGCACGATCAGAGCCACGAGGGGACAACGCTATGGCAAACACCCGTAACGAGGCCAGCGAGATGCAAGATCACAGTTTTGCCTTGTCTCCAATAGACTCTCCGCCTCGTGGGTACTGAGAAGCGTGAACGCCAAAAACTAAATCGTCTGCAGAAGGTCGCCGAGGACAAGAAGGCCGAGGCCGCAGCCACTCGCAAACGTCAGATCATCAAATGGGGATCGATCATCGGTGTCGCCGCAGTCGCCATCATCGGCATCGCTCTAGTGACCAAGAAGGACCCCGCCAAGGTCACGACGGCAGCTACCAGTACCACCATCGAAGGTTCCGCCACGACCGCCCCCAGCGCGTCGACCTCGGCAGCGGTGGCGTCCTCCTCGGCCGCACCGCCTACGGGCAAGACCATCACGGGCGATACACCTTGCCCCAAAGCCGATGGCAGCGAAGAAAAAGTCGTGAAGTTCGCCAAGGAACCGCCTATGTGTATTGATGTGGCCAAGACCTATACCGCCACCGTCGAAACCACGAAGGGCACCTACAAAGCCGCCCTCGACGCCGCCAAGGCGCCCAAGACGGTGAACAACTTCGTGGTGCTCGCTCGTTACCATTTCTATGACGCCACTCCCTGCCATCGCATTATCAAAGCCTTCATGGCGCAGTGCGGTGATCCCAC
The DNA here is from genome assembly GCA_031360915.1 of Actinomycetes bacterium. Lineage (GTDB taxonomy): Bacteria > Actinomycetota > Acidimicrobiia > Acidimicrobiales > Ilumatobacteraceae > JANMCE01. The sequence continues at coordinate 30,923 of JANMCE010000019.1, read as the reverse complement.
GGGCACGGGCGGCGGAGGTCCTGGCTATACGTTCCAAGACGAACTTCCTAAGGATGCCAAGGAGTATCTGCAAGGAACTCTGGCGATGGCGAACTCCGGGCCGAACACGAATGGCAGCCAGTTCTTCACCGTGTTCGCTGAGGGGCGTTTGCAACCGCTGTACTCCCTGTTCGGAAAGGTCACCGACGGTATGGACACCGTGAAGGCCCTGGAGTCAGTTGGTGGCGGTAGCGACGGCAAGTCGACCGAGCCGGTCAGCATCACGAAAGTCACCATCACTGAAGGCTGATCGCGGTGGTCAGGTCGAATGATCCTGTCAGACGCGCTGTCAGGCCGTAAGTTTAATGACGTGAGCAACATTCCGCCGCCGCCCCCGAACGATCCGTACGGCCAGGTGCCGCCTCCGCCACCAACCTTTCAGCCGTCGTACGGCACCCCTGCGTCTGGCACGCCGTCCTACGGCACGCCGTCGTACGGCGCGTATGACCCCAACCATGCGGCCTATGCTGCGCTCGAGGGACGGTCAACCACGGTGCTGGTGCTCGGCATTCTTGGCCTCGTGCTCTGCCAAATTCTTGGGCCGATCGCCTGGGTGATGGGCAACAAGGTGCGTGACGAAGCAGTCGCCATGGGCCGCCTCGAACCGGGCAACAACAAGGCCGGACGTATCTGCGGCATCATCGGCACCTGTCTCATCGGACTCGTCATTCTCGGCTTTGTGCTTCTCATCGTCATCGGTGCGATTGCCGGCGGAACCAGTCGTTCGAGCTGATTTTTCTCCAGCGTGCCGCACTATCAAGTTTGGTAAAAGTCGCCGCCAAAGGGCGAACTGCCCTCGTAGCGGCGCTGATTTACCCCTAGCTTTTATCCCCATGATCACTTCGTCCGTCCCGGGTGGCGCGTCTGACGACGCCGCCTGGCCCGAGCCAAGACGGTGGGCACCACCTGAAGCAGGCGGTGCACTGCCACCACCCCTCGCGCAGCGACGCGATGGCGAGCGGGACGAAGAATCATCGCCGCCGCAGCCGTCGCCATCGGAGTCGGCCCTCCTAGCGCCCGATGCTGGCGACGTGCTTGCCCCGACAAGTCTCTCGGCACTCTCAATGCCGCCGCTTCCGGATCCGGTCGATCTCATCCCGACCGGCGAGCCTTCCGCTGAGCCAGCGGGGCCCGTCGAGGCGCCCGAGGCCGCAGAGCTAGTTCGTCGGGTCGCTTCGGCTGAACCCTCGCCGCCGCCGAAACGAAAACGGTCGACGCTGGCGGTTGCCCTCATCTACTCCATCGGGATCCTGCTCATCATTCTTGCCATTGCCCTCGTCGGCAAAGTCATCGCCGAGCGGCGCAACACCAACGCGAAAGATACGTCGTTACCAACATCGGTCACGCCGACATCAGTCGATCCGAACGCGCCACCACCCACTCAGCCGGGGCAGTCCATCTCCGGCGTCACCCGCTGCCCGAGCAGCGACGGTTCTGAGGCTCGGGCAACGTCGTTTCAGAAGGCGCCGCCCCTGTGCATCGACGTCACGAAGCGCTACCGCGCGACCATTCAGACGAACAAAGGCGCACTCAACCTCACGCTTGACGCCGTCAACGCGCCGATGACCGTGAACAATTTTGTCGTCCTCGCTCGCTATCACTATTTCGACAACACCGTTTGCCCTCGTATCATCCCGGGGTATCTTTTCCAGTGCGGTGATCCGACCGGCAGGGGCACGGGCGGCCCTGGCTACGGCTTCCCTGACGAGCTACCGGCACCCGGTCAATACAAGGTCGGATCTCTTGCTATGGCGACGTCGTTGCCTGACACGAACGGCAGCCAGTTCTTCATTGTCCTGGGCTCCGATGGTGTGGCCCTCCCTGCGAAGTACTCGCTCTTCGGCCAACTGGACCCGAGCCAAGAGGCCGTGCTGACCGCGCTTGGCGCCGCAGGTACCGAACGGGGCACCCCCACCAAAGAACTGGTGATAATGAAGTCGGTGGTCATTCGCGAGGGATAGCAGCGCGGCCTACCAGAACTGACCCATGTCTCCTAGCGTGGAACAGGTGAGTACCTTTCCCGGGCCGCCCGGCGATCACACCATGGTGTTCGAGAACCGGGCCAGCACGGTCTTGACGCTCGGTATCCTCAGCCTCGTTCTGCTCTTCGTGTGTTTGCCGGTGACAATTGTTCTCGGCCCGGCCGCGATCATCTCGGGGTTCAAGCTCCGCAAAGATACGCGGGCGGCGGGCGTGCCGGAACCGAGCCGCAGTACGACCGGAAGAATTCTCGGGATCGTCTCAACCGCACTTTTCGTGCTGTTCATCGCGTTCGTGGTCTTCGCGTTCAGCGGTCGACGTGGCACGTCTCGCGTGACCATCGGAGCCGGGAGTGGCGGCGCAGTGACCACCGTTGCCCGCCTTCCCACCCCCAGCGTTGGCACCGCCAAGCCGGGTACGCCGCCATCGAGCATCAGTGAATTCCCGCCTACCACCCAACCGGGTCGCGCTCTCAATGCGCCGACGCCGTGCCCGAAGGTGGACGGCACCGAAACGCGAGTGACCACGTTCGCGGCGCCACCGCCGATGTGCATCGATCCGGCCAAGGACTACAGCGCGGTGATTGCCACCAACAAAGGCGTGCTCAACATCACGCTTGATGCGACGTACGCGCCAGAGACGGTCAACAACTTTGTAGTACTCGCCCGTTACCACTTCTTTGACAACACGGTGTGCCATCGCATCGTGCCTGGCTTTGTCGTGCAGTGTGGCGACCCGACAGGCACGGGCACAGGCGGACCGGGCTACACCTTTGCCGACGAACTTCCGGCCGACGGCGACTATGTCATTGGGTCCGTGGCCATGGCCAACAACGGACCCGATACCAACACCAACGGCAGCCAGTTCTTCATCATCACCGGCGACCACGGCGCCTCGCTTCCGCCCAAGTACTCGCTCTTTGGCGAGGTCGACTCAGATCAGGACCAGGTCGTCGAAGATCTCGACGCGGCCGGCTCGTTGCGCGGTACGCCGACCAAAGAACTGGTCTACATCGAATCCGTCGACATCGTTGAAACCTGAGGCCTCAGGTGGAAGCTCCAACCACGTCGTCCACGATGGCGCGCATGCGGGCGGCAAAGCCAGCTTCGGAGAATCGCCCGGCTGCATGGATGATCATGGCCGACGACCAACTCTCGGCACGATAGCGGCGAATCGCCTGCTCAATCTTGGCTGGCGTCGGTAGGTCGAAGAACAGGCCCGTGATGCCTTCCTGCATGGTGTCCAGAAAGCCACCCCAGCGGAGCAGCAGAGACGGCTTGCCGTACAGCGCGGCCTCCACCGGCGTGAGGCCGAAGTCCTCAAACGAAGCGCTGATGAGTGCTTGGCAGTTTGCGTACAGCCAACGGATCTCGTGATCACTCACGTGACCGGCAAAGGACACGTTGAACGGAGCCGTCGCCTGCATCTCGGCCAGTTGGCTGCCATTTCCCACCACGACGAGTTGCTCGGAGGGGAGATGCCGAAAGGCCTCGACAACGGCATCAACATTTTTATAGGGCTGTAGTCGAGCGACACAAAGGAAATAACCGGTGTCCAGAACGTTGACCGGTTCCTGCGGACCGTGCGGGTCGAGCGTGGTGGGAGGCGGCAGCACTTCAGCTTCTTTGCCGTACACCTGGCGAATACGATTCGCTACGACCGAGGAGTTGGCGAGGTAGACCTCGCAGCTGGCGGCAGCGCGTTGGTCCCAGTGATGGAGGTAGGGCTGCATGGCCGTACTGGCTAACCAGAACCGTTTGCGGCCGGCCACATACTGGCTTTTCTGGTAGAGCCAACGCGGTGGGTTGTGGCAGTAAACGATCTTGGGAGCGTCGGTCGAGATTCCGTGGGAGAAGCCCGAGGACGAGCAGATCACGACATCACTCTCGACGTGAAACCCACGAAAAGCCTGGGGAATGAGGGCCATGGCAGCCCGATGGTGATGCCGAAACAGATCGACACGGTTCAGGTCCGAGGTGCGAATGTCGACGTGGTCGAACTCAGGAAATCGCTCGGGTTCATACACCGATGTGTACAACGGCGCGCCGGGGAAGGCTTTGGTGAGTGAAACCACGACTCGTTCGGCACCACCCCGCTCGGACAGATAGTCGTGGGCTAGGGCGACGCGCGGTGTTCTCGTTGTCGGCGATGTCGTCAGTCTCTCCGCTAACTCCTGATGCACTACCGCCATGGAACCACCTCCCATCTCCGCTCTGGATGAGCCGAGCACGAGTATGGTCACAAATTCATCCCGATGGATTCAGATCACATCTCGATATCTTCAGCCTTGACTCAGTCCTATTCTGGCTATCGGCAAGAACGGATAATTCTCGATTCGCTAGGTCGCGGGCCTCAGTCCGAGCTGGGATCAGCTCAGTAGATTGGCCGTTCGTTCGACAGTGGAGCTTGTATGGACCCGACCAATCTGCGTAACGCCTTCGCGGCTCTTCGTCGCCAATGGTGGGTCATCCTGCAAGCGATGGTGATTGTTGCCGCTGGTGCGAGTTGGTTGGCATCGCGTGTTCCGCCGAATCAGTACCAGGCCGTTGCTACCTTCTTCGTGAAGCCAGAAAAGACCACCGAGTCGGTATCGCTGGAGAACTTCCTGGTCAGTCAACGCCGCGTTCTGCTGAGCCAAAACCTGTTGGCCGACGTTGCCAGTCGCACCCCCGGCATGACAACCGCGCAGCTCAAGTCGTCCGTCAAGGCTGCCTACGACGTGGTGAGCAGCACCATCACCATCACCGCGTACTCGAAGGATAAACAACAGCCTGTCGCCAACGCCAACGCCCTCGCGAACATCTACATCGAAACCCGGGCCAATCAGCGCACTACCAGTCTGCAAACCCGAGCGGCCGATCTCGACAAGCAGGTGAAGGCACTTGACACGCGCATCGTCACCTTGGGTGAAGACATCGCAACTGCCAAGGCAGAGAGTCGTGACCAAAGCAGTTTCATGGCGTTGCGGGAGGGTGCATTACGTCAGTACGAGACGCTTTATGGTCAGCAGCAGACGGTCATCACCGAATTGGCCGCCCAGATCCAATTGGCCGAACTGATCGAGCCGGCGACCGAATCGGTGCAACCGCCGGTTCCGAGCCCGGTGATCCGTGGCATCCTCGGTGCGTTCGTTGGTTTGTTGTTCGGCCTCGGTCTTGCCGTGTTGCGCGAAGTGCTCGATGATCGCTTGCGTTCGGCCGAGCAGGCCGAGGAGGCGTCCGATGCCACGGTGCTGGTGCAGGTGCCGCGCTCGAAGGACAAGCTCGACCTGGTGGTACCCGTGTTCGATGAGCCCCAGGGTGCTATGGCCGAATCCATTCGATCCCTTCGCACGACCGTTCGCTTCCTCGGGATGGACGAACGGGTGAGGACCGTGTCGGTCACCAGCGCCGCGGCCGGTGATGGCAAGTCGTTGGTTGCTGCCAACCTGGCGGCTGCCTACGCCATGGCGGGCAGCCGGACCATCTTGATTTCCGGTGATCTCCGACGCCCGTCCATTGATCGAGCCTTTGGTGTGTCCGGTCTGCTCGGTCTGTCCGACGTTCTGATCGAGCACGCTACCGGCGTCAAACGTCGCAGCTCGTCTGGCTCATCGCCCGATTTTTTGGGGCCGATCATTGAAGCCGAGCAGTTCCTCTGTCCGACGCAGGTTCCGAACCTGTTCATCCTTCCCGCCGGAAGCCCGGTGCCGAACCCGGGCGAGCTGTTGGCCTCACCACGCATGAAGCAGATCGTTGAGGCACTGGCCGAAACGGCCGACATTGTGATCATCGACAGCCCTCCTACCATCGTCGCCGACAGCGTGATGCTGGCCAAGAGCGTTGACGGCGTGCTCGTGGTGGCGTCGCTGAACATCACCCACAAACGTCAGCTGAAGGCCGCCGTCAATCAGCTCACCAGCTCGCGAGCGTCGGTGCTCGGCATCGTCCTCAACCGCAGCGCCCACGCCGGTCGCGGCTATCGCAACTACTACCCGCAGTCCCGGTCGTCCTTGGTCAACACTGACGTGTAGATGTCGGCGTACTGGTCGGCAATGCTCGGCCAGGAGAACTGCTGCACCCGCTCGAGCCCGGCCCGGCCCATGCGGGCGCGTACGTCGGGCGCCGCCAGCAGCACGCCGAGTTCGTGGGCCAGGTGCTCGTGATCGTCCGGACGCACGAGCACTCCCGTTTCGCGGTCAACCACCAGCTCAGGGACGCCGCCCACCGCAGACGCAAGGACTGGGCGCCCTGCAGCCATGGCCTCCAAGTTCACAATGCCCATGGGTTCGTGGCGCGACGGCAGCACGAAGAGCGAGCATCCGGCAAACAGGGCAGCAGTGGCATTGCGATCGCAGCGACCAACGAAGTCGACGTGGTCATCAAGGTCGAGTTGGTGGGCGAGGGCACGAAGGTCGTGGTGCTGCGGGCCGTCGCCAGCCAGAACGAGTTGGTGGTTGGCGAGGGCGTCATTGCTACGCAGTCGGGCGAAGGCCCGCAGAAGCACATCGAAGCCCTTCTGCGGTACGTGGCGACCAATGCCGAGTACGAAGGGGCGATCGCGCTGGACCGGAAAGACGTGCGTGAACTCATCGAGATCGACGCCGTTGTAGACGACATGGGCGCGCTCGGCCGGGTCGATGCCCGTGAACGAGATGGCCTCGTCCAACGTCTGTCGCGAACAGGCCGTGATGGCATCGGCGTCGCGGAACAATTCTCGCAACAGCGACGGCAACACGGTGGAGTGCTGGTACACCCGATCGGCGTCCATGGTGAGCTCGCCCTGGAGCGAAACGACAAGGGGCAGATTCAGCCTGCGGGCAACATTGCGAGCCGTGTAGCCGTTGGTGCTCACGCACTGGACGTGGATGAGCTGTGCACCGTGCGCTTTCACATCGTCGGCGAGACGACCAGGCGCGGTGCGACCCTCGAGCACGAAACGCGCCAGTGGCCGAAGATGCCGCTCGGGGGTAAGGAACGCCTCGCGACGCACCGGCAGTCCCTCGATGGTTTCGCTGGCCGGGAGGTCTTCGGGCCAACGGTTCGTAACGACGATCGGCCGGGCGCCGCGGCGAACGTGCTCGTGCGCCAGTTGGCGCGTCAGTTCCTCCACGCCGCCCAGATGCGGGAAGAATGACGACGCGAACAGCGCTACATCGGGATGCACGTCAGTGCTTTCTGTCTGCAAGGACGCGCTCGTAAAAGGTGCTCACCTGGCTGCCCAAAGCGGCTGCGGTGAAATCGTGGGAGCGAGTTCGGCCGGTGTCACCGAGGCGTATCCGCAAGGCGGGATCGTTGGCGAGCTGCAGCATGGCGGCCGCGAGCGCAGCGATGTCGTTCGGTGCAGTCAGGAGCCCGTCGACGTTGTGCGTGATGATCTCGGCCGGTCCGCCGGCATCGGAGGCGATCACGGGCAAGCCGGCGGCCAGACCTTCCAGCACCACTTGACCAAACGGTTCCGGGATGGTGGACGCATGCACCAGCATCGTCATGCGAGCGAGGAGAGGCCACACGTCATCGACGAATCCAACGAATGTCACTCGCTCGGCTATGCCGAGTTCTACGGCCAGGACCTTGAGCGACGCTGCGTAGTCATCTTCGCCGAACATCGCTGATCCGACGATGAGGGCCTGTTCGGTACCCGTCGGAAAGGCGGTGGCGAATGCTTTGAGAAAGACGTCCTGACCTTTCCACGGGGCCAAGCGACCGACCATGCCGACCACGACCATGCCGACCACGATGTCGCCGGCCAGCCGATCGCCAGCCAGTCGATCGGTAGCCAGTCGATCGGTAGTCGGAACGACGGGGAGCGGGTCGTAAACGACGGTGGTGCGGTAGTGCGCGTCCGTTCCGTCTGAACCGAGTGTCGCTCGGGTCGAGAACGAGTTGGCGATCACGCCGTCGGGTAGGTGCCGGGCCAGCAGCCGGATTCCCCGGGCCGCGGTGGCAGGAAGGTAATCGCTGGCGATGCGGTCACGAACGTGCCACACGAGGGGAACCCCGGCGAGACGGGCAGCGGCCCCTCCATAGATCGACGCCTTGAGCGTGTTGGTGTGGACAAGGTCGGGTCGCAACTCTCGCAGGAGCCGGGCGAGTCGAGCCGTGTAGACGGCGGCATGCCAGGCCGAGCGGAGCGGGAGACGACCGGGCTGGACCGCGGCCCGGTTCGTTTCCCGGGTGCGGGTATCCATCGGCAGTACCGTGACGGTGGCTCCGCTGGTTTCGAGCAGGCCCACCAGCGGGCCATCTTCGGCTAGTACGACGTGAACGTCGGTATCTGCCAGGCCCGGAACGAGACGGACCAGCGCCAGTTCCGCGCCGGACTGCCTGGCGGTGTGGCCGACAAAGACCACGCGTCGTTGAGGGCGAGCGGTCGCGGCGGCGCGCATCTCGCCCGCGAACGCGTCGGCGCGTGTCGCCCAACTCGCCACGTTGGTTGCGGGCATTGATGGCCGCCACGTCGTGATGCTTTCGCGAACGGCGTCGACGAAATGAAGCGCGTCGGCGACCACGATTGGTGCGGGCAGATCGCGAAAGCCTGCCACCGGCGTGCTGACGGTGGGACGCCCGGTGGCGAGGCACTCATACGCCTTGATCGGGTCGAGGCTTTCGGTGAACGGGGTCACCACATGCGGCACGATCACCACGTCGGCATGTTGCAGGTAGGCGGGGACGTCCTGATAGAAGCGAGGCCCGAGGAGATGCACGTTGGTGAACGCACAGAGCATCTGCTGATCGTCGCCGGTCAGGCTGGCCGGACCGACCAGCACGATCTGCAGATGCGGAAGGCGACCAGCCAGGTCGACAACCAGATCGGTGTCGAACCGCTCGCGCTGGATGCTGCCGACGTACACTGCAGTCGGACTGGCGGGCAGGTCGTTGGGTCGCGGGCGCGGCCGTTGAAAGTGGTCGGTGTCGACTGCATTCGGAATCAGTGCCACCGGTCGCGTGCGACCTCGGTCGGCGGCCAGTTCCGGCGAACAGACCACGACCGCGCTGGCTCGGGCGAGAAGTCGTCGTTCGCGATCGAGACGCCGCTTCTTTTCGCGCCGCGAAACTTGCTCCCGGGTCCAGTCATCGGTGATGTCGTACAGCACCGGCCACGTGACTTCTTCGGCCAACCCGACGTAGACCGAATCGTTCACCCAGAGCATCGGTTGATCGAACCCGGCTTCGGTTGCGGCGCGGCGAACTTGTCGACGTAGCGATCGGTCGGCGAATCCGCCGAGCACGCGCGGCAGCCACTTCACCGGCTGGAACAGAATGACGCCGGGTGGCGCGGCCACGGTGCGCAACGCTGGGCGCAAGACTCCGAGGGGCTGCTTGCGTCGGAGGTTGTGTACGACATCGTTCGGCGGCTCGACGAACAGCACGCGAGTGCGAACATCGGGTCGGGCGGTCAGCTCTCGAACGAGAAACTGGTTGCGACGCCACACGTCATCCCACGCCTCAAGTGAGCACACTACGATGCACTCGGTTGCGTCCTGCTTGGTCACCGGCACGTCGAAGGGATGCTGTCGAATCTCGGTCAGAAGGTGTCGCACCAGTGCCTTACGGACGCGGAACCGGGCCGACGTGCGATCGCCGGTGACGCGCATCGCGCCAATACGAAGAGCCGATCCGACCAGTGCGCCGACGCGATAGCTCAGAAGCGCAACCCGGCCCTGGTGATGAAGCACGAATCGCTCGGTGCCGCGAGCGAAATGGGTTGAGACACTGGCGCCGAGCGACTCGCTGCTGGCACCACCGACGTGACGGGTGATTGCCTCGGGAACGAACCGCACCCCGAAGCCGGCGTTGCGCACTCGCTTGCAGAGGTCGGCTTCCTCCCCGTACAGCCAGAAGCGCTCGTCGAATCCGCCGAGCTGCCGCACTACGTCTCGTCGCATCAACAGACATGCGCCGACCACGAAGTCGACGTCGCGGACGGTCGTGTCGGAGTTCGGCTTCCACGTTGATTGGCGCAGCATGAACGCTTCGAGCCAGGTGCCACCTGCCGACGGGAACGGCCACCACGGTTGCTGGTCGCATCCGTCCTCTTGCAGCAGTCGCCCACCGACGATGGCGACCTTGGGATCAACGAGCGCAGCCCGTAGATGATCGAGCGTGTCGTGCATCAGTACGGCGTCAGGGTTTAGCAGCAGCACCAGCGGCGCAGCGGTGAGGGCAAGAGCCTGGTTGACGGCTCGGGCGAAACCGAGGTTGGTGTGATTCCGAACCACTCGGCATCCCAACGTTTCGGCCAGATCGGGACCCTCGTCGCTTGAGGCGTTGTCGATCACGGTGACCTGTGAACGGTCGGGTATGGCCGCCAGACATGCCGGTAAATGGCCAGCGGAATTGAACGTGACGATGACAATGTCGATGCCAGTATCGATGCCCGTCACTGGTCGAGGACCTTGCGATAGAACGCGATGTGCTGGGTGGCTATGGCCGACCAGGAATACGTGCAAGCACGTTTGCGTCCGGCCGCAGCCAGCTCGATGCGCCGGGCCGGGCTGTTCAGCAGCGTGCTCAGTTCGCGGAACCAAGCACCCGGGTCGGCTTCGGAAACCAGCACGCCCGCGCCGTTGAGCACGTCGGGCAGCGCGCCGCTGTTGGCGGCTACCACGGGCACGCCGCTCGCCATTGCTTCGATCGCGACCCGTCCAAACTGTTCGACCCAGTTCTCTCTGGTCTGTGAGGGAATCACGGCGATGTCGAACTTCGCGTAACGACTCGGCAGATCGCCGTGATTGTTGTATCCGAGGAACTCGACCCGATCACCGAGCCCGAGTCGAGCCACGTGCGCTTCGAGCGCCTGCCGATACGGACCCTCTCCGCATACCTGCAAATGCACCGCAGTCGGAAGGGCAACGAGCGCGTCCAGCACAATCTGGACTCCTTTGTGTTCGGCGAGCCGCCCGACGTAGCCGATCGTGGTTGGCTCCTGCGCGGCGTGATGGTCCGAAGCGCTGAATCGTTCCACTTCCACACCGAGCCCCATGACTTGGATCAGACCTGCGAAGCCCTTGTCTCGATAGATGTCCCCGGCGTCGCGGTTGCACGGGTAGGCGCCCTTGGCTCGTCGAAGGGTGCCGCGCTCGATGGAGCGGAATGGCCACGGGAATCGCTTGGCGATGTTCTGTGCGCCGTACACCACGAGCGGAGTGTGACGATGACCGAACCACGAGAGCAGTCGGACTTCGAGAGCAGCGAGGCTGGCCGGCTCTTCGTGCAGGTCGATCAGGTCGAACTGATGCTGTCGGAACAGTCGAACCAGGGGCCGAGGGTCGTAGAGGAAGATGTACGGATGTGTTCCCAGCGTGCGCGCCGGTACCACCCAGTCGTCATCGCCGATATCCAGGTCGACATCGGCACCACCCTCGTTCCACCGAGTCGGCGACACGAGCGTTACGTCCACGCCCCAACGGCGCATTTCGCGTTCACGCTGACGCCACGCGCTGACCACACCGGAGTGGTAGATACGAAGAACCTTCACGACGGCGTCCCCACCAGGGCTCGCGCCGACGCTTTGGTCGCGGGTGCGGCGGCGGGCTCCGATGTCGCCATCGCCAGGCCAGTCAGAAGCCACGGCAGCGTCATGGTGCCAGCCACCCAGAAGATCGCCAACTGACTTTCCAACAACCGGGCGGCCAGCACTGCGAACGCAGCCAGCGGCAAAGGCCCCCGTCGCTTGTGCAGCAGCATCATCGTCAGTCCGAACAACAGCAGGATCGACAGGATCCCCCACACACCGGTCTCCGACAGCGTGGCGATCAGCGAGCTGTGCGGCTCGGTGGTCGGCGCCGCCGGATCGCGAAACCATCGCACGCCGTAACCGAAGATTGGATGATCCCGCCACAGCTTCAGCGCGATTTCGTAGACTTTCACGCGGCTGCCAACGGTGTTGAACTGGTAGTTCGATTTGTCGGCCGTGTCCCGGCTGACGGTGAGCGACACGAAGTAGGTCGCGGCGCCAAGCACGACGGTGAGCAACGGCAGGTACCGCTTCAGTTTACCCGACCGGATCGCCCAGATGATGAAGGCGCAACCGCCGCCGATGATGGCCGCCCGCGATTGCGTGGCGACCAATCCTGCCGACATGCAGATGCGAGTCGTGTTGAGCAGCGCTCGCGGTACCCGGACGGTTGTGGCCGCGGCGACGGACACGAGAAGTGCCATCATCAGGAGCGGTCCGACGAAGTTCTTGTGGTACCCGAACACGTAGGCGGGCTTGTAGTGATCCCCGAGGGTCGTGACAACAGCAGCAACGCCGAAGAACGTCGCCGTGGCAAGGAAGAAGCGCAGCGCGAGGACCGTGCGGTTCCGATTGGCGATGGCCGAACCGACAACAAGTGATCCCAACACCAGGAAGGTGCGGTGCCCGAGTTCGATCACGGCCGACTTGTGGGGGACGATCAAAATGTTGAGCGACAGCATGATGACGTAGAGCGCACCCACGGCCATGACCCGGCGAACAGCAGCGTTCGCCCACGGCACGTGCGGGAGTGCAGCGAGACTAGCCACGATGAGGGCGGCGTCGGCACTGCTCATGTCGAGTTTGGCCGGACCAACGCGGGACGCAGCAAAACACAGGGCGAGCGCGGCGGCAAGACCAACGCCCGGATAGACCAGCAACAAAGCGCCGCCGACCATGGCGACAACGGCAGCAACACCCACGGCCGGAGCGTTCGACAATGCCAGGGCCGCGCCCGCCTGAACCGCGAGAATTGCGGCACCGACCAGCGAATGCCGAACAGCGGTAGCGAACCGTGGACGAGCGACCATGTCTGCAGACGCGGCTACCCACATATCCTCACCACCTTGTCCGTGTCCGTCGCACCCAACACGCTCGCCCGATGAGCCACTCGATTTTCCACGTCGTCGCAACACAGAACTTCGCCGGAGTTGAGCGCTACATCACCTATGTGGCGCCGATGCAGGCTGCGGCAGGGTGGGACGTGACGGTCGTCGGCGGCGAACCGGTCGCGATGGGTGACGCGCTCGGTCCGACGGTGCGGCACCTCCCTGGTGCCAACCTCGCCACCGTTGCGCGGCAGTTGGCCAGACTGGGGCGCCGGTGCGATATAGCGCACACCCATATGACATCGGCCGAGTTCGCCGCCATTTCCACCTGGCCCCTCCATCGGGCGAAGGTCGTGACCACCCGTCACTTTGCCGGCCAACGCGGCTCGACCCGACCGGCGAGGCTCGCAGGGCAGGTGGTGCGCCCAGTCTTCGCAGCCCAGATCAGCATCAGCCAGTTCGTGGCCGACACCATCCGGGAGCCATCGGTACTCATTCCGAACGGCGTGCCGAACGCGGCGCCAGCTCGCTACGGTGCCAAGCGGGTGTTGGTGGCCCAGCGTCTGGAAGCAGAAAAGGACACGCAATTGGCACTGGAAGCCTGGGCGAAGAGCAACCTCGCCACCGACGGTTGGACGATCGCGTTCGCCGGTCGCGGCTCGCAGGAACCGGCGCTGCGCTCGCGTTCTCGCGAACTTGGGCTTGACGACAGCGTGCACTTCCTCGGCTTTGTTGATGACCTCGACGGGGAGCTGGACCAGTGCAGTATTTTTCTGGCCACCGCTCTCGCCGAACCATTCGGGCTCAGCGTGGTGGAGGCCATGGCGAAGGGCATCCCCGTTGTGGCTTCGGCCGCCGGAGCGCATCGTGAGACCGTTGGTCTGGTCGCTCCGGAGTTGCTGTTCGCACCGGGGGACAGTGATGCGTGCGCGGCGCTGCTGCGACGGGTAGTCGACCATGGCGCCAGCAACCGGTGGGGTACACGGCTGCGCGCCTGCCAGCAGGCTGAGTTCTCGCTCCAACGACACGTTGGTCAACTCCTTGCCCTTTACGACCGCGTGCTGACGGGTGAAGGCATCGCTGTCTGATCAGCGCTGGCCGCGTGGCGCACGGCGGAGAGAAAGGTTGTCCGGTTCCGATCGTCGTCGTACCCACTCCGCAACTTTGCGAATCCACCCATGGCGAGCGCATAGCGCTCAGATGGTGAAGCGAAAAGTTCGTCAAGCTGATCGAGCAGCGCCAACGGCGTCTCTCCGAATCGCATGCACGACTGATCGGCACCGACGCTGTGGGCGGAGGCGGCGTACCCAACAACCGGGCAACCCATCGTCCAAGCCTGCAGCACCGTGGTCTTTAGCCCGGACAGTCGTTGCGCCGGCACGATGGCGAGCGCCGCCGACCGGTACCCGGTGGCTAAGTCTCGGCCGTCGGTCGGAACCAGCATTCCGCTCGCCACGAACGGTTCGAGGCACGGATGTAACCCGCTATCGGACAGCACGCGGGTGCCCCAAAGCGGATGCTCGGACCGATCGGCCACGAGTGAACAGAGATCGGCCAGACCCTCGGCATTACGCAGCTGACTCATGTTGCCGACGACGATGGCGCCCGTACCGGCTACGGGAGAAGAAGCCGTTGGCCATTGCCGCTCGTCGAGCGTGTAGGGGAGATAGACGGCTTCGGAAAGCGGGTATCGACGTCGCGCGGCCTGCTCCTCGCTGCGGGCGATGTAGCAGACCGTGCTTGGCCGTAGGTGAGATCGTGAAGCGAGGAAGATCTCGACGCGGCGCAAGGCCCGAGCCTGGCGCGACTGCGGTGCGAGTTCGATCATCTGCGACAGGTCTTCTTCGAACAGATGCACGCTTGGTCGCATTGCGTGCAGTGGGCGGTAGGCCCGGCCGAGCCACGGCCCAACCGTGACGATTGCTTCGGGGGCATGCAACGTAGCGGCCGCGTCAATAGCCTCGTGCTCGGTATCGATGTCCCGATCGCGGCCCACCCGCCAGGCAGAGGCTAGTCGCTGGGTTCGCGAGGATCCGGTGTCACGAATGCTCACCTCGGAGTACGGAAGGTGTCCCCACCGTTGGCTAATCGAGGCCTGGTCGGTTTCCTGACGCAGCCCGAGAAGCGAGACGTTGAAGTGGTCGCACAGAAGTTCAACCATCCGACCGTGGCGTTCAACGAACGCGTCGAAGGGCGCCTCGCTGAGATCGAATGGTCGTGCTGCAACGAGCACCGCAGGTCGGTTGCTCACGGGCGGCTAAGGACCTTCGACATCGCTGATGTCGTCTTCGTCACGCCAACCGGGTGCATCGGTGCCACGGCAACGTAGGCCGCCAACAGGTCAACGTGGAGCGCGGTCATCGAGAAGGCCTTTAGCCAGAGCGGCCTGGCCGCAGCCTGAGCGCGTTCGAGGTTCGGGGCTTGTAGCAGATCTTCAAGCTCGGCAACCAACGCGCCCACGCCGTCACCGGCTCGACGAATGGCCGGTTCCACCAGGCGGTCATCGAGCCAGGCGTTCTTCGACAGCACCACACATGCTCCCGATTGCAGCGCTTCCAGGATGGCATATGGTGCGCCGCAGTCTGATGACGTGGGAGACACAAGCACGTCAATGTGCGGCAGGTAGTCGTGCAGCAGTTCTTCCCGAGGAAGATCAGCTAGGACGGTGATGCCATCGCCCACGATGCTGTGGGCCGCGATGTTCTCGATGGTGGTCACCACGATCAGCTGCAGCGACGGATGCCTGCCTTTCAGAATGCGAAAGGCGCAAAGCACTTCGATGCCACCCTTGCGATCGAAGTCCCGTCCGATGAACGCCAGCGTGGTGCCATTGGTTTGCTTCGGTGGCAGATGCAGATCCTGCAGGCCCGTGCCGATCACTCGAGTTGAAGCGGGCGCCGCGCCATGGCCAACCAGGAACGCCCAGAACTTGAGGCTGTAACCCGAGAGCACGTTGCCCGGTCGGCCGATCAACCACGGATTGTGCAGCCGAAGCAGGCGGCTCAAGGTCTTCTCCAGCACGACCGCCTGACTGACACGCCATTGGCTCCAGTGTTCGGCATCTCGGTAGCGCACCGAGAGTGGATACCCGGCCGTCGACACCACCGGAATGTGCGTGCCGATCTGACGCACCGCGAACAGGTGCTGATGGACAAGATCGAACGCGCCCGGTTTGATCGAGACGAACCACCAGGGCTCACGAAACATCATGCCTCGCCGTCGCAGGGCACGTTCGCCGGCGCGCACGCCGAGAACCGTCAAATCGGTGAGGCCAAACGTTCCGTGAGCGGGCCGCCGGCCGCGCACCGTTATCAGCCCCTGATCGATGGCATCCGCGTAGGTGACGTACTCAACGCCCGGCGGTGGCTCGGCCAGTAGCGCCTCGGTGTAGGAGATGTCGCCCGACGGCGGATCGAGATGGGCGAGGGGGCTAAAGAGCAAGATGCGCATGGTCGATGACTCCTTGCTGGACGACGAGTGGATTGATGCGAATACGACCCCAGTGGCTCTGCCAGTGCTCGAACGCACCGTCAGCGCCTACTCCAGGAGCTACTTCGAAAGGCAGCACGTTGGTGATGACATCGAAGTCACGATGTCCGGTGCGGGCGTCGCCGACGCCGGTTGCGACCGCAAGGTGATAGCGACCCGGGGCAAGCGCGAGATCGGGGATGCGAACCGACACCATCGCGGTGTCCCCGTTGGCCGGCGGCACGAAGCTCTGGCTAAACGTTGAGCCGACCGGTTCTCCGGAGCTGGCTGACAACGTCAGGCTGATGCGCAGAGCACCGACTGTTTCGTTGGCTCGCAGGTTCACATCGAAGCTGACGTCGTCGGAGGCGTCGAAGAAACCGGACGGGTGACCACCCATCCGTCCGCTGATGATCTCAACCTCTCGAGCGAGTTGCAGATCCCAACGATCGTTGTCGGTGAACGTCTGGAAATCGTCACCCGTCGCCGTCTGGTGCATGTAGCCAGCAATGGCGTCTTCGACGCTTCCGGCGCTGATCACCCGGCCCTCGCGCAGCAGCAGTGCCTGGTGGGCGATCTGCTTGACGACGCCCATGTTGTGGCTCACCAGCACGACGGTACGGCCGTCCTTGGCGATGGAACCCAGCTTGCCGAGGCACTGACGCTGGAAGTCCTGGTCGCCGACCGCCAGCACTTCATCCACGATGAGTATCTCGGTGTCCAGGTGGGAGGCGACCGCGAAGGCCAGCCGCACGTACATGCCGCTGGAGTACCGCTTCACGGGAGTATCAAGGAACGAGGCAACACCGGCGAACTCGACGATGAGGTCAAATTGTCGCCTCACCTCGGCTCGGGTCATGCCAAGGATGGAGCCGTTCAGGAAGATGTTCTCCCGACCGGTCAGTTCGGGGTGGAAACCGGTGCCGACTTCGAGGAGCGAGCCGACCCGTCCGTCGATCTCGACGCGACCGGTGGTGGGTGCGGTGATGCGGCTGAGCACTTTGAGCAGTGTGCTTTTGCCGGCACCGTTACGGCCGACCAGCGCGGTGACTTGGCCGCGGGCGATGTCGGCATCCATGTCGCGTAACGCCCAGAACGTCTCTGACGTTCGCGTGCGAAGGGGATGGCGCAGACGGTCGAGCGCCTGCTCGGCAAGCGTGATGTGCTGCTCTTCGCTGCGTCGAATTTCGTACGCCTTACCCAGGCCGCGCATGGCGATAGCGGTGTCGCTAGATGACATCAGCGAACCGCCGTTCTCGATTGGCGAAGACCAGCGCGCCGCCGAAGAACGCCGCAATCGAGCACACGGCTGACCAAGCGAGAAGTGCGCCGTTCGGCAGCGGCAGTCCGAGACAGGCGCTGCGGAATCCTTCGAGTAGGCCCGTTATCGGGTTCAGTGTGACGGCCCATCGAACCGCGGTGGGCACTGCGGTGACGCTGTACGCGACTGGGCTGGCGTACAGACCAACCTGCAAAAGCACCGGCAATACATAGCCGATATCGCGATAGCTCACCATTAGTGCCGCGGCGGCCAGGCCGATGCCAGAGCCGAGTAGAACGAGCAGAAACAGCCAGATCGGCAGTGTCAGTATTGTGCGACCGGGTGTCACGCCCTGCACGACCAGGATCACCCCCAGCATGGCCAAGGCGACCGCGAAGTCGATGAGGGTCGACCCCAGCGTGGATAGCGGGAGCACCAGGCGCGGGAAGAAGATTTTGGAGATGAGCTGCTGGTTGCCGGTGAGTGATGTGCTGATCTTGGTCACCGTGGACGACAGCGTGTTCCACGCAAGCATACCGACGTAGGCGAACACGAAGTACGGCACGCCGTCGGATGGAAGATGTGCGATGCGGCCGAACACAAAGCTGAGCACACCCGCCCCGAGCAACGGCTGCAGCACAACCCAGATGACGCCGAGAGCCGTCTGGCGGTAACGCAGCGTCAGATCGCGGGCGACGAATCGCTTGAAGAGATCGCGGAATTCCCACACCTCGCGTAGACGCAGCGGCGCCCAGCGGCGCGGCGGGGTGATGATTCTCATAACGCGACCGTGCCGCCGAAGCCGATGAGGTTCGCCTCCTGCACGCTACGCATTACCTGCAACTCAGCGGCCCTCGCCGATTCGTCGTCGGCCAACGAGAGTACGACGTGATCGTGCGCGGCTTTCACACTTCGGGCAATCAGGGCGAGGTCGCTGTTCAGCGCCTGGCCCGTTTCGATGACCACGTCATTTCCACCAACGACGGCGCGGGCCAGGGCCTTTGCCTCGTCCAACGCAGCGGCGTGACGGTCGAGGCGGTTGAGCAATGACGTCGTGGCGAGGTCGTGGGGACGCACATGAAGGAGATCCAGGTCGCGCATTATGTCTTCGCGCCACAGTCCCGGCCGGTCGTGACGAATCGCGGCAACCAGGGAACTCTGCTGGCGGAGTCGGAGGTATATCTCATTCGGCATAGTGGAATCCGTTGCGTCCGCTCGATGCCCGCGAACGAAACAGCTCCACCTCGTCAAGCAGATGTCGGCGCGTTTCGCTGGCGTGGCGCTGGGCATCGTCGTAGTCACTGTTGGCTGTCGTCAAGAGGCGTCCGGCATGCTCGTCAGCCCGCAGCGCCAGGATGGTTTGCTGGGTCATGTGACCGGCGCCGTCTTGTTGCCGGCGCAGCGTCTCGGAGGTCTGCTGGGTCACCGCTGCCGCGGTGTCCACGTGGTCCTGCGCGAGGCTGATCAGTTGACGACATGCTCGCTGCCGGTCGACCGCGGCCTGTGCCATTTCGGTTGCGGTCTCACACGCAGCGACGGCGCGGTCGTATCGCTCGATCAGTTCTTCGGCTGCTTCAATCTCGGCTGCGAACTGGGCGACATCTTCGCGGGCGTGGCTCAGGTCTCGCTGAGCCCGCTGCAACTCGACTGAAATGGTTTCGGCTCTGGCCGCCACGACCGCGGCCAAGCGCCGCTCACTGATCCGGGCCGCAGCCAGCCGATTGGTCGCCCGCTCACGTGCGTCGACCGACCTTGACTGGGCAATGCCCCACGACTGATGGGCGCGTTCTGCGATGTCGAGCGAGCGCTCCAGGCTCACGAGTCGTTCGCTTATGCGGCCACCTGCGATGGCGACTTCCGTCCGAGCGTCCTCGACCGAACGGGTGACGCCACCCAGATCGGCGGCGTTGCGTTCCGAGAGGTTCCCAGCGAAGGCCGCGCTGCGTTGGGCCCGGTGCACTAGCTCGCCAACGGCTCGGGCTTGCGAGACGGCGTCGGCCTGAGCAGCCTGAGCGTAGGCGGTGAAACGCCGGTATTCGTCGCTGAGGTGCGTGAGCGCAATGATACGTCGCGACGCCTCCGCGGCGGCGGGAGAGCGGAAGGCAACTGGCGTGCCAGAAGGGGCGGCGAAATCAGACAAAGCGCCTCGCCAATTGCTGAGTGATCGACGCGATCTGCGTCATGAAGTCACCGTGCTCGGTGCTGTCAGCGAACGCGGTGTTGGTGGCTGCGATGCTGTAGGGCTTGAAGCACACCGCTTCCTGGCGATGGGTATCGAACGCCAGCGCGGCGACCGGTCTATCACCGTCGGCCTGCAACTTCGACGCCGCGCTCGATCGAACGAGCACGAACGAATCGTCCTCAGGCATTTGCATGACGACGCGGTGACGGACGTCGTCCTGCACTGTCTTGTCGGACAGTACGCTTCGGAGGAGGCCGAGCGATGCAATCGAAACGATCACGTGGATGCCGACCGCAGAACCTCGACTGAGCAGTGAGCGCAGCGTTCGACCGAGGTCCGACTCAAGACTGCCGTAGTCGTCGGACGTGCGTTGTAACGCTGGCACCCGGTCCGGCTCGTTCAGCACAACTATCAGCGTGGATGCTTCGCTCTGCTCGTCCTCTGACAGTTTTTCGCGTCGATCGAGTTCGACCATGGCGGCAATCAGCAGGCTGGTGCATTCCGCGGTATGGCGGCCGATGCGGGCATCAACGCCGAGGGAGGCGAGGTGCCCGGTGGCGGAGGCCAAGACGTCTGACCATGAAGCTCTATCGACGCTGCGGTCGTTCGTCCAGATCTGCAGGTTGGTCGGATGCTCTACCAGCGCTGCGCTCATCATGGCTGCAGCGACAATGGCGATCCGTGTTTCGTGGTGTTCGCCAACGACGACAAGATGCTCGGTGCGGCGACGGCGCAGCACCACGTTGGCGTGGCCGCGCACGTTGAACTCCTGACCGAGGAAGAGCGCGACGGGTCGTTCGGCCGCCAGCCAGTCACGAACGCCGAAGCCGCCGGCCGGCTGTTCGGCCCGAGCGAGGGCTTCCATCCGATGGCTATCGAGCCAGACCCCAGGAAGGAGGAGCCCCTGGACGTGGGGGTTGTTCAGCAGGTCGGGTTGGGCCGGTCCGTTGAACACCACGGTGCGAGCCTGGAACGAACCCCGAGACAGCAGCGCCGCCTTGCTGGCCAGCATGGCGATGACTTCGTCGCGTCGACGAGCATCGAGCAGCGCAGCCTTGCCGGCGATGTTGGTTTCATCGTCGCCGGCGCGGTCGTTCATGACCAAGCGGCCGACACGGTCGCAGGTGGCGCTGATCAGGCGACGCCCCTTCAAGCCGAAATCAGTGAGCGTGGCCGAGTCGGCCTGTGCCAGTTGCATCGACATTCGCAGGTGCATGTTGCCGAAGATGTCGGCGCGGTGCAGCATCCCCGCGGTCTCGAAACGCTGCGATGCCAACAGCATGTGGATGCCGACGCTGCGACCCTGCTGTGACAGTCGCAGCAGGTTGGCTGAGGCTTCACCATCGCGGTCGCCGTCAAACAGTTGCTGGTATTCGTCCACCACCAGCAGCACGCGGGGAAGGTTGCCGTGCGGCTGACCGCGACGGCGGTAGGTGGGCAAATCGGCCACGCCGGACCGGGCGAACATCGTGTTGCGTCGGCCCATTTCCTCGACGAGATCGGCGAGCACACTGCGCGACAGCGCCGGTGAGGTGCGCAGCGAGACGACGGATGCATGAGGAAGGTTGCGGTAGGCCTGGAACTCAACGCCGTACTTACCGTCGATCAGGTGGAAGCGCAGTTCCTCCGGGCTGTAGCGGATGGCGAGAGAGGTAATGAGGTTGTGAAAGAGAGTGGACTTCCCGGCGCCGGGCATGGCACCCAGCACTCCGTGCACGCAGGCCCGTTCTTCCCAGTCGTTGGTGCCGAACCACATGTGCATCGACTCGCTCGCACCGAACCGACCGATCGGCGCCGAGATGAGGTCGGTGCTGGTCTCCTGCCACCACTCCGACTCTGGAAACGCATTGAGATCGTCCCATGCAATGGGCTGATCACGGGGCGGAGCAACGCGGAGTCGGTCGAAGATGATTTCCTGCAGCGATGCCGATGGTGCATCGTCGAGCACGAGCGAGCCGAAGATGTCGGCCTGAGGCTGGCCAACTTCGGCGAGGTTGAGCCGCCACGCATCCTCGATATCGAAACGGCTGAGATCATTGGCTGTCGGCCGGTTGTTGCCCCTTGCCACATGCTGAATGACGTAGACGCCGGCTCGGGGGCCGGTGCGAGCAATGGTCTGCAACGCCTCGGCGGCCCGTTGGTCATAGCCGTTCGGGTAGTTGGCCACGAACACGAAGTGGTAGCGCTCGGCCAGCCGCATCTCGGCCGGAATGTCCTCGAACGAGGGGCGGCTGGGGTCGAGGTAGGTGCGCACGATCCGTTGGATCTCGGCGTTCACTTCGTCGAGGTCCCGACGAACATCTCCGGAGCTGGAGGCGAGGTGGGCGAGCGATCGAGCCATCGGGAATGCGAGGCCGTTCCCCGCGGGATCGAGCAGGGTGTACTTGGCCTGTTGCGGAAACATTGCTGCCGTACGGAGGACGAGAGACTGCAAGAGGGCAGTGGCCTGAGCGTGCTGCTCTTGGGTGTCGCTGGTGATGACGATGCTCTTGCCACCACCGACAAAGGGGATGGTGAGGGGCACATCGAGTCCCTCGCCGGCCAGCGACTCACGCAGCGCACCGATGCGGATCTCGGCTACAGAGCTCGCGCCCTTGGCCCGCCAGGTGTCCCAGCGGTTGAGCTCCCAGGGCAGTTGGCTCTCGTGTCCGAACGAGCGGTCGAGGGCAGAGATCTGTTCGCCCCGCTGATCGAGTTCTGATGTGAGTCGCGTGCGCAGCTCAGCGCCAGCGGCCTGACCCTGCTGGTCACAGCGTTGGATACGCTGGCGGGTGATGTCCATCTCGGAGCGGAGGCGGGCGAGTGACACCTGGAGGGCAAGGCGTTGCTTGTTCTTGAAGCGGCCGACGGCATCGAGTCGACGCTCGATTCCGCCAATTTCGCCGCTGAGGTCCGTGAGTCGATGCACGTGGACATTCACCGTGGTCTGCAGCACCTGCAATTCGACGCTGGGGTCATCCTCGGCGGGAAACAGCAGATCCGTGGTGGCTGCGGTGCGTCCACCGGCCTTCTGTGCCGCCCGGAAGAGGTGCTCCTGGGCCTCGTCTATCGCGGCCCGCGCTCGGGCCAGGCGCGCCCGTTCCTCAAGCAGTGCGGTGACCGCAGCGCCACGGCCCTCGGGGATTCGCACCAGCGGCCCGGTGAGGTTCGGCGGAAGCGTACGGGGCGCCGGGGCAGCCAAGCGCATGGTCGGACTCGGGGGAGCAAAGGTGGCCGGGGCGGGTGATCGTAGTGGTTGCGTGAGCACGCCCTGATTGATTTGGGTCGGGCACGCCGGATTACCGCAGACACCATTGCGAGCGATTGATTGACTACAGGCAGTGCACATTATTTCCTCACCCTGCGGATTGTTCGGCCGTCTTTCCGAGGTCGACCCCGACTTTTTCCCATTCGACCGGCGGTGTCGAGAGCCGTCCGGCCCTAGTTCTTCCGACTCGTTCTGGTTCGTCAAGCACGCGTCTTGGGACGGTTCAGGATCTGAGATCTTCTAGAGCCGAAGTTGGATTTGGTGGGAGCGGTCGTCGATCCACTGGTCGTCGCCGGCCGTCCACGGGACGCTCGGAAACCGGGCACTCGGTTCGACGCGAACTTCGGTGGAACCAGGGGGCAACGTGAAGTGAAACGTCACCTGGTACGTCCGGTTCTTTTCGATCGCGACGATCTGACCAATGAGCCGGGTCGGTCCGTCGGCACCACTCACGATCACCGGCGACGCACTGCCGAGGTGGACATCGGTGGCTGCGCCGGGCACGTGCAACGTGAGGTAGCCGACGTACTGACCGTAGTGTCGAGCAGCCGAGCTGGGTCCGGCGACGTAGGCCGGCTCGCCATCGGGAACGTTGTTGGCGATCGTGACCTGCACGGTCAGGTGCTGGTCACCGTTGGCCAGGCGCTCCACCGAGAGCGACGACGACAAGCGGGCGAACCAGTCGAGCTTGTTGGACGCAACGTTTTGCAGGTTGACCATCACCGAATGTTCGGTGAGTTCGCCGTCGGCACCAAGCGAGGCGAACGCCTGCTGCTCATCCGCAGACGCTGACCACATGAGCAGATGTCGACCAGCCACCGCGTCGGCAAGGCCGCGAGCCAGCCTCAACGGATCGGTGGTCGGAGCGAGCAGAAGGGCGGCGGCCTTGGCGGCCTGCTGGCTGAGTTTTTCCTCTCGCTGCTGGTGGCTGCCGATGAGGGTTCCGTCGATAGCGATGTACTGGTCGTGCAACAACTCGGGAATGATCTGGGTGGCGGGCAGCGATGTTCCGTCCTCGGTCTTCCCGCTGGCGGCGACGATCCTTTGGAGGCCGACGATGTCGATGAGCACCACACCGTCCACCTTCGTTCCGGTGGCGGTCTCGAACTCTCTCGCGAGGAGAGGTGCCGTGGTCGTAAAGCGAGGCGACACGAGGGCTCGCCGAAGGTCACCGTTGGGTGATGCAAAGGACCAGAGCGATGCGAGTTCGGCTGTCATGGGCACGCCGTCGCCGGGTATCGGGAGGTCGCCGGACCACTTCCAGGCTGAAAAAACAGGTTCTCCGTGGCTGATGTCGACCGTTGCGACCGCCAACGGAAGGCCGGCACCGGCAGCCATCTCGGCGTTGTTGGCGGCCACGACCAGGTAGCGCCGTGGTCCGTTGGTCAAGCTCGTGAAGCCGGGCAGGGTTGCATTGGCTCGGTCGATGGTCGGGCGAAGTTGCTCGATTTGAGCGGCCAACTGTGCCCGCGCTCGGTCCAGTGGGGCGACCAGCAGCGTGGACGGTCCGAGCCGAGGGCGATGGAGGACTTCCCCGAGCCGCGACGACAGCGAGCTCAGTTCCGTCAGGACCTGCGCTCGATCCAGCGATGCGCGACTCGTTGGTGAAAGGACTCGACCAGTGTCGACGGCGAGGTCGACGATGGTGCTCGTTGTCCCGGTCAGTGCAAGCGCTGAGTCGAACTGACGGCTGGCCACAGGTATGGCGCGCAAGGGCCAAAACCAGCGCGACTGCAAGTGGGTCCGGGCATGATGCAACGAGGTCTGTGCTAGGGCCAGATCGGAGGACTCGCCGCTGAGTATCGACTGGACGGCGTCCTTGTCTCGCAGCAGACCGAGATGCGCCTCGGCGACACTCAGTTCGCGGTAGACGGTCCGCGACAACTGGGCGCAGCGAGCAGCCCAACCGAGTGAGGCGAGCGCCGTGAGCCCGAGGATGTAGAAGGCCCGCCGTCTGGAGAGCGGCCGCGTCACTCCGGAGGAGTTCGACGCCTGTTGACGAGAACGAGAGCGCCACCGAGCACGACCAGCACGCCACCGACGACGAGGGTCCCGGTTGCGTTACCGCCTGACTTCGGCAGGGTTCCAGCGACCACCTTTGCCGTCGTGGTGGACGTTATGGACGTGGTCACCGCGTTGACAACGGTGTTGCCGAGGACGGTCGAGGGTGTCGCCGGGATCGGACAGTTGCCGCCGCCCTGGTTGGCGAGCTCCGCGACAAACGAGATGCCCTTGTCGATGGCCTGCTGGGCGATGACGGCACACTCGGCCGGCGTAGGGTCACCCGGGATGGCCACCGCACCGGCCAGGCTGCTTGCGCCCGTCACGAGTACTGCTGTAGTCAATGCTGCTCCGGCCACCATGGCCGCGATCTTCCGCCGTGTATTCACACCCGTACCTCCACTTTGCACATCAGAATAGAAGCGACGAATTTCAGTACATAGGGTCGCCCGAACTAACTAGTGTCAAGAATTATGGACGTTTTCGGAGATCATCCAATGACGGTCCGTGTTGGATGAGGACGAATATCAAGAACGAGACGTACTCCTGAGAAATCGGGTGGCTGCTACCCTTCGTCCGGTGGAGGAGCGCGTGTCCGGACGGGGTGGCGGGGCGCGCCAACCCGTTGAACCGCCGCCGAGCCGTTGGGAGTTGCCGTGGCCACTCGATGCTCCGGACGATCTGGTGTGCGGGGGTGGGGACCTCGAACCCGGCACGATCCTGTCGGCGTATCGCATCGGTCTGTTCCCGATGCCGCTCACCCGTCGTCGACTCGGATGGTGGTCTCCGAATCCCCGCGGCGTCTTGCCGCTCGAAGGGCTGATCGTGAGTAGATCGCTGCGCACGAGCCGCGGCCGTTTTGACGTGACCGTCGATGCGTCGTTCCGGGCCGTCATTGAGCGGTGCGCTGACCCGGACCGACCGCACGGCTGGATCGATCGTCCGTTCATTGAGGCCTACACGTCGCTGCATGATCTGGGCTGGGCCCACTCGGTGGAGGTCTGGCGGAACGACCGCCTCGTCGGCGGCCTGTATGGCCTGGCCATCAACGGGCTGTTCGCCGGCGAAAGCATGTTCCACGAGGCCACCGATGCATCCAAGGTGGCCTTGGTGGCGCTGGTCGAACATCTCCGAGCGGGCGGCTTTACCTTGCTCGACGTGCAGTGGAAAACCGACCACCTCGCCTCCCTCGGGGTCATCGACATCCCTCGCGCCGAGTACCTCCGCCGCCTCGACCACGCTCTACATACCGACACTCACTGGCACCTGTAAAGCTGTTGCTCGTGACCGACCCAGCCTGGCTGATGCGCACGTATTCGGGGCATTCGTCGGCGTCTGCCTCCAATGCGTTGTACCGGACCAATCTGGCCAAGGGCCAGACCGGGTTGTCGATCGCTTTCGACCTGCCGACCCAGACGGGCTACGACCCGGATTCGCCGATGGCCGCCGGTGAGGTGGGCAAGGTCGGCGTGCCGGTGGCGCACCTCGGCCACATGCGTTCGTTGATGGATGGCATAGAGCCAGCCACCATGAACACGTCGATGACGATCAATGCCACCGCCGCCTGGCTATTCGCTCTTTATGTCACGAACGCGACCGAACAAGGGGTCGCCCCGGAAGAGCTGCGCGGCACCACACAGAACGACATTGTGAAGGAGTACCTGTCTCGGGGTACGTACATCTTTCCTCCGGCCGCTAGTCGGCGGCTGATCGTCGACATGATCGCCTGGTGTGCGCACCACGCGCCCAGCTGGAACCCGATGAACGTGTGCTCTTATCACCTGCAGGAGGCCGGCGCGACGCCGGTACAAGAGATCGCGTTTTCGATGGCGACCGCAATCGGCGTGCTCGACGCGGTCCGCGACTCGGGTCAGGTTGCTCCCGCTCAGTTCAGCGATGTGTTTGCCTCCATCAGCTTCTTCGTGAACGCGGGTATTCGATTCGTGGAAGAGGTCTGCAAGCTGCGGGCCATGACCGAGATGTGGGACGAGATCGGCCGCTATCGCTACGGGGTGACTGATACGAAGGCTCGCCGTTTCCGCTACGGGGTTCAGGTGAACAGCCTCGGACTCACCGAGGCCCAACCCGAAAACAACGTGCAGCGCATCGTGCTGGAGATGCTGGCAGTCACTCTGTCGAAGTCCGCGCGGGCGCGGTCGGTGCAACTTCCGGCGTGGAACGAGGCGCTGGGTTTGCCGACGCCGTGGGATCAGCAGTGGGCGTTGCGAATGCAGCAGGTGTTGGCATACGAAAGCGATCTGCTGGAGTACGAGGACATCTTCGACGGCTCACGCGTGATCGAGGCTCGCACTGCGGAGCTGAAAGCTGCGGCTCAGGCGGAACTGGATGATGTGCTGGCACTCGGCGGCGCGTTCGAAGCGATTGAGGTGATGAAGGGCCGCCTGGTGTCCAGCCTGGCCGATCGCACCAGAAGGATTGAGAGCGGGGAGCAGGTCGTGGTGGGCGTGAACCGCTTTACCGAGACGGCGCAGTCTCCGTTGACCGGTGAGGGTTCGATCCTGTCGGTCGATCCAGCTCGCGAAGCCGAGGAGGTCGCCGAGTTGGCGACGTGGCGGGCCGAACGCGATGCCGCGGCGGTCGCCGGGGCGCTTCATGAGTTGCGTCGGGTGGCGAAAACGGACGAAAACTTAATGCCGGTCACCATTGCTTTGGCTCGGGCCGGAGGCACGACGGGGGAGTGGGCCGATGCGCTGCGCGGGGTGTTCGGCGAGTTCCGCGCGCCGACCGGTGTGGCCGCCGCGCTCGGTCGGAGCCAAAACTTGCGGAAAAATGTGGAAAAAAGGGTCGAAATGGTGCCTGGCGGAAGAATTCGTCTTTTAATTGCCAAGCCAGGCCTTGATGGACATAGCAATGGTGCCGAACAGATAGCTGTGGCCGCACGCGATGCAGGTATGGAGGTGATCTACTCGGGTATTCGTTCTACGCCCGCGCAGATTGCCGCAACGGCTCGGGACGAAGACCCCGATGTCGTTGGTTTGTCCATTCTGTCGGGCAGCCACCTGTCGCTTGTCCCCTCCGTTATGAAGTGCTTGCGGGCGCAAGGAGTTGATGCACCGGTGATCGTTGGTGGCATCATCCCTGAATCGGATCGCGAAGCACTCCTTGCTGCTGGGGTTGCAGCCGTCTACACACCGAAAGATTTCGAGCTAGGAAAGATCATGAACGACATTGTGGGCATTGCGGAGCGCCATCGAGCAGGTGCGGCATGAGGAAGGTACAGCTGGTCGCTCTTCTCGCCGGTGGGCTCGGTCTGGTGGCTGGTCTCGCAGGGATGCTTGACGGCCAGAAGGCCTTCTCGCTTGCGGCCGGACTGTTTGCGCTCGTGTCTGCCGCGCTCGGTTTTGTGGCCGCCCGCCAACCAGTCGTCTCCGCCCCATCGGCGGCCTCGGTTGCGATGGCTCACGGTGCGCTGCCGGTAATGCCGTCCGATGAGCCGATCAACCATTCGGTGACCGGTCTTTTCAACGAGAACTATTTCAAGGCCACCATCGATACTCGCGTGTTAGCGGCCAAGCGTCACCTTCGCCCCGTTTCGGTTGCGCTCGTGTCGGTCTCGGCCGGCCCCGACCGCAGCATCCCGGCCGACATGGTGAAGGTCTCACACGCCATTCGCACGACGCTGCGAGACTCCGACATTGCCTGCCATCTTGATGACGGCCGGTTCGCGTTCATCCTCGAAGACACGCCGGAGGACGGTGCAGTCTGGACGCTCGAGCGTCTCCGTCGGTGTCTCGGCGAGGTCGACGACACGATGGTGCAGTGGGCAGGAATCGCCTGCTACCCGGCGCACGCTTTCAACTCGGCCGAGCTGCTGGCCAAGACCGAAGAGGCCCTGGGCACGGCGGCCGAGTGGCCGCAGGCTCGCATTGAGGTTGCCACCGCGAGTTAATCCGTTCCCCGTGGTGGGATCCTTGCAAACGGCCGTCCGTACGTTCAACTCTGGTTGAGGTGCGTACGGTCGTTTCTTTGTTTTGGCGACCAGCACTCGCGGCGCCTCGTCCGCTATAGCTTTCGCCGATGACTTTGCCGTTTGCCGAAGTACAGAAACCGAACGTCGCGATGGGGATTGTGTACGGGGTGGCCGCCGGCATCGTCGGAGGCGGCATCTGGTGGGCGATTGTCTTCTTCGCCCATATTCAATTCATCTACGGCGCGCTCGGTGTTGGTGCGCTCATTGGGTACGGCGTGCTCGAAGGAATACGTATCCCCGGCAAGAGTGCTGCGGTGATTGCTGGTGTCATTGCTGTGCTGACCGTGTTGATGTCGGAGTACTTCATCGTGCGGTCGCTCGGCGTGCAGGAGTTAAGCAAGAGCGGCACGACGGGCTCGATCCCGGTCTGGCTCGGGGTCACCTCAGCGGTGCGCCTGATCAGGATCGGCATCGAGGACAATCCCATCGCCGTAGGGTTTTGGGGAGTGACCGTCTTCGTAGCTGCGCGTATGGGCCTTCGGGGCGGAAACCGTCATCATCGCCTCGTGCGTCGTCCCGATGCACCGTGGACTCCCGTTGTGCGACCATCGTCGCCGGATGCAGTCGGTTGGTCCGTTCCCGCGCCACCGCCGCCAGCACCGTTCTCGCCACCAAGCCCGCCACCGCCGTTTACATAGGCAGCAGGCGCGATCGGGAATCAGAGGGCCCGCGCCTGCGATGTCGTCGTTGGAACACCGCCACAAGAAGATCGACGGATGGATCGCGTGTCGGCAGTCGTTTGGCGCAGCCCGCCGGGCCCAGATGCTCCTTCCGGTCCGCGGGCGAATGCGCTGAGGTACTGTCTCCGTAGGCGTGCGTGCGCCGAGTGTCGCGGAATTCGGAATGGGCGTGGGTGCTTGAAGGAGAAGAACGGGCCTATGAGCACTTCAGGCTACCGTTCCTCTTGGCCACGACTCGTCTCTATCAGCGCATCCGGAATGTGCAGATTCGGCTGCTGCCGCCGGGTGAACTCCTTCCCGTCGAGGTCTCCAAATATGACCAGCGGACGGTGCTGGAGGCGCTGCACAACTGCATCGCCCACCAGGACTACGCACGGGGTGGCCGCATTGTGGTCACCGAGCGGATCGACCGCCTGATCTTCGAGAACGAAGGGGCGTTCTACGAGGGCCAGCCCGATGAGTACGTGACCGGTAGTAAGCGGCCGAGGCGCTATCGCAACCCGTTCCTCACCCAAGCCATGGTCGAGTTGAACATGATCGACACCATCGGCTCCGGTATCCATCACATGCACTCGCAACAGGCCAAGCGCTACCTGCCGCTGCCCGACTACGACCTGACGGAGCCGAACGCCGTCCGTCTGACCATTCATGGCGGCGTGGTTGACCTCGCCTACAGCCAGTTGCTGATGCAGCGAACCGACCTCCCGCTTATCGACATCCTCGCACTCGACCGCGTGCAGAAGCGCCTACCGATCTCCCCAGACGCGACCCAACGATTGCGCAAGGCCGGCCTCATCGAGGGCCGCCGGCCGAACCTGCACGTAGCCGCCGTTGTCGCAGCGGCGGCTGGCACGAAGGCCGCCTATATCAGGACCCGCAACCAGGACGACGCCCATTACATGAAACTGGTGACCGACTTCTTGGACAGATTTGGCCACGCGACACGCAAGGACATTGATGCGCTGCTGTGGGGGAAACTCAGCGAGGCCCTGTCCGATCCGCAAAAGGACGACAAGATCTCCAACCTGCTGACCCGGATGCGGCGAGACGGACTTATCCAGAATGCCGGCTCCCGAGGCCTTCCTTCTTGGATACGGCCCCGATGATTGCAGAAAGCTCAGGCCCCCGTATGAAAGAAAGCCCTGTGGATATCGGAGCGTTTCCCCATCTATAACTGGAGTACCTGCTCCGATAGGGGTTGGTGGTCACGTAGGGTGACCTTGGGAGGGGCATCGGCAGTGACGTGTTTCCCTTGGGCTTTCAGGCTCGTTGACCTGATTGTTGCTGGTGCTCGTCTCCCGAGCAGAC
>JANMCE010000444.1:0-3109 GCA_031360915.1 Actinomycetes bacterium | reverse complement strand
GTCAGCGGTCGGGGAGTGCGCCTCGCCCATGGTGTAGGTGGACGTGGTGGAATCGAGCGCCGTGGCGGCCATGGCAATGATGACATCGGCCATCCGCATCGACGACACCAACGCGCCGCAGGTACCGATGCGCACGATGCGTGTGGCACCCAGCTGGATCAGTTCCTCGTAGTAGATGGCTGCCGACGGCCCGCCCATGCCGACGCCCTGCACGCTAAGCGGCTTGCCCTCGAACAGGCCGGTGAAGCCGAGCATTCCTCGCTGGTCGTTCACCTGTTTGGCGTCGGTCAGGAAGGTTTTGGCGATGTGCTCGGCCCGCTTCGGGTCCCCGGGGCACAGCACGGCGGGGGCGTAGTCACCAGGCGTCGCTCGAATGTGAATCGGCATGGCCACAACTTAGCGGTCGATCCTCTTAGGACGGGCCGTCGTGGCGTGGCTTCTTGGCGGGAACTTTCGGGTGAGGACGGCGAACATGGGAGTCGGCCCGGCGAAGGGTAACGATGGCATCGAGTCCACCGCCCGGCGCCGCCTCAAGCCTGATGCTCCCCTTGTCGGTGGCGAGCATGCTTGCGGCGATGGACAGCCCGAGGCCGGTCCCGCCGAAACCGTCGGTCTGGCTCGGGTCGGCCCGCCAGAACCGGTCAAACGCGCGGGCCCGTTGAGCCGGGGTGAGGCCGGGTCCGTTGTCCACAATGTGTATATCGATCACGTCATTGAATGGCTTGGCGACCAGTTGCACCTGTGGTTGCTCGCCGCCGGACTTGCTGCGCGCGTCGAACGCGTTGGCGATGAGGTTATCCAGCACCTGGGAGAACCGGTCTGGGTTGACCACCACGATCAACTCGGGTGAGCAGGACAGACCCAGGGTGATGGACCGCTCGGTCGCAAATGGTTCCCAGTCGTTGATGCGAGTTTGGAGCAGCGATTCCAACACCATTGGTTGGCTGTCGTTCCAGGTGGTGGATCGGTCGGCACGAGCCAGCGTGAGAAGCCCGTCAACCAGTCGGGACAAGCGGTCGGTTTGATCGAGCGCGTTTTCCAGATCGTCCCGGCCGGCCTCCGTTACTTCTGACTCCATACCCTCCAAACGCAGCCGCAGTCCGGTGAGCGGTGTGCGCAGCTGATGCGACGCATCGGCTACGAAGGTCTGTTGGCGCTTCACCAGCCGCTCCAGCCCTTCGGCGGTCGTGTTGAACGCATTGCGCAACGAGGCGACCTCCGGCGGGCCACCCATGTCGGGGGCGCGGCGGTCGAGCTGGCCGTTGCCAAAGTCAGCCGCCGCTCGTTCGAGCGCTTTGATCGGGCGGGCAATTGATCGGGAGAGCACCACGCCGAGCGCAGCCACCAGCGCCAAGGAGATCAGCCCGGTCACGCCGATGATGAGCCAGTAACGATTGACGTCGGCCTTGGTCGCGTCGCTCGGGAACGTCAGTCGTACCGCACCGATGATGGTGCCGTTGCGCACCACCGGTGCTACCACGAACGTCAGCTTCTTCCCCAGAGTGTTGGACAGTCGTTCGCCGGTCTGGACGGTTCGTTCGGCGAAGAGCGCGGCGATCTCCGGTCGATCGGCCATATTGTTGGCCGGGCCCACCATGGTCACCTGCTGGCTGTCGAGCACCACGGTGCCATCCTTCGTGACGGCAACGACGCGCAGTTCGCTGTTCGCGGTGAAGGTCCGCGCCCATTCATCAATGGCCGGGTCCGGTATTCCCTGGTCCACCGACTCTTCCACTTGACTGGCGATGAGAAACGCCCGTTGCACGAGGCTGTTGGTGAGCTCCTGTCGCTTTTGGCGCTGGAACGTCGCTCCCATCGGGATGGTGAGGATCACCAGCACCGTGAGCGTGATGGCGAGGTAGCTCGCCAGAAGTCTTCTGGTCACTCGATCGGTCGAAGTCGGAAACCGACACCGCGAACGGTCTCAATCCACGCGGTGTCACCCAACTTCTTGCGCAGCGATGCAATATGGACGTCAAGGGTCTTGGTAGGTCCGTACCAGTGGCTGTCCCACACTTGGTCGATGATCTCGCCCCGCGTGCGCAGTGCGCCAGGGTCCTCGGCCAGAATGGCAAGCAGATCGTATTCCTTCGGCGTGAGGATCAACTCCACCTCACGTAGCAGCACCCGGTGTGATCGACGGTCAAGAGTGAGGACGCCGAGACGTTGGACGTTGTCGACATCTGCCGCGCTGGCTTCGGCCACCCCTTCGGCATCGGGCGGGGCCGCATTGGTGCGCCGAGTTACCGCCCGGATGCGAGCGATGAGTTCGCGACTTCCGAACGGCTTGACGACGTAGTCATCGGCACCGAGCTCGAGACCCAAAACGCGGTCGATCTCCTCGCCTCGCGCCGTGAGGACGATGATGGGCGTGGCCGATGTCGAGCGCAGTGATTTGCACACATCGAGTCCGTCCATGTCGGGAAGACCGAGGTCAAGCAGAACAAGATCGGCGGGTTCGGCCGTAAGGGCTGCGGTGCCGGTAGACACCCACGTCACCTCGTAGCCGTCGCGTTCGAGGGCGCGCTGTAGCGGCTCGCCAATGGCCCTGTCATCTTCCACCAGCATGATCCGCACAGGAATACCCTTACACGAAAAGGTCCGCTGTGCAGGGAATTCACTGATTCCTTACCTTGACTTGGTCTGGTCTTGTGACGGTGTCTCATAGAGTTGGCGCATGCCATCGCGCCGAAAACTGCTGGTCGTTGCCACGATCTGCGGCATTGTGATGGTTTCCGGCGCCGCCGCCGCTGCCAACGCTGCGCTCCTGAGCCAGGTCGGTGAGAGCAAGCAGCTTCCCACGGGCAAGCTGGCGCTCCCCCGCTCATCGCCACAAACGACGGTCGTAGACCCCGGCGAAGAGCCCGCAGATTCGTCGGTCCAACTGGTAACTACGCTCGCCACCACGACCACCACGACCAGCCCCGTCCTTGCCACCTCCGCAAGCACGGTGGTCGATACGACCGCAGTTCCCGACGGCGCGCCAGACGTGCCCGGAAAATCGTCGGCCCCCACCACAAC
Organism: Actinomycetes bacterium; assembly: GCA_031360915.1. Taxonomy (GTDB): domain Bacteria; phylum Actinomycetota; class Acidimicrobiia; order Acidimicrobiales; family Ilumatobacteraceae; genus JANMCE01. The sequence continues at coordinate 88 of JANMCE010000444.1, read as the reverse complement.
TCGGATGTCCTCCTCGATCCCTGCTTCGCCCAACGAAGCTGTTGGCCGTCAGGTGACCGCGCCCTCGTCGCCCACTCCCGTGGGAACT
>JANMCE010000436.1:0-1959 GCA_031360915.1 Actinomycetes bacterium | reverse complement strand
GTGGTCGAGCAGGGACAGCTCGCCAACCATGGCGCCAGGGCCGACGATGGTGATCTTCTTGCCGTTGCGCTTTACCAACGCCGAGCCGGAAAGAATGATGAACGCCTCGCGTCCCGTTTGCCCCTGGTCGCACAGCAGATGACCCTCAGGTACCGAAATTTCATCACCGGCTTTGGCGATACGTTCAAGCTCTTTCGTCGAGCAGCTGCTGAACAGCGGAACATTCCGCAGGTGATCGAGATACGCTTTTTTGCTGGCCATAGGGGAATTCTACGCGCGTGCGTCGGCTCGCCGGAACAACGAGAAGACGAGCTTGGCGACAACTTGTTCGATGGTGGCCATCATGATGATGAGGTCAAGTGAAATCGACCAGTTGTCCACATAGAAAAGGTCGAGTCGTCGATAGGCGGAGAAGCTTGGATTGTCGCGTGCCTCCACCTGCCAAAGACCGGTGATGCCTGGGAGGACCTTGGTTCTGTTGAGCAGAACGTCGTCGAAGTTGGCGACCTCAGCGGGGAGTGCGGGCCGCGGTCCGACGATGCTCATTTCGCCGCGCAACACGTTGATGAGTTGGGGGAGTTCGTCGAGGCTTGAGTTCCGCAGGAAGTGTCCCATGCGGGTGATGCGAGGGTCACGGTCCATTTTGAACAGCGGTCCGTTTCGTTCGTTGGCCGCCTCAAGGGCGGCCAGTTGCGTCTCGGCGTCGATGACCATGGTGCGGAACTTCAGCACGCGAAAGTGGTGGCCGTCCTGGCCGACGCGAACCTGACGGAAGAAGACAGGCCCGCCGTCCTGCAGTTTGATGATGAGGCCGACCACCGCAAACAAGGGAGCCGCCAGGATCATGCCGAACGCCCCCATCACAAGGTCAAGCGCTCGCTTGGTGAGATCCTGACCGCGAGCCAGCACCGGTGACTCGATGTAATAGAAGGGCTCGTAGGCAATGGGCGTGGCCCGCATTCGGCGGAAATCGGTGCCCTTCACGCCGTTCGAAAGTTGGATGTGTATCTGTCGCTCCTGCAACCGGCGCACGAGATCGCCCAGTTCTTCGCTCTCGATCGAACTGGTGGAAATGATGACGCCGTTGGCACGGCGGCCCTGCAACACGTCAAGGGTATCCTCGGGGCTACCACACCAGATATGACCGAGCCCGGCGGACACTGCGTCGTCACGATTACCGACGACGCCCACAACTCGGTAGCCGGCCCCGGGGTGATCTTCGAGCACGTCGAGAATCTCGGCTGCTTCAGGTCCGGCACCCACAATGAGTACATCGCGGAGGAAGCGGCCATCTCGTCGACTGGCGGTGAGCCAGGCACGGTAGGCGCCACGGCCAAGAAACATAAGCACCATCGTGAGCGCCATACCCACCACGATGTCGCGTTGCTGGAACCGGTAACCGATCAGACTGCGGGCAAGATAGTTGGCCACGCCGATAAGCACCACCGATCGGCTCACCCGCGAAAGCTCCACCGTTCGAATAGTGGAGATGCGTGCCAGGTACAGGTCGTGGGCGTTGAGCAGCCACAAACCGGCAGCCACGGAGCCGAGGATGATCATGGTATTTCCCCAGAGCGGACGTTGGCTCCAGTGGATGAGCGCAGCCAGGATCCAGGCACCAAACAGCGCAGCCGTATCGAAACCGATGAGGAGGGCGCGCAGCCGGCTGAAACGCGGCGGCGCGGCGCGACGAACGGAGGGCAGAGTCAGCCGTGATTCGGGGCTGGTGCGTGCCGCCGGGATCTGGTCAGCCAGGCTCATGTGAATCCTTTGACCCTTCAGTCCGGAGGTTGCTCGTGTTCGAGTCAAACTAAGGACTGGACCGTACATGAACCAGGGTCATATGGATTCCCCAAAGGCTTCGCTTTCGCGTTCTTTATAAACTATTGAGACTATCTTGATTGTTGGGCGACGGCAGCTGCGGCTTTGGCTGCCACCTCAGGATCGGCCAGATACGCC
>JANMCE010000336.1:0-3199 GCA_031360915.1 Actinomycetes bacterium | reverse complement strand
CCGTGGAAGCCTCGACGAACGCGTGGGGCAAGTGCGATCAATCCTCTACGGCGCGAAGGACGGCGCGCACTTACCGATTGCGTCCCTCGGACCGAGACGGGTGATGAAATCGTGAGCAGCAAACACCGACCAGTCGACGGGGCGTGGACGATTGAGCAACTGTTGAGGGCTGAATCCACAGGAGCGCGCCTCAAGTTTTTGCCCTTCTGGGGACATAAGCCGCCAGTCGATGGCGCGATAGGCCCGCACGTTTTCAGCCAATGGTTTGCGAATGCGTTCGAGCACGATGGCACTCGGTACGCCACTGCCGAGCACTTCATGATGGCGGGCAAGGCACGACTGTTCGCCGACGACGACGCGCTGAACCGCATTTTGGCGGCAAGAACTCCGGCTCAAGCAAAGGCGATCGGCCGCGAGGTCCAACGGTTTTCGCCGGTCATCTGGGATGCCGAGTGCCTCGCCATCGTCACCCGCGGATCGATCGCCAAATTTTCATCGTCGCCAGAGCTATGCACCTACTTGCTCGGAACCGGCGACCGAGTCCTCGTTGAGGCCAGCCCGCGAGATCGAATCTGGGGAGTCGGCATGGGACGAAACAACCCATCAATCGAACGCCCGTCCGAATGGCGCGGCCGCAACCTTCTCGGCTTCGCTCTCATGAACGCACGAGCCACCCTTGCGCAACAGCCGTGATAATCGCTATTGCCGAGCGGTTGAAATGTCGCGCCATGTCCATGGCACGAGACCAGCTGAGCGATGATGTGAACGAATGAATCTTGAGGATCTGATACGGCGAGAGCGCGTGGAGAAGGCCGCGCAGCGACGACAAGCAAGCGACGCCGCTCGGCCGTTCGCTATTCCGATAGACCTCGGGATTGCGATGGACCCGGGAGCGCCGCTCCCACACCTCGTCAGCAACGGCAGCACTGCGGTTGTGCTCTTCCGCACCGTCCTCCCGATCGACCCGACCAGGGATGGCCAAAACAACTACCGGTGTCGATCCGGCGGCAGCCGACGCTTACGACTTGGCATGGGTTCGGTTCGACCGCGTCGCAGCAGTACTTCTTGGGCCGCCGAATGACGAGGCGATCAGCGGTCATCCGCTCTGGAACGACGGCCTGGAGACGTACCAGTTCCACCGCGTCGAAAATTCGGCATGGAGTGTCGAGTACGAGACCCGCAACCGCGTCCATCCGAATCATCGACCCGAGAGTTGGAAGCAGGACGTCCATTACATCTTCACGTTCCATGACAAGACACTCGAATGCCTCGCAGATGGTCACACGGTCGGCCTGATTCGATCGACGATGCGTGATCAGCTCCACGTGCTCGTCGATCAGCTGGTCGGGAGTGCAAACGCGTAGTAGCTACCTCAATCCGTTTCCTCCCATGTGCTACGGGGCGTGTCCACGAAGAATGTCCAGGCGGTTCGGAGGGGCGTCAGAGGCAAGGAAGGCCGGGATCGTGTCCGCGGTGCGGCGCGGCCGTCTCAGGAACTCAGCGGGCCACTCGGTGACGCGCTGGTCGAGCATATGGACATACTCCCCCGTCTTGGGCTCATCGATGTACTCCTCCTGCAGGACCAAGGCCACGGGGTGCTCTGCTCCCTGCTGCTCATCGGCGAACTTGGCGGCATCCTCGTAGCTTGCGAAGGTGTGGAAGTAGTCGTGACCGTCGGCGGCATCTGGCGGCGCCACGCCCAGGATGGCACCACACGCGATACTCCAGCACGGCATCCCACACGAACCCTCCACCAGCTTTCGCGAGAGCCGGGTATGTACCGACCAACTCCGCATCCAGGACCGCCGGATAGCTCCACACCTCGCTCATCGTAGTCGTAGGGTGCTTGCGTGAGGTTCGAGCTATCCGAGGACGGAACTACGACGAACGTGCTGGACAAAGACGATTTGGTCCTGATCATCAACGCACTGAACGAAGTCTGCAACGGCGTCACGGACCTCAACGACGACGAAGAGTTCGCGACCCGACTTGGCACCACACGCCCATTGGCCCGCTACACGCTGGCTTCGCTGACCGCCGCGTTGGACGATGGACGACAAGTTGCTTCCGGGGAGAGGCGGCCGTGGAGTTGAATCGACGGAACCGCAGATGCGCGAGTTCGGCAGACCGATCTAAGCGGTCATTTCTGGGCACGCATAGCGCCTGACGATCGCTCGCACACGTGGACTGTCTCAATCTTTGACTACGAGAGCAACACCATGGCCACCGCTCCCGGCGTGAGCGAAGCGATGGCGCAACAGATCGTCGACGGTTGGGATCATGAAGTTCGGCGAGCGGCGGTAGATCCAAGACCGATCGCATTCAACGCCGACGACGCGTGACGTACGGGCCCGCGAAACAGTCCTCAGCTAAAACGCCTGTAGACGTTCTCGTGCCATATCCGTGCCACAACTCAGCGAAATCCGGCAATATTGGGCGGACGCAGCAACACGGACAAACATGGGCTGACCAGGCAAAACACCGAATTCATCCATCTACGAAATAGGCCGTAGGCAAATTCCCAAGCTGAGAACGCGGGTTCGATTCCCGTCACCCGCTCCAAAGCTTTCCCCTGGCAGAGCTTGTTTTCGCTGCTGGCGAGCCCGTGAGGTCGCCATCGCGAACGGCCTGAGTTCGTTGGTCGAGGACCCTCGCCCCGACTCCACTCGCATTCCAATAAGGACGGAGAGGCATGATTGGCATGCCAACCTCTTCTGATCCGCGATTCTCGACCACAGTTCGATCGTCCCGCGGATCGGGACGTCCTCGAGAAGGCGAAGAAGTCGAGCGTTTCTGGACGAGGAAATGCCTTCGTTAAAAAGCTGATCGACGGTTACTGGACCGTGGAGTCCGCCTGGATTGCGGACGACGAGACGACTTGGGTAAAACTCGACTTGAACCTGGGTGCCCTCGGCGACAGTGCTACGACGTCGGAGTTGGCTGTGTTGGGGTCTGCCATCTGACGTCGCGTGAGGTCGTATCGTCAACCGTGACCGCCGAACCATCGAGGCTGTCGTGGCTCAAGGCCGGGATTGCGCTGTTGAGGGCATCTTCCGAACGCCGATAGAACAGTAATTGCGGGTGGCGCTGCGCGTTGAACGCGTGGTTGGCCACGCGATTTCGGCGGACAAGGAGATTCGCGACGACGTTCTCTTGGTGCTACCGGCTGTCGAGGGCGCTTTCGACGGGACGCATCGAT
>JANMCE010000328.1:0-5906 GCA_031360915.1 Actinomycetes bacterium | reverse complement strand
CGGGCAAGATGCGCGCCGAGACAGAAGTGGGGCCCGGGTCCGCCGAATCCGACGTGTGGGTTCACCGCGCGCTGCACATCGAATCGGTCCGGATTGTCAAACACGCGCGGGTCGCGATTGGCCGCGCCGTAAAACAGAATGAGCCGGTCACCTTCGCTGAAATCCTGTCCGCTGAGCGAGAGCGGGCGAGTGACGGTGCGACGCATGAACGTGACGGGCGATGCCACGCGGACGATTTCCTCGACTGCCGTGGCACTGACGCCGTCGATATCGTTTTGCCAAATACGACGCTGGTCGGGGTTCTTCGACAAGAGATCCATACCGAGACTGATGGCGGTGCGGGTGGTGTCGTTGCCGGCTACCGCAAGCAGGATGAAGAACGGCGCGACCTCATGCGGGGCCAGCATGTCTTCGCCGACCGTGTTGTGGACGAGAGAGGAGGTGAGATCGTCAGTCGGGTTGACGCGCCGCTTCTCGGCGATTTCGTTCATGAGCGTGGTCAACGTCATGCCCGCTTCGAGTATGGCGCCGAGCGCGTCCCGGCCAGCGAGAATCTCCGGATCGCCAGCGCCGAGGATGACGTTGGTGGCGTCGAGCACGGTGCGAAACTCTCTGCGGGGGATGCCCATCAAGTCGCATATCACCAGCAGCGGGAACGGCTGGGAGATGGCCTCCACCAGGTCGACCTCGCCCTTCTCGCACATGTCATCGATCACCTCGTTGCCGATGGTTTCCACCGAGTCGAGAACGCTTTGTAACGCCTTACTAGTGAACGAACGGGCCACGATGGAGCGCTGACGATGATGACGAGGGTCATCCATTGCGATGAATGATCCGAAGAATTCGACTGCTTCGCTTGGCATGTCGATGATGGAGATCGAACCACGCCCCGAACAGAAGTCCTGGGAGCGTCGACTGATTTCCACCAGTTCGGCGTAGCGGGTGACCGCGAAGTAGTTGTCGATCTCCTGTGTCAGTTCGTTAAACGTTGAGGCGGGGGTGAACGGGCCAACGTCTCGCATGGCAGCAAAGTCATCCATGCGAGCCTGAAGCGGCCGATGCCAAAAGTGCTCGTGGCCGAGCGTCAGTCGTTCCAACATCATCTCCCTATTCAACCCGGTCAAGCGCGAGGCTACCGGTGACCCGACGGAGGAGTCATTCCTCCAAGCCGTGACCGGTGAGGTAGAGCAGCCAACCCCAGGTTTGTGGGCCACAGTCACCATCGACGGCGAAGCCACCGACATGGTGCGTGGCGACGTACTGCTGGAACGCAAGGAGAGCACCGTTGGTGAATCGCCCGAACGCACCGTCCGCGCCGCCGACCGTCAGCAGGCCGCGCTCGATGAGCAACTGCTGCATGCGGGCTACCCAGGTGCGACGGTCGGCGCCGCGGTAGTTGATGGGATCGTTGCGCGAATCCGCAAGCAGGTGGGGGCGGCCGAGCCGGGCGTGGGCGTTGCCGGGCAGGCCTGGCGGCGTGGCCGAATAGTCGACGCCGGGGATGAGCCCGGCTGCGGTCCAAAGCCGCCATTGCGGGTTCGCCGCGTTAATGCTGACCGGCTTACCGCCGCCACGGGCCTCGAGCACCGTGCCGTCGCCGAGACTGACCGCAATATGGCTCCGACCAGCATCAGCCTGGCCCGGATCGCACACGGTCTTTCCGTCGGCCAAGAGTGAACGGATCATCATGGATCCACGAATGCCGATCGCGCGGGCCACCACGGAGCGGTCGCTGCGAATGTCACCAAGGAGCGTGCCGTTGTTGATGAAATGCTGGTGCTGCTGCATGCTTGTTCGAGGCATCGCCGGGACGACCCCAAGCCGTCCGCACGCCCACATCGGCAACGCCGAACAATCGAAGGCTGCCGGGTTCGGATTGTTGATGTCGACAACAACACCGAACTGGTACGCCTTGCCGATCTGCGACCGCAACACATTGAGAACGTCATCGATCCTGGCCATCGCGAAAGTATTCCACCCTGGTTGCCGGTTTCGTCGGCAACCGCCCTCCAACTTGGCTGTGCTCGCCCACCAACTTCCACGTGGGTGCTGACGCAGCGGCCGTTTATGGTCGAGTTGGAGGGCGAACTGGTTCGAGTTGGTGGGAGACCTAGGCCATGCCCTTGCGCTGGCGGCCCATGGCTTTGGCGATTTCAGCCTTCGAGTCGCGTTCGGCCATCGACTGGCGTTTGTCACCCTTGGTTTTGCCCTTGCAGAGCGCCAACTCAACTTTGGCGCGGCCGTCTTTGAAGTAGATCGAGAGCGGCACCAGGGTCAGACGCTCGACGTTCATCCGATGCCGTAAGCGTTCAATTTCGCTCTTGTTTAAGAGCAACCGACGTCGGCGGTCAGGGCTGTGCGCGCCGAACCCGTGGGCTCGTGAGTAGGGCGCGATGTTGACGCCGTCGAGCCACACTTCGCCGCGGCCCTCGATACGGGCGTAGGCATCCACTAGCTGGATGTGACCGTCACGAAGGCTCTTGACCTCGGACCCCATGAGCACCATGCCAGCCTCGAACACGTCGAGGATGGTGAAGTCGTGGCGCGCCTTGCGATTGGATGCGACCGGCTTGGTAACGGGGGAGGCCATAACGCCGTTCAATGTATCGGGTACGTTCGTGTCCCGATGATCCGAATCACACCCGATGTCCACGCCCGCATGGTGGCCCTCGCCTACGACCAGTATCCGTTGGAGGCGTGCGGCCTGATGGGTGGGGACCCGGTGACGGGTGATGTCACCCTGTTTTACCCGTGCACGAACGTTGCCGAGTCGGCCAAGGTGTACTCGATCGACGGCCGGGAACACTTGCGAGCTGAACGTGATGCCGAGGATCGGGCTCTGGAGATCATCGGCGTCATGCACAGCCACACCCACACCGAGGCCTACCCCAGCCCAACCGATATCAACCAAGCCCCCGACCCCACCTGGCACTACCTGATCGTCAGCTTGAAACGCGATGCGCCAGTCGTGCGCAGCTACTACCTGGTGGACGGCACCGTCGAAGAAGAACCCGTCACCCTGCTGCGGTAGACCGTTTTGGGGTTGAGTTCGCTACAATTCTGATCAGAGAACTCGGGATTAGTGGCCATGGAGGCGTTTATGCCCATCTACGAAAACGTCTTGGACATGATCGGGAACACCCCGCTCGTGGATGTCAGCAACCTCTCGCCCAATCCGAACGTGCGCATTCTCGGCAAAATGGAGATGCAGAACCCGTTCGGGTCGGTGAAGGACCGCATCGCCAAAGCGATGATCGAGACGGCCGAGAAGGATGGTCGCCTCAAGCCCGGCCAGACCATCATCGAGCCATCATCGGGCAACACTGGCATTGCGATGGCGGCCATTGCGCAGCTCCGGGGTTACCCCATCAAGATTCTCATGCCCGAAAGTGTCTCTATCGAGCGTCGTCAGATGCTGGAGGTTTTCGGTGCCGAAGTCATCCTCACGCCGGGCGGCGAGGGCTCCAACGGTGCGGTCGCCCGGGCCAAAGTGATGGCCGAGGAGCATCCGGAGTGGGCGTTCCTCTACCAGTATGCAAATGATGCCAACCCCATGGCCCACTACGAGGGCACCGGCCCTGAGATCTGGCGCGACTGCCCGGAGATCACCCACTTCGTGGCTGGCCTCGGAACGTCAGGCACGTTGATGGGCGTCGGCAAGTATCTGAAGGAAGTGAAGCCGAGCGTGAAGCTCATCGCCATCGAGCCGCCGCTCGGCGAACGTGTCGAAGGTCTGCGCAACCTCGACGAGGGCTACGTGCCGCCGATCTTCGATAACTGGCACGGTCTCGAACTGCTCGACCGCAAGCGCGTGGTGCGCCCGCGAGAGTCGCTGGAATGGACGCGTCGTCTGGTTTCCGAGTGCGGCATCTTTGCCGGTATCTCCGCAGGCGCGGCCATGGCCGGAGCTGCGAAGGTGGCCACGGAGATCGACGAGGGCACCATCGTGTTCATCGTGTGTGATGGCGGCTGGAAGTACCTCTCCACCGGCGCCTACACCGACGACCTCGACGCCGCCGAAGCCAAAGCCGAGCAAATCATCTACTTCTAATGCGCAGCGCGCTGCTGGCGCTTGCGATCGTGTTGATGAGCGCGTGTATGTCGCCGAGTTGACACCTTGTGGGATGTTCGAGCGGCGTTTGGATCACTGGCTCGTCTGCGGACGCGCAGGTGTGCCTCGACGACGTGTGCACCAACCTTGCTGGCGACCCCTCGTCTTGGTCGCTCGTCAGCTTTGAGGATGTTCACGAGGGGGATGCAAAGCACGCCCTCACGGTCGACGGTATTCGATATGAGGGCCCGATCACCTTCGAGAAAGTGCACCCCAACGGGCCCGAGCGTCCGCCACGCTGTTATCACGCCGCGTTTGCGCTCACGAACGGCCAGCTGGAGCCCCAGCGCGGCTAACAGCCAGCGGGGAAAGGTTTGCGCCTCGTCAGCCTTATCGCTGCATCCGAGTGCACCACGAGAGCGGGTTCGAAGTGGTGCATTGCAGTGCACCGATAAGGCTGACGCACTTGCGAGAAGTAACCGGACGCCGGCCTCATCGTCGAGCTTGCCTGCGCCTGGAAGTAAACGTACGAACACCATGCTTGCAGCGAACCCGGCACCGTCCCAGTGAGGCGGCACCTACCTGCACGTCCGCGGACGCGCAGGTATACCCCGACGGCGCGTGTCAGCCCTGGGTAAGTGAGGCGACGGCGGCTTTGAAGAGTCGGCTCCGGTCGGCGTAGTTGCCCATCGACGTCGGTGTGGGGACGGCGGGGGAGAACAGTACGACGGTGCCGGGGCTGGCCAGCTGGTGGGCGAGCTGAACGGGGCCGTTGAGGTCGTCGCCCTCGTATAGCTCGAATGCGACGCCAGCGTCAGTGAAAGCAACGGCCATTCGGTCACGGGTTTGGGAGAACAGCACGATGGAGATCGGCGCTCGGCGTTCTTGGATAACGGCGATCAGCGGCGCGAGGTCCACACCGCGATCCTGGCCGCCGAGCAGGATGACGACGGGGCGGTCGGGGTAGGCGGCCAGGGCGGCACAGGCGCCGAAGGGATTGCTGGCCAGAGCATCGTCGATGTACTCCACGCCGTCAATAGTGGCGACTGGCTCCAAGCGGGACGGCAGCGTGGTGTAGTTGGCGACAACCCGCTCGATCGCAGCCGTTGACGGAACCGACCCCGACGCTTCCTCCACCGCGGTCAGCGCCGCGCAGAGGTCGAGCGCGAAGTGGTTGCGAGCTAGCGGTGTGCCGGACAGGTCGACCGTGAGTTCATGGCCGGCGTGCGATACCGATGACTCGCGCACGATCCATCCGGCGGTGCCGCTCAACATCCGGTTCGGGAAACCACGAGTTGCCGATACCGCGGGCTCATCGGCACCTGACACGATGAGCCGACGCAGGCGGTCATGGGCGAAGAGGTTGAGTTTGTCGGCGTGATAACGCTCGACGGAGCCGTGCCAGGTGAGGTGGTCTTCGCCCAGATTGGTCAGCACGCCAACATCGGGCGACCGCTGCATATCGGCCGCCATATAGCTGGAAATCTCCACGACATGGAACGGGGCCGCCTCATCGAGTTCGAGCACCGGCACGCCGATGTTGCCGCCGAGGTTGGCCACGTGACCGTCGGCGCGCAGCAGTAACGCGATGAGGTGTGATGTGGTGCTCTTTCCTTTCGTCCCGGTCACACCGACGATGGTCCCTGCGTGATCATCGGTCATCCACAAGGCCGCCAGGTTGGACGAGGGAAGACCAGTCAACTCGGCTCGGTAACGAGAGACACCAGGAGCGCGGATGATCAAGTCCGCGGTAGACAACGCCGCAGCTGAAGGTGAGGAAAGCGCTATGCCAAAGGAGTCCGCGAGCTCTTGAGCGGGACCGTTCGTGTGGGGGTCATCGACGACGAGGCAGATG
>JANMCE010000317.1:0-4861 GCA_031360915.1 Actinomycetes bacterium | reverse complement strand
GGTGTCAGTACCCATCGCCTCGTGCACCACTTCGGCTCCAAGGCCGAACTGGTAGAGCTGGCGTTGCGTCGCGCCCTGGCCATGCAAGAAGATGTCCGGCGCGAATGGCTCGCCGCCGAGCCCGGCCTGAGCCAAGCAGATCTGTTACGCCGCTGGTGGGCCTGGATGCTTACCGACCCGGCCAACCTGGCTCGGGTGCGACTGGGTTTCGAAGCGGTCTGCATGGACGCAACCGTCACCGGGCTGGAGGGTGATCTACGGGCCGAGCAGATTGGGGTCTGGCGATCGAGTATCGAGGATCGGCTGGTAGAGGCCGGCCTTGCTCAGAAGGATGCCGAGGTGGAGGCGTCGATGGCGAAAGCGCTCTTCACCGGGCTGGTGATGGATCTGCTTGCGACCGGTGAGGTGCCTCGGTTGACCGAGGCGCTGGAGCGGTATCTGGCCGAGCGGCTTGACCCGCTTGCGGCCTCCCGTCTCGCCCACGGCGGACATTCGATTCGCTGATTCGTGGGCCTTCCGGACTGTTTGTCCGCAATGGTTATGGTCCGAACGGCCGATCCGGCTCCGAGCGCGCTGTGGCAAGATGGACTCCTGGTGGTTGGGCACGAGAGGGGGCGCGGCGCGTGATTTCCTACGATGCAGTCACCCTGCAGTCAACGGCTGGTGTGGTACTGGTCGACAATGTCACCGCCGAACTGGCGGCCGATGTCACCTCGGTTTTGCTCGGCACCCCCCGCGCGACCCGCCAAGCGTTCCTTCGGCTTCTGATGCGACTCGATCAGCCCGATAGAGGGCAGGTGCGGGTGAACGGCGTGGACCTTCGTCGGGTGGACGGCGCGAAGTTCCGCCGTTCCGTTGGTTGGCTGAGCGGCCCCCCACGACTCTTCCCACACCTGAGCGTGCTTGACAATGTGATCGGTTCCGCTCGGCTCTCCGGCCTCTCGCGCCGGGACTCGACCCGGGCGGCGGTGGCCATGCTCGACGCCGTCGGAATCGGTGATCAGCACGTTAGACCTCACGTGCTGACGGCGGCCGAGCAGGTGCGCGTAGGCTTGGCGCGGGCATTCGTTCGCGGACCGTCCCTCGTTGTTTTGGATGATCCGTTTGCCAGTGTCGACGCAGTCGAGCGTCCGGCCCTCCGCGATCTTCTGCGCAGCTTGCGGGGTGACAGTGGCACCACCGTCGTGCTCGCGACCGGGGATGTCGAAGATGCGCTTGAGCTGGGTGACCGGGTGCTGCTCCTCCTCGATGGTGTGTTGGTGCAGTCGGGTACGCCGCTGGAGATCTTGTCCCGGCCGTCCACCGGGGTCGAGTCTCTGCTCGGTTCCGCTCTCGGTTTGCGCGGCCTCGCGTTCGTCACCGTTGAAGACATACCAGTCGACGATCGGTCGGTGATCCCGGTGACGGCCACGGCGCGCCAGGCTCGCCGAGCAGCATCCGACACGTCATGGGTGCTTGTGGTCGACGAGGAACGCCGGCCACTCGGTTGGGCTGATACTGAACGGCTGTCCGACATCGGCCCGGTCACCGAAGTGCCGCTGGTCGCTGTGCGCGGCAGCGTGCGAGCCAATGACACTATGCAGCGGGCGCTTGATTGCATCGTGTCGTCCCCGGCGCAAATGGTGCCGCGTCTCGACGACGAGGGGCGGGTGGTCGGTCTGTTGTCGCAGGCGACCCTATCGCGTTACCTGCCGGAGGCCCGATCCGTATGACGGTGATACCCGCCTCGGCGCAGTCGTGGTTCGACCTAGATTGGGTGAAGCTCCACTGGGGCGATGTGCTGCGATCGGCGCGAGATCATCTGCTCTGGGCGGCCCTGGCTTTCGCCATCGGGTTCGGGTTGGCCGTGCTGCTCGTCATGATGGGTCGACGATGGCGATCGGCCGATCCGCCTCTGCGCGCCTTCGCGTTGGTAGCCAGCGCGGTGCCGGCCGTTGGCATCGTTTCCGGCATGATGCCGACGGTGACGTCGCGTCCGGTGATACTCGGCTCCGTGGCCCTGTCAGTGACCGCGCTCGTCTATCGCGCCACGATGCACGGCCTCGATCGGGTTGACCCGGATGTAGTTGCAGAAGCAATTACTCTTGGCCACAGCCGTTGGTCACGACTCACAAGAGTTGAGTTCCCCATGTCGCTCCTGGCCATTCGTTCCGGCGTACGAAGTGCAGCGGTTGCTGCCGTCGGTCTCGTCGCAGTCGGCGGTCAGATGTTGCGCGGTGGGCTTGGTCTCATGGTGCGTGATGCGTGGGCGACTGGCCCCCGCACGCAACGTGTCGTCGGCCTAGCGCTGATCGGCGTGTTATGTCTTATGGTCGACGTGGCCGTACGGATTGCTCTTCGCCCGGTTCGGCGGTCGGCCTAGTGCTGGGCCTAAAGGATCCGCTGGGTCCAGAACAGAGCGGCAGCCGCAGCCAGCGAAGCGATCAACAGTCCGAGGCCGGTGAACCAGGCGGTGACTTCGCTCTTTTGGTTGTCGAAGCCGACCGCCCGGCCGATCTGGTCGTAGATGGCCTCCAGCTGACCGCCGGTTTCGGCGGCAAACGTCTGGCCACCGCTGGCTTCCGCAATACGGGCCATGGTCTCAGGATCAGCCGGCACCCGGTGGCGCTGGTTCTGAATAGTGACGGTGCCATTGGCGGTGCCGAACGCAATGGTGTCCACGGCCACACCCGCCACCTTCGCGTTGGCCGCCGCCTCTACCGCGATGTCCTCTGGAAAGTTCGTGTCGTTGGCGGGCAGGGTAGGTTTGCCGTCACTCATGAGCACGATCAGGGCCGGAGCAGGCTTGCCGTCGGCCGTCTTCGGAACCGAGCCCACGGCCTGCACCGACAGATCGATGGCGTCACCCGTGGCGGTGCCGGGGCCGACCTTGAGCGAGCCGAGGCTGTCGAGGACACGCCCATGCTCAACGGTAGGGGGAACGAGCAGGCGGGCGTTCCTGTCGAACGTAACGAGCCCGACGAGCAGGCCCTGCGGCAGACCTTCCACGAACGACCGTGCCGCGGATTCGGCCGCCTTAAGACGGTTGGGGTCGACATCGTCGGCATTCATCGACGCGGATGTGTCGATGGTGAGCAGTACGGTGCCGCGCTCTTTGGCCACCCTGATTGTCTTGGTGGGTCGGGCAAAACCGACCACAAGTGACACAAGCGAGAGCAGCAGGAGGATCGGCGGCACATGACGTTGCCAACCGGGTGCCTTGGGCGCGACCGAGGCCAACAGATCGAGGTTGGTGAAGCGTACGGTGTACTTCGTTCGACGACGTTGCACCATCACGTAGGCGGTAGCCAGCAGGAGGGGAACGAGTACCAGCCAGAGCCGACCGCCGGACAGAAAGTTCATTGCGCTACCCGCCGATGATGTTGGGTGGCCGCAACGTCGCCGCCACCGCGGCTACGTCGGATGGACACGAACCGCACGATTTCGCGCAGCCAGTCGTCCTCGGTGGACAACACGATGTGTGCCGCGCCGGCATGTTGGAGCTGGTGGGCGATGGCGTTGTGCCGGTCCTGCGCTGCTTTCGCGAAACGTTCGCGAAGGCCGGCCGAGTTGGTTTGCACGTGCATGGTATGGCCCGTTTCAGGGTCGATGAGACCGAGGATACCGATCGCCGGCAACGCGAATTCGCGAGGGTCGATCACCTGAACGGCGACGACCTGGTGATGCAGCGCAAGGCGTCGAATAGCTCGTGACCAGTCGTCGCGTTCCAAGAAGTCGGAGATCACGATGATCTGGCCGCGCCGAATCTGGATCCGCTGCAGTTGATTCAACGCATCGGTAAGTGACGCTGTCGCGTCGGGTGATGGCGTTGAGCGTGGCATGCGATCAAGACGGGACAACATGCCGAACAGCGATGCGCTTCCGCCCTTTGGATCGAAGCGGACGAGTTCGGAGCCGCCGCTTACCATCATGCCAATGCGGTTCGCACCGCGCTGCGCCAACGCGCCGAACGCCGCCACCGCGCACAAAGCGAGTTCACGCTTTTCGCGAACAGTGGTACCGAAATCGAGGCTGGCGGAACGGTCCACAACGAGCCACGTTTCGAGTTCTCGATCGGCATCAGTCGTGCGAATGTGCGGGGCCAGTGAACGGGCCGTGAGGCTCCAGTCGATGCGACGGGCATCGTCACCCGGTCCGTAGATGCGACCACCGGAACGCTCGGTACCCGGACCGGGAAGGATGCCGAGAAATTCACCGGCCAGAAGTCCGTCGAGTCGCTTTTTGATAGTGAGGTCGAGACGGCGGAGATAGGCGGCACGCGTGGCGATGTCGGGCACGTCGGCGGCGGGGGGCGCAACCGCGGTTTGGGACCGCCGCCACCAGACCCGCTGGGACGACGCTTCGTCGCTCATCGGGCAGCCCACTGCGACGGTGGTGGGAAGGTTGGCATAGCGTTACCCGCGTCCTGTTGGGGCGCGACACGCGGTGCCTCGGTGCCGGTAATGATGCGCTGCACGACATCATCGACCCTGATGCCATCGGCAAGCGCGTCATAGGAGAGCATGATGCGATGGCGCAGAATCTCGGGCGCAACCTCGGCGATGTCTTGCGGCAACAGGAAGCGACGGCCGCGCAGTACGGCCAGGGCCCGACCGGCCGACAGCAGGCCGAGCGTGGCGCGCGGGCTGGCGCCGAGGGCGATGATGGGGGTGAGGTCGTCCATCCACCACGTCTTCGGATCACGCGTCGCCATGACCAGGCGGACTGCGTACTCCTGCACCGCGTGATGCACGAAGATGTCGTCGGCCTGGGTCTGAAGCGCGATGAGCTGCTCGTTGGTCAACACCATCTCTGGGGTCGGTGGGCGAACGCCCATGCGCCGGGCGATTTCCAACTCCTCGGTGTACGACGGTTGCGTCAC
>JANMCE010000314.1:0-4891 GCA_031360915.1 Actinomycetes bacterium | reverse complement strand
GTCGGCACCTTCGTCCCTGCGCTGATCGAGTACTTGCGCCGAGCCGGTGCCCCGCCCCACATAGCGGCCGGTGTTCATTCGCCGGACGTCGCGTCAAACGTCGCTCGCCGCCAAGAAGGCACGTGGCGCACGACTCGGCCGACCGACCACGCTGTCACCGCTGGTGCGGATGCGGGTAGCTGGTCTTCGTCGTGAAGGCCTGTCGCTGGCCGAGATTGCAAGCCGGCTGAACGCCGAGGGTCATCGCAACGGCATCGGTGGCGCGTTCACTCGTTCAGCAGTTCAGAAGATCGCTACGTCCCTTGCGCTCGATGCCGAGTCCGAGGCGTTGACTGGGTTGGTCAGCCACGGGAGATAGCGCGGCTGATCACCATCGACCCGTACGATCCGCTTTTCGCCCTGGCCGATGTACCGTCAGGCAATCGGTGACAATCGCATCTCATGCGACACCCCATCGACACACTATGCGGCACCGTGTCATGATTCGTGCACCGGCGGTGAACGGAGTCAGATGGTGGATGCGGACAATTCAACGGTGGATCTGGACAGTTCAACGGTGGATGTGGACAGTTCATCAATGGGTGGGGGCTGGACGTTTCTTGGTGTGCTCGTGTTGGTACTCGGCTCGATTGGGGCCTTAGTTCTCGCGACAACGTTCGGGCAGACCAGTGACTACGGAGAGAAGGAGTTCAACGGGCTACTGTTCGCCGGTGCTTTCGGAGGCGTACTGGTGACTGCCCTTCCGTTCTTTGCGGTCGCTCAGATCATCGAAAAGGTGGGAGCGGTGCACAAGGCGACCCAACGCATCGAAAAGAAGCTCGTCGAGCAGGAAGCCTTTACGTCTCATCGGTCCATGCCGAAAGATTCGGAAGCCAAACCGCTGCCTGCGCCGATGCCGAGCGAGATGCGCAGCCTCTAGCCGTTCGGCGGTTCAGAAGATCGCCGCATCGTTGGCGCTCGATGTCGAGGCCGAGGCATTGAGTGGGGTCAGCGATGGGAAGTAGCGCGGCTCATCGCCTATCGACAATGTGCGCGGTCTGATTCCGTAGGCTCTGCACTCATGCTGTTCGCCGCCGACCTGTCGGGAATCCCGTGGCTGATTCTGACCGGGGCCGTATGGATGGCCGTGGTTCAAGTGGTCGACGCGCTGAACTACAAGGCTCGCGCCGAGATCCCGACTCAGGAGAACGTCGTCAAACGGATCGCCGAGCACCAAGGCGCCCAACGTTTCGCACGGTGGAAGGTTGTTACCAGCCTCATCCGCTTCTGTTGCTGGGCCGCTGTCGCTCTTGGCGTCATGGTCTATCTGCTGAACCACAAGTAGAGGCCGTTGCTGCCACGGTTGCTGCCATTCCGAGACCTAAAAGCCTGTGACCTGGCCTTTTACGACAGAGAGCGGAACGGGAGAGATTTGAACTCTCGGTACCTCTCGGTACGTCCGCTTTCAAGGCGGGTGCATTCGGCCGCTCTGCCACCGTTCCGTCGACCATCTTAGGCACACCCGCCCTCCAACTCGCCCCTGTTTACCCTCCAACCCCGGCCAGATCGAGCCGGAGACTGGCAAATAAGGTCAGGTTGGAGGGCGAACGATGGCGAGTTGGTGGGTTACGCCGTGATGCGGCGGCGGAGGTCGTTGATCCAGTCGTCGGCGCGTTGCCAGGTGGCATCGGCGTGGGCGCGGATGTCGTGGGCATCTCGGCCGGCGGCCGGATAAGAACCGAGGAACTTCACTCCGCCTTGCTTGGCGTGCAGATCACGTAACGCGTCGGCCAGCACTTCGTCTTCGATGTGGCCTTCGGCGTCGATGACGAAACAGTAATCACCGAGCCCGCCGGCCTTCGTGGGGCGGCTCTCCAACTTGTTCAGGTTGATACGGCGGGCGGCGAACTCGGCCAGGATGGAAATGAGCGAGCCGGGCTCATCAGCGCGCTGGTACACAACGATCGACGTTTTGTCGTGACCAGTTGCGGGCGGAATGCCCGAACGGGCAACGACCACGAACCGCGTCTGGTTGCCAGGATGGTCAGCGATGTTGCCCGCCACAACATCAAGGCCGTACATCGCAGCAGAAACGCGGGGCGCAATGGCAGCCACGCCGACCAGCTTTTCTTCCGCAATAGTTTGTGCAGCACCGGCGGTGGAGTCGGCTGCGCGACGGTCGGCCAACGGCAGATTCGTCTTCACCCACTCGTGGCACTGGGCAGTGGCAACCAAGATCGATAGCACGACCTTCACGTCTTCCAGTTTCGTACCGGGCAAGGCAAGCAGACAATGCTCGATGTCGAGCACGACTTCGCGCTGGATAAGGAGGTCGTGGTTGAACACCAGCTCGTCCTGCGAGATGTTGACAGTGCCCTCGATCGAGTTCTCGATGGCGATGAAGCCCAGATCAACCTCACCCGCTTCCACCGCCGACAGCACGTCTGGCATGGACCGCATCGGCATCAAGACACCGGCGGCAAGGTCGGGCTGACTCAACAGGGCCTGCTCGGTAAAGGTGCCACGCGGTCCGAGGAAACCGATCCGGCGCTGGGTCACATCAACAGTTGGCACGACGCAAAGGTTAGGTCACCAAGGGCGAATGTGGCCCCGAGTTGTCCCACCCGCCACACTGGAGCGGTGGACGTCGACGATCTCGCCCGCATCATGGCGGCTGTTGCAAACGGTTCCGTCGCGCCCGATGACGCCGTGGCGCAGCTGCGCAGGCTGCCGTTCGCCGACCTGGGCTACGCACGCGTCGACCACCACCGTGCGCTGCGCCAAGGTCAGCCGGAAACCGTGTACGGGCCGGGCAAGACGCCGGAGCAGGTGGTTGGCATCGTTGGTGAACTGCTCGCCAATGGCAGGGGGCCGGTCATCGTTACCAGGACAACCGAAGATCAAGCCAAAGCCGCCTTGGCCGAACATCCCAGTGGCCAGCTGCTCGGAGCCACCCTTGTCTGGCGGGCGGCACCCGCCACCCACAAGGAACGGATCATCATCGCCGCCGCAGGCACGGCCGACCTCAGCGTGGCCGACGAGTGCGCCACCATTCTCACCGCGTATGGCTATACGCCGACGCGACTGACCGACGTCGGTGTCGCGGGCATCCATCGCCTCCTGCCCCACGTCGACGCCCTCGCGGCCGCCGACGCCATCGTCGCGGTAGCGGGTATGGAAGGCGCACTCGCCAGTGTGATCGGTGGACTCACCGCCGTGCCGGTCATCGCAGTGCCCACCAGCGTTGGTTACGGATCATCGTTCGAAGGCGTCACGGCACTGCTTGCGATGCTGTCGAGCTGCGCCAGTGGCGTCACCGTCGTCGGCATCGACAACGGCTTCGGCGCAGCGTGCGCAGTCGCTCGCCTCTTCAACGGACCAATCTCGTGATGCACGTCGACAATTTTGCGACAATACCGGTCGTGAGGCGACCGAAATTGTCGCAAGTTCGAAACCGCATCAGCAAGCCGGTCGCATGACCACCGTCGCGTGGTTCCACTGTTTCTCGGGTGTGGCCGGTGACATGGCACTGGGCGCCCTGCTCGACGCAGGTGCCGACGTTGATGCCGTCAACGCTTCGCTCAAGCACCTGCCCATCGCCGGTTGGTCACTTGCGAAGGAACGTACGCAGCGGAACGGTATTGGCGCGACTCGCGCGTTGGTAGCGGTGGAGGACACCACCCACGAGCGCTCGTTCGCGGACATCCGCACCCTGCTCGCCGATGCTCAACTGCCCACCAGGGTCCACGCCCGAGCCCTGAAGGCCTTCACGGCGCTGGCCGAGGTGGAGGCCGCCATTCACAACACGTCGGTCGACGACATCCACTTCCACGAGGTTGGCAGTTTGGACGCAATCGTGGACGTCATAGGGGTTTGCGCCGCCCTAGAAGACTTGGGTGTGGACGCTGTATACTGTTCGCCTATCGCTCAGGGACTTGGCACTGTGCGGGCCGACCACGGCATCCTCCCCAACCCGGTGCCGGCGGTTGTCGGCCTGCTCGCCCGAGCGAACGCACCCACCTATGGCCTGGAGCTTCCTATGGAACTCACCACCCCAACCGGCGCCGCGCTCATGACAACTCTCGCGACGGCGTTCGGCCCGATCCCGTCCATGACCGTCGAGCACGTCGGCTACGGCGCGGGCGGCCGCACCATGGCCGAGCGGCCCAACCTCGTGCAAGTGATCGTCGGGCAGCAGACACTGGCGAACAATTCGGGTGTACCGGCGGTCGAGCTGGCCGCCAACGTCGATGACGTAACCGGAGAAGTGCTTGCATATGCAATTACTTCACTGCTTGAGGCTGGAGCACATGACGCCTGGGCTACGCCGATTGTGATGAAGAAGGGCCGCCCTGCCCACACGTTGCACGCACTCTGTGATCCCGCAAAGGCAGCCGAGATTCGTGCAGTGCTGATCAGAGAATCAGGCACGCTCGGCGTACGAGCAACGACTGCCGAACGTTGGCCGCAGGCGCGCGCGGAGGGCACGGTCAGCGTTGACGGCCACGTCATCCGCATCAAGCGCAGCGCCGATCGCGTCAAGGTCGAGCAAGACGACGCGTTGACGGCCGCGGCAGCTACGGGCAGATCCTTGCGGGATGTCCTATCCGAGGCGGAAGCAGCCGGACGAGCACCACGGTGACTCATAGACAGACCCTCCCGCAGGTCTCTTGACGGCATTCGATGCGGTTATCGTTGGCGCGGGTCCAAACGGCCTGACGGCAGGGGCGCGCCTGGCTACCCGCGGCTGGTCGGTCTGCGTTTTGGAGGCGGCCGACACCGTTGGCGGAGGCTGCCGTACGACGGAACTCGACGTGCCCGGCGTGCGTCACGACATCTGCGCAGCTGCTCACCCGCTCGGCATCGCCTCGCCGGCATTCGCAGCACTCCAGCTAGAGCGCTACGGCGTCAC
>JANMCE010000231.1:0-3675 GCA_031360915.1 Actinomycetes bacterium | reverse complement strand
TCGACCCCGCCGTCGGCTTCGGGCCGAGGTGGTGCTTCCACGCCTGGGCCATCACGTTCGTCGGGGCAAGGTTCGGGTTCGTCGATCGGCCGCACAGCTTCAACTACTCCAGCGAGGGCGAACTCTGGCAGCGGTACGCCGCCAGACTCGGCACCCACAGGTGCGAGCCGTCCTATCGGGCAGTCGTCCGAAACTGCCTCATCGAGCGGCACAACGTCTGACGCAAGCTCCCCCGCTGCGACACCGACGGCGGAGCAACCGGCGAGTGAATCATGAGCGATGATGCCCGCACCTACAGGTTCAGCGACTCCCAACGCCCCGGACTGCTCCTCGGTCTTTCATCGAGACAAGCAATCCCGCTAGCGACCGGCGTCCTCCTCCTGGCAGCGACGTTGCAGACCGGGCTACCGCCCGTCGTCGGTGTCGTCGGACCAGTGCTTGGTGTCTCGATCGCGTTTGGTCGCTGGCGCGGCGCACCGTTGACCGAGACACTTGTGCCGGGCGCGAATCTGACGAAGCGATGGTTGTTGCGTCGCCGTCGCTGGGTCCGCCCACCGCTCCTCGGCGACAACACCGGCGGCGCGCTCCCCGACGTACTCGCAGGTTTGGAACTCACCGAAACACCGCCACAGCCGGGTGCGCTTAGGCCGACGGCGATGGTGCGTGACCGCAAAGCCGGAACGATCACCGCCGTCCTACGCGTCCACGGCCACGGCTTCCCGTTGGCCAGCGCCCGAGAGCAAGACACGATGCTGTCGGCTTGGTCCGGCGCGTTGAGCCCGTTCGCCCGGGAGCGTTCGGCGATCACCACGATCGCGTGGCAGGAATGGGCCCACCCCGTGACATCGGCGGCGCATGTCGATTTCCTGGAATCGGTCGGGATCCGCGGGCGGCGTGACGATCCGGCCAGCCTCGACTACCTCGCCCTCGTCGACGAACAGGCACCCGTCACCATCGCCCATGACGTGCTCGTCACCATCACCGCCGATCTCCGCAAAATCCGTACCCGCCGATCGATCACATCCCGTTTCGGTGCGGGGGTGGAGACCTTGATGGACGAAGTCCGCCTGTTCGCCGCGCGGCTTGACGCCGCCGGTCTCACCGTTGATCCACCGTTGGATGCGATCGAGTTATCGGCAGCGATCAGGGTGCGTTCCGACCCTGCACGCGGTCCGCAGATCGCTGTCCTCACCCGGTCGTTAGCTGCTGCGGCACGGCGTGGGGCGTTGGAGTGGGGGCCGATGGTCGTCGAACCAGACTGGTCACACAATCGGGTCGACGGCGCGTTCCACCGTTCCTACCGTGTCGCGAGTTGGCCACAACTCCCGGTCGGCTCGGACTGGTTGAACGAGCTGCTCACCGGCACGCAGGCCGTGCGGACAATCACCGTGATCTTGGAGCCGGTGCCGATGGGTAGAGCCGCCCGAGCGGCTGACCGGGAAGTGATGTCTCGTGAGGCGGACGCTGACATGAAAACGCAGAAAGGGTTCCGGGTGAACGCCCGCGAGCGTAAACGTCTCGTCGATGTCGAAGCCCGTGAACGGGAACTGTCGGACGGTCATGCTGAGTTCCAGTTCGTTGGGATCGTCAACGTCACCGCCACCGATCTCGACTCGTTGGATGATGCGTGCGCCGATGTTGAGCAGGCCGCCGCCCAGTCGTTGCTTGATCTCCGTCCCCTTGACGCGCGCCACGAACTCGGCTGGCTCGCATCCCTCCCGCTCGGTCGGGCGTTAACCCGCCGCATCCAATGACCGCCACCGCGAAAGTGGTACCGCCGTCGAAGCCGTCGGTGGATGACAAGCCGCCATTCCTCGGACGGACACCCGGCCTGCGGGTGGATCGGCATCGGGCGACGATGGCGCACCTCGCTTCCGTCTACCCATGCCACACGGATACCTCGATCGGTGAACGCGGGCCGTATATCGGGGTGAACGTCACCGGTGGTGGGTCGGGCTGGTACTTCGATCCGTTCGAGCTTTACGCCAGCGGGGTGTTGACGAACCCGAACGTGATCGTCACCGGCGACATCGGCTCCGGGAAGTCGGCGTTGGTGAAGGCGTTCCTCGGCCGAGAGTTGGCTGTCTACGGGCGACGGCGGATGGTCACGATCCTCGACCCGAAAGGTGAGTACACCCCATTCGCTCAAGCTCACGGACTGTCCGTCATCCGACTTCATCCCGGCGGGACCGACCGGCTCAATCCGATGGACCACCGCGGCGACCCGACCGAAACCGTCAATCGTCAATCCCTCGCCGACGCGCTCGTCGCTGGTGTCCTCGGCCGAGCATTGGACCCGACGGAGGATGCGTTGCTCGGCTGGGCGGTGGCGACGCTCGCCCGATCCGGTCGACCATTCACCCTCACCGATGTCGCCCGCACGGTCGCTGACCCGGTCGATGAACTCGTGGCCCTCTCCCGTCGAACCCCGTTCGAACTGACCCAAGCGGCGACGCCAGTCGTGTTCGCGCTGGACAAACTGCTCACCCGAACGTTGGCCGGAATGTTCGACGGGCCGACGTCGGTGAACATCGACTGGGCCGACGGCCCCGGTTTCGTCATCGACCTGTCCGCCGTCTACTCCGATGACACCGCACTCCCACTCGTGATGCTCGCTGCTACCTCGTGGCTTACTGCAGCGTTGCAACGCGACTCCGATCGGCGCGTGTTGCAGGTGATCGATGAGGCGTGGGCGGCGGTGCGTCATGGTGCCCGCCATTTCCAGGGATCGTTGAAGCTGGCCCGCACCTATGGGGTATCGACGTGGCTGGTGTGTCACCGTCCAGCGGATCTGACCGCGCAGTCTGATGACGGGACGTCGATCGCCAAAATTTCGGCGGGGTTGATGTCGGACATCCAGACGCGCATCATCTTCCGCCAGCCACCAGACCATGTCGCCGTCGCTGCCGAGATGTTCGCGCTGTCGGAGCGGGAACGGGTGTGGATCGGCCAGTTGGTGCGAGGTCGTGCCCTGTGGCGGCTCCAACGGCGAGGGGCTGTCTGTCAGACCGTGCTTACCCAGAGGGAGTTGTTGACCGGCTTCACCGATGGTTCCATGTCATGACGGCTGGGTCGGGTGCGGGGTGGCGGATCGATGATGTTCTCGCTCGCACGGACCTTACCGGGCTGCTCGACGACCTTGCGCAACCAGCGATGTACGCGACTCGTGGCCGTCGATGGCACTGCCCACTGCCCGAACACGACGACCATCACGCGTCGGTCACGATCCATACCGACCATCGTGGCCACGAACGCTGGCGATGCTGGTCCGGCGACGACAACCACCGCGGCGACGCCATCGACCTCGTCACCCGCACCCAGCGCATCAGCCGAATCGAGGCCGTCGACTGGCTCGCCCAACGCGCCGGCATGATCCCCGACCTCCCGCTGCCGACCATCGCCCCGAGGAAGCCGACAGCTGCGGCACGAGTCGATGTGCCGCTCGACCCGACCGTGATCAGGTATGTCGGTGCGTGCGAGAAGATCCTCTGGCGACCCGCCGGTCGGCCCGTGCTGGACTGGCTCAACGCTCGCGGGTTCTCCGACGAGCTGCTGCGAGCGAATCACGTCGGCGCGGATCCCGGTCGCCAGATGATGCAACGCCAACGCGGTCTTCCGTACGGCGGCGGGATGGGCACGGTGTTTCCGGCGCTCAACGAGCAAGGCGAAGTCGCC
>JANMCE010000184.1:0-13673 GCA_031360915.1 Actinomycetes bacterium | reverse complement strand
TGCGGCATCGGCATCGGGGCCCGGTCCGCGGACCCGAATGTCACCACCAAGACCGAGGCACACGCTGGTAGCACCCTTCGCGATGGCGGATGCCGTGACGAGATCGGCGGCCAGGCCCTTGCCTATACCGCCGAGATCGATAGCTCGATCGTCTGGAAGTTGGATGGCGCGCGCCTTGTCATCGAAGACGACCGCACCGAAACCAATGGGAGCCATCGACGCTGACAGCTCCTCGGTTCCGGTTGCGGCCATGTCCCGGAAGGTTCGGTCGTAACCGAGATCAACCAGGCGATCATGCACCGTTGGGTCGAAAAGACCTTCGGTGGCGCTGAAGGCCCAGCGGGCTTTGTCGAGGGCATCCCAAAGGGTCGGTGATACGGGGAACCACCGACCCTGCGAACGGTTCAGCTCGCTGAGTTCGCTCTCGGGTCGAAAACGTGACCAGCACGCTTCAAGCCGTTCGACCTCGACTACGGCATCGTCGGCCACAGCTTCCGCGTTTTCGCCATAGACCAACAACTCGCATGGGCAGCCCAGTGCCCGCCACTGGCGGCTCGCCCATGCCGACATCAGCACTTACTCCCGGCGCATGACGGAGCCGGTGCGGGAGCGGGAGCGGGTGCGGGCTTCGGGGCCGGGGCCGGCGCTGGCGCGGGGGCCGGAGCCGGTGCTGGCGCGGGGGCCGGAGCAGGTGCGTTCGTCGGGGCAGGAGCAGGTACGTTCGCTGGGGCCGGTGCCGGGGCGGGAGCAGGGGCGGCCGCCGGTGCCGGGGCGGGAGCAGGGGCAGGGGCAGCCGGATTGGATTGCTTGGCGGCGGGTGCCGGGGCCTTGACCGCGGACTGACTGGCTTGCTGAGCGGGAGCAGCGGCGGGATCGGCCGCAGCGGCAGCCGGGTCGGCAGCAGCAGTGCCCGCGATCGCGGCGGCCGGGTCGACCGTGGCGGTCGGCGCAGCGGGGTCAACCGTCGTGGCTGGTGCGGCGACTTCGGCGGAGGGGGCACCGGCGAGCAGGGTTGCGGCGACCGGTGCGGGAATTTCATTGCCGTTTTCGTCGACGTAGATGTCTCGCTCCACGATGACCGGCGCGGCGGTGGTGACCGGGACCTTTGACGCCGACGACGACGGCGCAGTAGTGGCCGAGGCGAGCGCGGCGACGCCGGCCAGGAACGTACTGGCCGACAGTCCGCCAGCGAGGACACGACCAGCACCAGCCACATGGTTGCGCTTGCGCTTGCCGGCTGTGGTGCGACTGGTCTTGTTCGCTTGATTGGCGCGACGCAGGTCACCGAGGGGGTCCGTTGCACCGATCGCCATGGTGGGATCGATCCGTGTTGTCGGGTCTGGCGACGCGAAACCGGAGACAGACGTTGCCGTGGTGGCTACGGGGTCGGCTGATGGGCGGGCGCCTCCACGGGCGGCAGCGAGTCGATCGAGGCGATCCTGCTGGTCGTTGTTCATAAGGTGTTCCTTCAATTCTGTCGCGTGGGTGAGCTTTCGGTGCGGTGACCGAGAACGGCGACCGTTGCCGGTCATGTGCTCTGAAACGAAGGTACCGAGGTCGTCGTTAGCACTTGGCCAACGGAGGGGAAACGAACTTCCGCATCGAGGCAAGAGTTCGCGCCCCGATAGCCGGCCGACTAACAGTTGGATCACCACGACAGGAGACGCGCAACAGCCCAAAGGTTCCGGGCGGAGAACCTTTGGGCTGTTGATGGGGTGAGGCGAAAAGTCTGAACTTCCCTAGCACTTACTCCCGGTGCACGCGGGTGCCGGAGCCGGTGCCGGGGCCGGAGCGGGCGCCGGGGCCGGTGCGGCGGTCGGCTTCGGGGCGGGTGCGGGCGCCGGAGCGGGTGCGGGCGCAGGGGCCGGAGCGGGCCCCGGCTCAGGGGCCGGAGCAGCCGCAGGAGCGGGCGCCGGGCCAGGCGCCGGGGCGGGAGCCGACGCGTTGGGCTTGGGCGCCGCGGCGGCGGGGGCCGGGGACGGTGCGGTCGGCTGACCGGCAGCGGGGGCCGCTGCTGCGGGCGCAGCACTTGACCCTGCTGGCTTGGCGACCTGTGTACCGGCTGGGGTGGCGGCCTGCGGGCTACCCGGCGCCTGATCTGCCGCACCGGCGAGCACCGACGGATCGGCACCCGGCACACCCGCAGCACTCAGGGTCGCCAACGCGTTCGCGTCGACGGTGGTGGTGGTGGCAAGGGGGTCCACCGTGGTGGGCACGGTAGGGGAAGCGTCGACCGCGCCGGGGTCGGCGGGCGCGAGCGTGGTCCCGGCCGGTGCCGCAATCTCGTTGCCGCTTTCGTCCACGTAGACGTCGCGTTCAATGATGACGGGGGCGACCGTGGTGACCGGAGTAGCGGCTGCGTTCTGCTTGGCGTAGGCCGAAGCCGACGGCGCCGTCGCCGCCAGCGCGGCGATACCCGCGAAGAAGGCTGATGTGGACAGGCCGGCGGACAGGATGCGTCCGGCTCCGGCCACGTGACGCCGCTTGCCCGACGTGGTGCGACGGGTCTTGTTCGCCTTGTTGGCTCGACGCAGGTCGCCGAGCGGATCGTCGTGCCCAATCGCCGTGGTGGGGTCAATGAAGCGGGGCGGGTCGGGCGGTGCAAACCCAGAGAGCATCGGTGCCGTCGCTGCAGGTTGTGCGGCAAAGGCGGCCGGATCGAACTCGTGGATGGTCAAGCCTTCGCTGGGCGTCGTACCGCGGGCGGTTGCGGCCCGCCGGGCGGCCAGGCGATCGAGGCGGTCCTGATGTTCATTGCTCATGTCGGTTCCTTACCCACAGTTCCATACGCCGTTGTCTTCAAGTTGACCGTTCCGGCACGACGCCGGATACGGAGGGATCGGCTGGCCTGAACTCAGGAAGCTCGACGACAGTTGCCACGACGTGGGAATGACCTGGCCCGATGAGGTGTACTTGGCTGGTTTCGCGATTGTCGTGGTCGTGGTCACTGCCGGTGCAGCCGTGGTGGTCGTTGTCGTGACGATCGGTGCAGCCGTCGTCGTGGTAGTCGTCGCAGCAGCAGCGGTGGTCGTGGTAGTCGTCGCCGGCTTGGGCGTTGTAACCGTCGCTGGCTTCGAGGTGGTAGCTGTCGTCGTCGCAGCGCTTGGCGCTGACGACCCGCTCGCCGACGACCCGCTCGCCGGAGACTGGCTTGCGGGAGTCCGGCCAGAACTACCGGCAGCGGGCGACGTTGGAGTAGCGGAGGCGGCCGAGCTCGAAGGCTGTGAAGCCAAAGGCGTAGACGTCGTACCGTCGGGGGCATCGGGCGCCGCGGAAGCGGACCTCACTACGAGGGGGACGCCGCTGCCCGGGTCGGCCGCGGTCGCCGGTGCGGTCGGCACCGTGTCATCCACGAGAATGGTGGTATCCGGCTGACCGGGCGCACCCTTTTTCGTGACGACGTGCTTCTTGTTCACGATCAGGACCGACGCAGGGGCGCCAGAAACGGCGGGAACCGCACCGGCCGACGAAGGAGCGTTAAAACCCAGGATGCGAACGCCAGAGAGTGCCGCTACGGAAACGGCGCCCGTAGCGAGTACAAGTGCCCCAGCCGTTGCGGCCGCCAGCGCCTTTTTTCTCAACATGGGTCAGACCGTAACGATTGGTGGGTTAGCAGTTGGCTAAGCCTGAGGAAAGACGTCGGACAGAAAGCGGCAAGTGTCCAGGAGAAATGCCTAGAACTCATTTGTTTCGGCGGTCGGCCGCAAGGCATCTTCCCACCGAGTCGCGATGGCGGCATAGATAACGGCGTCATGGCACCCACACGGGCAGTGCAGATGGTCATCGCAACGCATGTGGCTGGCATGGACACAGGAAAGGCTGACCTTCATGCCGGCACGGAAGGAGCGGAACTGCTTGGGGATGCGAACGCGGGCCATAAACATCGAAACAACAGCCGCTCCAAGAGCGGAGCCTCCAACAACAGCCGGCACGATCAGCATGACATCCTCCTAGAGCTGCGGCGCCGGGGGTGACGGCGACACCAGTTGGATCGGCAGAATGTTGGCGGATGTAAGCCGGGTGAAACCGCAAGTGAGGCATTCCTCAGTAAGCTTTCGTTAAGAAGCCGCAAATGGTGTCCCGGTGGAGGAAATTCGAGTGCCCTCGCGGCCAAAACTGCAGCTGCCGCAAGGCCCCGTCACGCGAACCATCCTGGCGGCCGCCATCGTTGCCTTTGCCACGATTTCCTGGTCGTTTGGCTCGTTCGTGCTCCGAGACAACGGCGATACGACGGCCCAGCGCGCCGTCACCTGGGCCCGGAATCACCGGTTGGGACCGGTTGTCGATTTCGCCGAACGGGCCAAGTACGGCAAGGCGCCGTCCAAGACGGCAGCCGTCGAGCTCAAACTTTCCACGCTATCGCTTGTCTCCACCAGCACCGTCGCCGTGACTACCACGACCCTGCCCCCCACCACCACGACCATCGCCGCAACCACAACGACGGTTGCCGCGGCTACCACCGTTGCCACCACGGTGCCTGCGACCACCGTGCCGCCCACTACGCTGCCGCCCACCACCACTACCATTCCCGCCTGGCAGATCGCGCCGGTCAACAAGACGCCATTCGTGGAGCCTGCACTCGAAAACGAGGGCGTCTGGCATCCGTTGGTCAGGGCAGGTGGTCACGACGTTATCTGGGCCACCGCCATACGGCCGCTACCCGAGTCTCCCGCCGTGGTCGGCTCGTTCGCCCTCATCGACCAGACCACCACGACAGCCGCAATGTTCAACGGCTCCGATATTCCTGGCGGAAAGGACTGGCAACTCGGCAACAAGGTGCCCAAGGACTTGCAGCCCATGCTTCTTGGCGCATTCAACGGCGGCTTCCGTTTCGAGCACATCAAGGGTGGCTACAAGAACGAGGGACGATCGGTCAAGGAACTGAAGGATGGCCAAGGCACGGTCGCCATCAGCAAGACCGGCAAGATCACTATCGGCGAGTTCGGCCGCGACATCAAAGACGACGGCTCATGGACGTCGTTCCGCCAGAACCTTCCGCTGCTCGTCGACAACGGCAAGTCGATGGTCGACTCGCACAGTGACACGTGGTGGGGCGCCGACTTCGGCAACGTGTTGTTCGTGTTGCGATCGTCCATCTGCCAGTTGGCCGATGGACGCTTGATGTACGGAGCGGTCGGCAAAGTGGACGCCAAGACGCTGGCGCAGTCGCTGGTAAATATGGGCTGCCAGCGGGCCATGCAGATGGACATCAACGGCACCTGGCCCACCTTCCACACCTTCCCCTTTGACGCCGACGGCGCACAGCACGGAAGCGCCCTCGACAAACGCATGGGCGGCAGCAGAGACCGTTACCTCACCGGATCCACCCGCGAGTTCTTCGGCTTCTTCGAGACAGCCGCACTTCCTCCCGAAAACCTCCTGGCCCGAATAGCCGCCGGGTAGTCTTGCGTGGCATGTAGTTGCGACTGCAACGATATGTCAATGTGGGGTGAGGTCGGGAAGGCCAGCCAGCCGAGCTCTGCCGAGGGATGCGGCATCCAACCCTCGTGCAAGGAGTCGGGCGGGAAGGTCACCCGTGCAGACAAGTGCCGCACCGGCCTCGGCTAACGCCGGCGCGATTTGGATGCCGTAGCCACCTTGACCGACAAACCAGAAGAAGCCCTCCACATCATCGTCAAAACCGACGACGGGCGTGCGGTCGGCCACAAAGCTGCGCAGACCGGCCCAGGACGACCGGACGTGACGCACATCGAACGTGGTCGCTTTGTTGATGGTGTCGATCGCCATCGCGATGTCGATCTCTTCGGGCTTCGCATCGCATGGCTCAGAGGGAACCTCATCTGCAGGCGATACCAAAATCTGTTGGCCTTCGGGCTTGAAGTAGAAGGTGCCGTTGACGTCGCCCACAAGCGGTAGACGGTGCGGATCGAGCCCGGTGGGCGGTGCAAAGGTGAAAACGGTACGACGCAGCGGACGAATGTTCACCGGCTTCACCCTTGCGAGTCCGGCAACGACATCAGCCCACGCGCCGGACGCGTTGACCACGACTGCGGCATCGTAGGTATTGCCCGCGTGGTCGGCAACATGCCATCGGTTGCCGACGCGCTCCATTTTCGCAACGCCTGCCGAAGTGTGGATCTCTCCGCCTCGCCGACGCAGGCCGGTGGCGTACAGATCATGCAATGCCGCAACATCAACCTCGCTACCACCCGGCTCGCGTAAGCCCATCTCCACCCAACCCGGCCGGAAGACCGGGGCGAGTTCATCGACATCATCGGGTGTAAGCAGCTGCACCGGCACGAACTCGCGCACCGCGTCGGCCATGGCTCGGATGTCATCGGCCTCACCCTGCGGAGCGACCCACACAACGTTGATCGGCGTAAGCAACGAGCGGTCAAGCCCGTTCGGTGGTTCTTCCATGAACGAGCGGCTCGCCGTCGTGAGCAATCGGATAGTACGACCGCCATAGCTTTCGAGGAACGTCGCGACCGACCGACCCGTCGTGTGGAACGACAGTGTCGGCTCCATCTCGACCAGGCCGACCGATCGATCGGCGGCCAGCTCAAAGCCGATAGACACACCCGCCATGCCCCCACCGATCACCAGAACGTCGTAGTTCCCCATCCGCTAACCTTAGGCAAGCGGCGCGAGAAGGGACGGGCCGAGCGCGCCGATAATCGACGGGAGCTTCGAGTCGTCGTCGAACTGATCGCGAAGGGGACCGTCGAGAATGAGGCGGGCTAATCCGCACACGGTCGACCAAGCGAGCGTGACACGGGAGGTGAACTCGGGCGTGTCGGTATGGACGTCGCAGAGCAGCTGCATCTGCCGATAGAGCGGACCGTACGAGCGACCGTTGACAGCCTTGAACACGGGATTCGAGCGGTCGAGGTTGACGTCACTCATCATCAGCCGGAACACGTGCGGTTCTCGGCGAGCGAAGGCGACATACGCCTCGCCGACCGCGCGAAGCCGATTCAACACCGGCAGATTTAGGCGCTCGGCAGCTTCCATCTCGGCTGCACGCGGCGGATTCGACGTTGGCGAGTACGTGAAGGCTGGCTGCGCCAACTCGGCGTCAGGTCTCCCTTGACCTTCATGTGGGCTTGAAGGTTTAGGCTGCTTGCATGAAGACGGGATATCGGATTGCACAGGTGGCAACCTTGGCGGGCGTTTCGGCCGCGACGCTGCGTTACTACGAGCAGATCGGGCTGCTACCTGCGGCATCTCGTACGACCAGCGGCTATCGAATGTACGACGAGGCAACGGTTGACCGCCTTGCGTTCATCTCACGGGCCAAGCAGCTGGGCTGTTCGTTGGAGGAAATTGCCGACCTCACGATTGCCTGGGAGGGTGGTGAGTGCGGCCCCGTCCAAGATCGCCTGCGGCGACTCGTTGAGGAAAAGCGTGCCGCCGCCGAGGTGGAGATTGACGCGCTTCGTACGTTGAGCGACGAGCTACGTTCGGCGGCCGAAGCCCTTGAGCGGCATCGCCCCATCGGTTCGTGCGATGACGAATGCGGCTGCCTCCAAGTAGTTGCAACCGCAACTACTACCGCCATAACGCTCGGACCTAAACCAATGACCGGTGGCAACATACCGATTGCGTGCACGCTCAGCGCAAGTGATGCCAAGGATCGCGTGGCCGAGTGGCAACGACTTCTCGACAGGTACGTCTCGTCGCGGTCGGCCGCCGTCGGTGGACTGCATCTTTCGTTTCACGCATCTGTCGACGTAACGGAACTCACGCGGCTTGCGGTGGCGGAGCAGGACTGTTGCCGCTTCTTTTCCTTCGCCATCACCGTTGATCATCGCGGTATCGGTCTTGACGTCCTCGGACCTATCGAAACCCTCGAACCCCTCTTTGGAGTTGTGCCATGAACAAGCAAGACAAGACCATGACCGCTGCTGCTGTCGCCGCCTGCGGTGTGTGCTGCGCGGCGCCCATCCTCGGCTTCCTCAGTGCGATCGGCCTCGGGACCGCCTTCGGCGTCTTGCGCTTCGGCTTGGTTGGTTTCCTGGTTGCGGCGTTGGCAATCCCGTTGCTGGTCCGTCGGCGACGTCAAGGCCGCGTCGCTGCTAGCTGTGCTTCCGGTACCTCTGTCTCGATGCCGACGCCGACCGTCCGTGAAGCTGGCTAATTGCGAAGGCCTGGCTAGCTGGCGATGTCTTTTTTGGCGACGATTTTGGTGGGGGTGACGCGGATGACCATTTCGGGTGGCGCGGCGTTGCGTTTGCCGTAGGCGTCGGCGTTGTCGGCTCCCATGTAGCGACCACCAATACGTGTGCCCCAATAGAGGAGCCGGTCGGGATCCGTGTCGGTTGTGGCCGTACCGGCGATAGTGACAAACGAGAAGGGCGGCCGCTCATCGTCAAAGCACAGGCTGACTCGGGCGTCTCGCAGAATTGCCTTGCCCTTGATGGTGTCGGCGCTGGTCATGAAGATGATGTCGTCCCCATCGAGGTCGACCCATACCGGCGCCACATGCGCACTCCCGTCGGCCCGCACGATGCCAAGCTTCGCCGTGCGAGCAGGCATCTGCTGGATGAATGTCTTCCACCAGCCGTCAGGTGCGTCGTTGTATCCCATCGCGCCTCAAACGCCCATCCGCCCTGCGATATTCCCAACCTCGCTGTGTATCCCCCACAGAGACAGGGAGGGTTCTGTGTGTAGTTCTGTGTATTAAGGGTTGCACAGACCGATGAAACCTTCGCCAGGGTGTCCGATCTGATCGCTGAGCCTCGATCAACTGACGACGACGGGCAGCTCATTGAATGCTGAACGTTCCATCGCAAGCGGTGGCGTCAGCGCTGGGTTCTCTCCGAGACCAGGGCCGCGTTGAACTTATCGGAAAGCCGAGATCGCGAAGTGCCCGCCGGAGGTCGGCAGAAGGTCCACGGCAGTCCGCCGCGCTGTTACGGTCCGGGATGGATTTGGTGGCGTTTCTTGATGAGTGCATCAACTAGATCTACTTGGCGCGCAATGCGCAGGCGGCGCGGCGGTTCATTGCTGATCCTTGTTTGCGGCATGAGCATGGTGAGTTGGTGACGATGTCGTTGGAGCAGAATATCGCGCGGATCACGGCGTTCCTCGACAAGTACCCGGACGTGACGTTTGTGAATCGTTGCGTGGTGGCCTAGCCCTCGTCACTCGAGGTCGCGCACGAAGTCTCGGGCGTCGGGATGTTGTTCGGCAATGTCGCCGATGACTTTCACCTTGCCGTCCTCTCCCCGCAAGTAAGACAACGGGTCCTGTTGATCTCCCACATATCCGAGTGCGAACGCGCCCTGCTGATATCCCATCAGGTGAAGCAGATCATCGTGGAGTGTGCGTGCGATCTCAGGAGGACAGGCCAGGAACTGGTTTTCCTCCTGTCGAACCCAACCGACGGCGTACGTGATATTCACGCCTCGACGCACGCCGGTTGAACGATTCGCACCGCCGCCGTGCAGCACTTTGCCGTCGTAGAACAGCACGCTGCCGCGCCGCATCTCCGCCTGGTAACTGGGGAGACTGTCGGCAGCAGCGTCGCTCACAGATGAGCTACCGGACAGAACATGAGTGGCGCCGTTGTCGGCGGTGAAATCAGTGAGCGCCCACATGGTGTTGCACTGCACGTGATAGTCGGGTGGGAACGGGTAGAAGTCGAACGCCATCTGATCCCGGTGCAGCTTCTGCACGGTCTCACCGGGTTCAATCGAGATGAGCTGCGTGAGATGTAATTGCACCGCAGTCGCGTGGGAAAGAAAGGCCCGCACCGCGCCAAGCACCACCGAGTTCATCACCAGTTCGCGCGCGGCCGGGGAACGGGCGATCAACGCACCTGTGCGGCGCGTATGGCGACCGTCGTAGACGTCACGACCGTGAGCAGACGCGGCCACGAACGGTTCCACCTCGCGGTCGAGACGGTCGAGCAGATCAGCATCGACGACGCCGTCAACAATGGCGTAGCCGTGCTGCTGAATGTGCTCCGCGATCTCGGCGGCAGGCGTGTTCGGCGAGAGATGATGGAGGCCCACGGTTCCGATACTAGAAAGTGTGGATGACCCGTCTCGTTATTCACGCCGATGATGTCGGTATGTGCCACGGTGCCAATCGAGCGTTTGTGGAACTGTCGCACGCTGGCACGATCACAAGCGGGTCGGTGATGGTGCCGTGTCCATGGTTTCCCGAACTGGCCGAACTGGGCGCGGCCGACGCCAGCCTCGACGTTGGTGTTCACCTGACGTTGAACGCGGAGAAGGCGCACTACCGATGGCGACCCGTCAGCAACGCTTCCGCGTCGTCGGGTCTTGTGGATGGCGACGGCTACCTGTGGCACCGCGTTGCGCAGGTCCGACAGGCCGCACACCCCGACGCCGTGGAGGAGGAATGGCGGGCCCAGATCGACCGAGCGCTGCAGGCCGGTATCGATGTCACGCACCTCGACACCCACATGGGTTCTGCACTCGCGCCCGAATGGTGTGACCGATATGTCGCCGTCGGTGTCGAATACCGGTTGCCCGTTCTGATCACGTCAACGCTTGGTGCGTACGCGCCGAACAACCAGTTGAGTGGGGTTTCTGAAGAGACCTTCTCACAATTCGTGCAGCAGGCACGTGCTGCCGGGTTGCCGGTTTTCGACACGGTGTTGGAGACGAACTTTCGTCGCCTGAAAGGGCAGCCTGTCGACTATCGAACACTCCTCGACACGGCCGCGGGGGACTTGGCGTTTTGCGCGTTTCATCCCAATGCTCCTGGCGAAATCGAAGTCATCGAACCCAGCTCGTGCCACGTTCGCACCGACGAGTACGAACTGTTCAGCAGTAGCGACTGGCACGCGTGGCTACAGGAGCAAGCGTTCGAGCTATGCGACATGCGCTCGTTGCGCGACGCCTACCGTTCGGACGTGGCGGCATGACGCTGCGAGTAGGCGTCGTCGGCACCAGCTGGTGGACCGACGCGATGTATCTGCCTGCCCTCGCCAACCATCCGGCCGCGAAGGTCGTGGCCATCAGTGGTCGGCGGCGCGAACCGGCTGACGAGCTGGCGGCCCGCTGGGACATCGAGCACGTCTTCGACAATCACATCGACATGTTCGCCAGCGGCAAGGTTGACGCCGTCATCGTGGCTACTCCGAACGACACGCACGCGTCGATTAGTACCGCCGCGCTTGAAGCCGGGCTCGCAGTGTTGTGCGACAAGCCGCTTGCACTCAATGCCAGCGACGCGCTCGACCTCGCCCGACTTGCCGCGGCGCGTGGGATCACCACGATGGTGCCATTCACCTATCGCTACATGCCGACTTCGCAACTGGTGTCTCGACTGCTCCGTGAGGGGGCCATCGGTGAGCCGCGCCACATGAGCGCTCGCTACTACGCCGGATACGCGCACGGCGGCGAGTACACATGGCGCTGGGATCGCGCGCTAGCCGGATCCGGAGTGATTGGCGATCTCGGTTCGCACTGGCTCGATCTCGCTCGCTGGCTGCTCGGTGAAGTGGTGGCCGTCAGCGCGCACGCAACGGTGTTCGTGCCGAAGTCCGAGCGGCCCGATGGTGCGCCGTACGAGCAGACCGAGGATCACGCCATCATCCTCACGCGACATGCGAGCGGCGCAGTCGCCACCTTGGAAGTCAGCGCGGTGGCGGCCGAGGGATCATCATTCGGGCAGAAACATCTGCTGGAAATACACGGTTCCACCGGCTCGCTCGAAGCCCTCAACGACTGGCGTCACGTGCAGGTCGTACGGCTCCACGAACGGGGCCGCAACGAGCCGCATCGGGTGGTGCCGTGGCCGGAAGATCTCGCGGCCAGCTTGCGCCTCGACGACGTTGTCGATACCTACCACGACGTGTTTCGCAGAACCGAAGCGATGACCCGCGCGTGGGCAACAGCCGCTTCCAACAAGCGGCCCTGCGATCCCGATTTCACCGTCGGCGCCCGAGTCCAGGAACTCGTCGACGCTGCCGTAACCAGCGCCGCCGCCGGCGGCGCCTGGCAGCCGGTGCCAACGGCGTGGAGCCTTTCCACACCCCCTCGATGAAACTGGAGTCAGTCTCAAGTAACGACCTTGCATCGCTCTCCATTCGGCTCTACCGTTTGGGGTAGGGATTGGGCGAAATGAGGGGGCAACGTGGAGCAGTTTGATGTGCTGGTTTTGGGTACGGGATCTGCTGGACTGACGGCGGCTATCACTGCGCACGGTGGGGTGACCCATACCGAAGGGACGCAGGGACGCCACGCTCGGCCCCGCCATGGTCTTCGGTTACCTCGCCGGCCAACACGCCGCCGCCCGCTAACGTTCGCACCGATCCCACTCATACGGAACCCGCTAGATTTCACCGAATGACATCGCATCTTGAGCGGCTCCAGCGCGTACTTCCAGCCGACCGAAAGGTGCTCATCATCCCGATGGATCACGGTCTGGCATTCGGCAACATCGCCGGGCTGGAGCGGCCGTCCGAACTGCTGGCCACGCTGATCGCTGCCGGTGTGGATGGCACGCTGATCTCGGTGGGTCTGGCGCGGGCTCTCGGTTCGCTGCTGTCCGATGCTCCGTTGTCAAAGACGGTGCCTGTCGATCATCAGTACTTTGGACCGGTGCCCGGCGCGATGGAACGGATCCAGGGGATCGCCCCCATTGTCGGGATCGAGCAAGCCCTTGCCGTCGGCGCCGACGCAGTGAAGGCGTTGTTCGTTTGGGGTCTGGATGATGACGTTGTTCGGGCAAGCATCCTGACCGCCGCGTCGTTGGCCAAAGAAGCACAAATGCTGGGCGTGCCGTTCATGCTGGAGCCGTTGTGGCTCGGCGAGCCAATGCCCGCGGCCGACCAGGATGCGATCATCGTGCACGCGTCCCGTATCGCACTCGAACTGGGGGCCGACATCTTGAAGATCCCCGCCGTAGGCCCCGACGCGCTGGCCAAAATTCTCGCCTGGGGCGTGCCCACGGTGTTCCTCGGTGGAGCCAAGCAGGACGACCCGACGGCGTTGTTCACGGCGATCCGTAACGGACTCGCGGCTGGCGCGTCGGGAGTGGTCGTTGGTCGCAACGTGTGGCAACGGCCCGATGTCGCGGTAGCGATCGAGCAGATCCGGGCGCTGCTCTAAGCCGTGCCCAGGATCGCTGTCGTCGGGCACGTCTGCGTGGACGTTCGCGTCCGCCCGACTACTGAGTTTCCCGAGCGCGGGCACCTTGTCATAACGGACGAAGTGAACTTCGTGGTGGCGGGCATGGTGGGCAATATTGGCCGCGTCCTCGGGCCGCTCGGAGAACCGGTCTTCGCCGTCTGCCGCGTCGGGTCCGATGCCACCGGAGACCTGGTCGCCGCCGAACTCGCCACCTGGGCCGATACCCGTTGGATCAGCCAAAGCTCAACGGCGGCCACATCAGGCACGGTTGTGTTCGTTCTACCCGATGGCGAGCGCTCATTTATCCACGCCAAGGGAGCCAACACCGAGTTCGCCGCATCGCATGTGCCCCTTGCCGATTTGGCAGCCGCCGGCGTGCGTTACCTGCACCTCGGCTATGCCTTGCTTCTGCCTGCGTTGGACGGTTCGCCCATGACCGAGGTGCTGCGCGAGGCACGGGTCCTTGGCATGACGACGTCGCTCGATATGACCTGGGATCCGACCGGTCGTTGGATGCAAGACATCGGTCCCCTACTCCCTCACGTGGACATCTTCTGTCCGAACGATGTCGAAGCCACTGCGCTGACCGGGTGCGCCGAT
>JANMCE010000186.1:0-6116 GCA_031360915.1 Actinomycetes bacterium | reverse complement strand
CTCGCCGCCGCCGTCACCGGCCGCCTCGTCCCCCAAGACCCCACCGACGAACCCGCCTCAAAACTCCTAAGTCGGTTCGATGTGAAGTTCATGCACCAGATAGCCGGAGGCCCGGCGGGCTGGGTAACGTCCGAAATGGGTGAGCTTGCTTCGGTCGTCAGCGGGAACACACCGAAGGGGCTGGACGACAACGTTGCGGCATCAGGTGACGTGCCTCTCATGAAAGTGGGCGACCTTGCTGCCGCCGACGTGTACCTCACCGGGTCCAGAACGTGGGTAACGCGGGAGGTGCAGGAGCGCTTGAGGCTTCGGACCTACCCGATCGGTACCATCGTCTTTCCTAAGCGA
Organism: Actinomycetes bacterium; assembly: GCA_031360915.1. Lineage (GTDB taxonomy): Bacteria > Actinomycetota > Acidimicrobiia > Acidimicrobiales > Ilumatobacteraceae > JANMCE01. The sequence goes on along the minus strand of JANMCE010000186.1, from coordinate 5,768 downwards.
GGCGGAGCGATAGCCACCAACCGCAAGCGGATCTTGGGTCGAGAAGCGGCCTTCGACCTGAACACCATGGGACTGGTTCCTAAGGGCGATCTAGGTGACTGGCTTTGGGTCTGGTTTGCTCAGCTCGACCTTCGTAAAATAAGTGATGGTTCGAACGTTCCACAGATCAATCACACGGACGTGAAGCCGCTGGTCGTGCCAGTCCCGCCGGGGGCCGAACAAAACCGAATCGTTGCGGAAGTCGAGCGACAATTCTCCTTCATCGACGCGTGCGAGCGCACCGTGGACGCTGGCCTCGCCCGATCGGCCGCGCTGCGTCGGTCGATCTTGAAGGCGGCCTTCGAAGGCAGGCTCTTGCCGCAGGACGCCACGGATGAGCCAGCGTCAGTGCTGCTCCGTCGCATCCGGGCCGAGCACGATGCCGTCCGCAAAGCGCCCAAACCGAGTCGCACCTCAAGAGTGGGTTCATCGACATGACCCCGGGTTGGTCAATTTGCGACCCAAGGCTGCCCGCACGCGACACGACCCCGACAGATGCCGGGGTCGTTGAGCCGAGGCTACTCACCCCAGCGGGGTGCCATCATTGTAGACGAACGGCGTCGAGATTGGGCGGATCCGTAAGCTCATCGAAGAAGCGACAAGTGGAGCCACGACCATGACCACTTCGGCCAGCCATCTGGCGGCGCCGACTGCTGCGCAGGCTGTGGGCGCGCGTGGGCTCAATCGGGCCGTTCGCCGACTTGCTTGGAGTGCTGCGGCACGACGACATCCTCACGGCCAACTTCGCCAACGGGAGCCGAGCCACGCTCGTCGGAATCGACCGATACCGCGCCGAAACCGGTCTGGCGACGGATTGGCGGATGCTCATTCCCGATGACAGCCCAACCTCGCTTGGGTTAACCCGTAGGAAAGGAGGTCTGTAAATGACTGGCAGGTTTGGCTTCGTATCGTGGGGTGACCACTATCTCATCACCGTGGTTTACGAACTTCCACTGTCGGTCGGTTTGTGTCACGTAGTCATCGAGCTCGAAATGCTCCGCACGCGTAGCGGTTGACCGACGCGGTTGTCGTCGCTGCTTGGCGGCCCAGTTACTTCGAAGTTCGTCTGATAGGTGTTCCCTGCGAGATCCTCGTAGTGCACTACGAGCGAAAGCTGCCCGCCGGTCGCGAACGCCTCAAACACTCGCGTGCCCTTGGTGGCAACAAATGTCAAGACCTCCGCATCCCCACGGGCAAGAACCGACACGTGACTGCCAACACGGGGCGCTTCCTCAGAGAGCTGGATCAAACCGGGAAATAAGTTCATCGCTCCCAGACGAGCTGGACCGTTGCCGATATTTCGGACGGTGCAGCGGTACGTTACGGACACCGCTTCCTCCGGCTTCACCTCCGATTCCCAAGAGTCATGCAACTCGTCGTCGGTGTCCCATGTGATTGTGGCGTTTCCGCCAGACGCTGGGTGGCCGTCGGCGATAACCGGTTCTTGGGCTGCGATGCTCGCTCGACGGCCTATTGCCACCTGCTCACTATTCAACTCTGCTTGCCGCTCGGTAGCGATTACCGCACGGCTGGTCATGTCGATCTGCACCTTGGTTTCGTCCGCTAGCTTTCGGGTCGCTCGGGCCATAAGCGCTGTGTATACCGCAAGCCCAACAGTCGCTCCGGCCACAAGAAGATTGGCTAGCACAGACAGGTTCAATTGCCAGAAGCCGCTGTCCGTCGTTGCCGGGCTTTCTTCAAGCCATCTCACCGAAGCCAACATTGGTGTGACGCTAGCGGCTCGAGCCTGTCGGTCGCTCCTCCGCCGCCTGGGCTCGAGTAGTTCAACTGGGTACCGCAACCGTGTTGCACCCCCAAAGTAAGGTGAGCGGTATGAGCACCGGGATGATCGACCAGGGCATGTACGACGCCGCCGAGGTGGCGCGACTTGTCGGTCATAGCGTTGAGTGGGTCGTAGGGTTGTCGACGGATTCGACACACGGCCCTGCCCCCGTCCCGCCATCTTTTGAGCGGATGTTTTCGTTCCTCGACCTCATCAGCCTCGATTTCGCTGCGCTTCTTAGGGGCCGGGGTGTATCTGATCGGGCACTGCGGGCCGGCATGAAGATGCTCAGGGGCGCAACCAGCGAGCGGTGGCCTTTGGCATCGAAGCCGATCATCGATCGGCTTGCGACAAGCGGTGAGAGCTTTCTCGGTGATCTTGACGGCCATGGCTACATCGACATTGGCATGTCAGGCCAGGGCGTGATCCAAGAAGTCGTCGCCCTCTACCTGCGAGGGCTGGAATTCAACGAGAGCGGCAGACCATCGATCATGCGGCCGGCTCCGCTCATCAAGGTTGACCCGCTGATCCAAGCGGGCGCGCCATGTATCGAGGGCACACGGATCCCGACAGCTGCTATAGCTGAACTTCTCCTTGATGAGGACGAGGAAGACGTCGCTCTTGACTTCGAGCTGACTGTCGAAGAGGTGCGTGCCGCAGCCGCCTTCGAAGATTTGCTCGACAGCGGGGTCGGAATCGCAGCGTGACCCTGGGCGGGAAGCGTGTGCCCAAGGTACGAATCCGCCTTCTGTGGGATGAGGACCTCAGCTCGCTTGTGCCGAAGGCGCTAAGGGTGCTGGATATCCGGGCGACTTATGTCGGCTGCGCCGAAGATAGCGCGCCGCCCAGAGGGAGCACTGATCGGGTAGTTGTCGAGTTCGCCCTCCGAACCAACCAGATCATCGTGACGAAAAACCACGACATGATGACATTGTGCGATGAATTGGGCCAACGATTCGTCTGGCTCGACCCTCGCGGCAAGAAGCTCAGTCGCGAGCACCAAGTTGTGCTCGTCTTTCAGCAGGTCCGTGAGTGGGAGCGATTCCTCGCAACTGGCCCGGCGACGTGCGTCGTGGCGCGCCGGACGGGGTGCAGCCCAATCGCAAGCGCGGAAGCGTCACGGCTTGCGTTCAATCGAATCCGCGTGTTGGAGCGCCGCAAGCGCACAAAGACAGCGCGTGCCCTCCCCCTCGGTGGATTGCTCGATGAGCCATCGCCGGACGAATCATGACTTCGAAATGAGGCCGAAGACCGCCCCGCTAACGCATCGCCCAAGCCTAGGGCCATTGCCTTTCAGATGAGTTCGAGGGCGACGGAACGGGCATGGGCCGCGAGTGCCGAGATGTCGGCTTCGTCGCCGGTCAGTACGACGCCATTCGGTTCGGCGAGGGCAACCACGAGCGCATCGACTGCCGAGCCCCGCTTGGCTTGCCGGCGAAGTTCGGCGGCTCGGCGGGCGATGTCGAGGCTGACAACCTCCTCGATCACGATCGTCTTAAGGAAGCGATTCGCTTTGGCATCACGGCCGGGATGGCCTTGGGGTGATTCGACGAGCACCATGGTGGACACGATCGGGGGCCAGAGGCCGGCGGCTCGTAGTTCTTGAATGATCGCCAACGCGGGCCGCGATCGTTCCGAGAGCCGACCGAAGCCCCCGCTATCGAGCACCAGCATGTCAGGCCGTCTGGTGCAGGTGATGCTGCTGGAGACGCTGCACGATCCGTTTGGCCCGGGCCCGGTCTCGGACTGACGGCTCCCCGACCTCGGCGGCTAGTTCGGCTAGGTAAAGGCCGGTCGCGTCCAAGGTGTTCCGGTGCTCAATCTCAGCTCTCAGGGCGATTTGGAGCAGTTCTGACGCGGGTAGATCTCGGCTCTTGAGCTCGTCGTACAGATCGTCGGGTAGGTACACCTGAACTCTTGGCATACGTCTAAGTATACGCCTAAAGGGCAAGCTTCGCCACAGACCGTTGGGAAGGCCTCGGCTGATATCGGAAGCGTTGGGATGCCGAACTTTGGTGACTACCGAGGCGCCGTGACCCCGACTTGGGGAGGTACGTGGCGTCATTTCTGGCAAGGTGGCAGAAGTCTTTGATCGCAACCTCACAGTCGACTGAGCGTGTCGGCGACATCCTCGACATCGGAAAGCGGTAGCGGCCCCAAAGTAGGCTGGCGCCTGGACGCCTGGCCGAGGAGAATCATGAGTAGCTCGAATCAGTTGGTGCAGAAGCTGTGGAATTTCTGCAACGTGCTGCGGGATGACGGCGTGTCGACCATCGAGTACGTCGAGCAGCTCACCTACCTGTTGTTCCTCAAAATGGCCGACGAACGCCTGCGGGCCGGTTTGGGTGAAGTCGTTCCGTACGGGCTGGACTGGCAGTCGTTAATGGACCGCGACGGTGATGAGCTGGAGACGCATTACCGACACATTCTGGAATCGCTTGGCAAGCAATCGGGCACGCTCGGCACGATCTACCGCAAGGCGCAGAATCGTATTCAGGACCCGGCCAAGCTGCGTCGCCTGGTAGTCAATCTGATCAACGAGGAAACGTGGACGGCGGTCGATGCCGACCTGAAGGGCGACGCCTACGAGGGTCTTCTGCAAAAGGGTGCGGAGGACACCAAGTCCGGTGCGGGCCAGTACTTCACGCCCCGTCCGCTGGTGAGAGCCATGATGGCCTGCCTGCGTCCCAAGCCAGGCGAGCGAGTCGCCGATCCGGCGTGCGGCACGGGCGGGTTCCTGCTCGCCGCGCACGAATGGATTGTCGACGAGCACATCGCTGAGATGGACGCCGACGACAAGCGTTTCTTGCGCGATGAGGCGATGCACGGTTGGGAAATCGTGGATGGCACCGCTCGCCTGTGCGCCATGAACCTGCTGCTTCACGGCATCGGCACCCCGACCGGCCCAAGCTTGGTGACGGTCGCCGACGCCTTGCGGGCCGACCCTGGCGAGCGCTTCGAGGTGATTGCAGCGAACCCGCCGTTTGGTAGGAAGTCGTCCATGACGATGGTCAACGAGGCCGGCGAGAACGAACGGGAAGACCTCGTGATTCTGCGGGACGATTTCTGGGCATCCACATCGAACAAACAGCTCAACTTCTTGCAGCACATCAAGACCATGCTGAAGGTCGGCGGCCGTGCTGCTGTGGTGCTGCCCGACAACGTGCTCTTCGAGGCGGGTGCTGGTGAGACGGTGCGTCGCCGGTTGATGGCCGAGTGCGATCTGCACACTATTCTGCGCTTGCCGACGGGCATCTTCTACGCCCAAGGGGTGAAGGCCAACGTGCTCTTCTTCGAGCGCAAACCCGCCGCGGCTGACGCGTGGACGAAGGCGACCTGGGTTTATGACCTGCGTACCAACATGCACTTCACCCTCAAAACCAAGACCTTGCGTGAGGCCGACCTCGCCGACTTCATCGCCTGCTACTCGCCGGCGGATCGCACCAAACGGGTCGAGTCCGAGCGCTTCCATCGCTTCACCAACGACGAGCTACTCGCTCGGGACAAAGCCAATCTCGACATCACCTGGCTCCGCGACGACTCCCTAGACGACTCATCCACCCTCCCCGCCCCGGGCGTGCTGGCAGCCGAGATCGTCGAAGAGTTGGAGGCCGCCCTCGCCCACTTCACAGCCCTCGCCGCAAGCCTTCCGATCGACGCCGACTAACACCGCAGCATCCGGCGCGGCGCGGCGGATGGCCTGTGCTGGCCGCCCATCGCCCCTAGCGTCCTCCGGGGAACTCTGCAATACCCCTTCCGTATGCTCGTCCCTATGGCGGTTTCCACCTGGCGTTTAAGACGATGCTTGTTCACGTCATTCGTGTATAATCACCATATTATGATTCAAGGTGCAGGCCTGAATCTGGTCGATGCTTTGGCGGCTGAGGGGCGTACTTCGGTGTCGGCCCTCGAGGTACGTGAGCGGTTGGGGTTGAGTGCTCAGTCC
>JANMCE010000080.1:0-6655 GCA_031360915.1 Actinomycetes bacterium | reverse complement strand
CCGTGGCGGGCCAGCGAAGCGTTCGACCAGGCTGATTGACCAGTGACATCGGTACCTAACCAGTGCGGAGGGACAAATGCAGCGGCGCTTTGTTCGTTGGCGAACTCCACCTCGGCGGTGCAGAGTCCGGTGAGGTCGCCGGCATAAAGGTCGACTTCGGCCACATCTCCGCCGATTTCTACCCGGGTGCGTTGCTTGTCGATACGCCGACCCTCGGTGTGCACCCACAGGGCTTCGGCATCCTTGGGGGTGATCACGATCTCCACTTCGGTGCGGCTCAGGCCCTTCCCTGCCTTCACGGTGAGGGTGGCTTCCACCGGGGTGATGCGCACCCGCGCCTCAACGTCGCCCTCCTGGGCCAGGTACCCCTGACGGATAGGGACTCCTGTGGTCAGATCAGCCGGAACGCGATCAGCGTCGACCAAAAACTTTCGTTCGATTTCCACGGCCACCCTGGGAGTATTGCGCACCGTAGAGCTAGCGTCGAGGAGATGATGATCACGACGACGTTCGTCGCGAAATCGCCTGATCTGGCCGGGCTTCTTGCTGCGCTTGAGTTCGCCGATTTCGAGATTGACCCCCCGGATCGCCGAAGTTTCGAGTGGCACGACACCTTCGATGGTCGGTTGCACGCAGCGGGACTTCAACTGGTGCTGGCCGGCGGTGGAGACTCGGAGCTGATCCTTGCGTCTGCCCAAACGGCTCCCGCCAGTGTTGCGCTGTCGACGGTTCCGACATTTGTGGATGGGTTGTCTGCTGGGCCGTTCCGGTCGCGGCTGGGTGCGGCTGTTGAGATGCGAGCGCTGCTGCCAACAGTTGGGTGTACCGCGGAGGTCACTCAGGCTTGGCGCCGTGACGGCTCAATGAAGATCGTCTCTGCGGTGCGGGTTCTCTCGGACGTGCGAACCGCAAGCGGTGCGCCGCTGTCCGACACCGTTGTCGAGGTCGACGAACGCCCGGGTCACCCGGGCGCTGCGAAACGAACGAGGCAACTTGTCGTCGCATCGGGTTGGGCCGAGAGTGAATTGACTCTCGTAGAGCTCGTCGCCTCGGCCAGCGGTTACGACCTGGCGGGCTTACCGGATTCGCCAACTGTTCCACTCAAGCCGGACGAGAAGGCCATCGATGGCTTCGCTGCCGTACTGCAGAACCTTGCCGCCAGCCTGGCTGCGAATCTTGCGGGAGCGATCGCTGATACCGACACCGAATTTCTGCACGATGTCCGCGTCGCCATCCGCCGAACGCGGGCGATCCTGAGTCGTGCCAAGCGGGTGCTGCCGGAGGATGCCCGCCAGCAGTTCCAGCTCGCGTTTGCCGACTTCGGTCGCCAGACCAGCGCCGTTCGGGACCTCGACGTGTATCTCCTCGGGTGGGATCAGGAAGTCGCATCTCTCTCACCGACGACACGCTCGACCCTCAACCCCATTCGTACGCTGCTCGCTCACCAACGCCAGCACGCGCAGAGGGAACTGCGGAAGGTGTTGACGTCGACGGCCACGCGTGAGCTGCTGACGTCTTGGTCAGAATTCTTGGCTCAACCACGATCGGCAGAGGCGGCTGAGCGTCCGCTCGGCGTGTTCGTTGCCGACCAGATCATGAAGGTGGAGCGGCGCTTGGTCACCGATGGGCGGGCGATCACCGATGAGTCACCCGCGGCCGAAGTGCATCAGCTCCGCAAGGATGCCAAACGCCTTCGCTATCTGGTGGAGTGTTTTGGTGGGCTGCCGGGAAATGCGCCGAGAAAGGCGTTCGTTGGGCAACTCAAGGCCCTGCAGAATAACCTCGGGGTTCACCAGGATGCTCAGGTCCAGGCTGAATGGCTACGTCACGTGGTGCTGACGGACCCGTCGGTTCGTGGGCACGACGAGCTGCTGGTGGCCGTTGGTCAGTTGATCGAGTCGATCGAGCAACGTCAGCGTGAAGCGCGTCGCGAGTTTGCCGATCGCTTCCGTCGTTTCGACTCCGAGGTGACCCGTCGTCATCTTCGCCAGCTTCTTCGCGGGTGGTCGACGTGAAAGTCGTGGCCACTTACAGCATCAAAGGCGGTGTCGGAAAGACTACCGCGGCGGTGAACCTCGCCTACGAAGCAACGCGTGCCGGGGTGCGGGTGCTGCTGTGGGATCTCGATCCGCAGGGCGCAGCCACCTTTTTTCTCCGGGTGAAACCGAGGATGTCGGGTGGGGCCGAGCGGATGGTGAGTCCGAAGGGAGATCTGGCGCCGCATGTACGGGCGACCGACTTTGGGTCGTTGCACGTGGTGCCTGCCGACTTCTCGTTGCGTCATCTCGACCTGCATTTAGATGACACCAAGCACCCCACCCGTCGTCTGGGTGCGCTACTGGAACCTCTGGCCGAGCAGTACGACCTTGCCCTGCTCGATTGTCCGCCATCGATCTCGTTGAGCAGCGAAAGCGTCTTCGGCGCCGCCGATGCGCTGCTCGTTCCCACGATCCCTACAACGCTGTCGGCCCGGACCCTCACCCCGCTCGTTGATTTCCTTGCCGACTGGTCGAAGCCGCCGAGGCTGCTTCCGTTTCTGTCGATGGTCGATCGACGAAAGAAGTTGCAAGTGGAACTTGTTCAATCGTTGACCGACGCTTACCCGAACATGCTTCCGACTGCAATTCCGAACTCGAGCGTGGCCGAACGCATGGGAGTCGAACGCGCTCCCATTGCCGCATTCGCTCCGAACACCGCTGTGGCTCGTGCGTTTCGGGGGCTCTGGTCGGATGTTTCTGCTCGACTCTGGAGTTAAGCATGGCCGCCGCTTGGGTCGGTTGGCGTGGCGCCATGGCGAGTAGTGGTGTTAAGCGACACGCGCCGCGTCGCCCCGAGATTGACCGCTGACATTTAATTGTCGTTAGCGGCCGTGACCTGACCTGACCGCCGACCGTGTCGTGGAGAGATGTCGTACACCCTCCGTGCTTGGAGGCGGCAACTCCTGAGCCAGGATCGCGGCATCGTGCGGGTTCATGCCCCCGACTTTGGCGTGGTCGAACTGGCTGGCCTCGTCCATGTCTATGGCTCTGGCCTTGTCAACATACCGGGCTACGGCCCCGTCCTCGTTCCCGATCATGGATCACGGCCGCGGACCAAGACGCCCCTTTTGCCCGGGACCACTCGACCCGGCCGCCCCACAACCACCCACAACGACAACGACGCTTACCCGACCATCCAGCACAACAACATCGACCGTGCTCCCGAGGACGACGCGGCCACGACAGGCAACACGTCAATCCGACTCGCGTTGGCCGCCGCCGAGGCCGCAGTGCTGACATCCCAACCGTGCTGGATGGGCACACCGCTGATTGGCACGGTGGTCGAAGGCGGAGTCGTCGGAGGCGCACTGGTCGCCGAATGAGACTCTTCCACCCGAGTGTGAACCGAAATGGGTTGTTATATCGACGGCACTATGAACGAAGTGGGAAATCTTCGTGAATGACTTGAGGTCAACCGATCAGACGATTACGCAGCTTCTCGGGTGCCGAAGTACCGAGTCCGTTCTGCAGTAGCCAGCTTTCGACGGAGCCGTATTCGGCCCGAAGCTTCGTGAGCACTAGGTGAATCGTGCTGGGCCTGGCCGACAGCATTTCGTCGAGTACTTCCGGTGTGCGGCCCGACTCTTCCATTCGCTTGCGTAGCTCAGGCTCGTTTGCCATTCGCCGTTCGATGCGCTGTCGAAATGCAGGCATGATGGCGGCGGTCAGGGCGTAGTCATCGGCGATCAGGTCATCGTCGACGCCGAGAAGGTCGAGCACGAATGCGGCGAGCAGACCGGTGCGATCCTTACCAGCTGCACAGTGGAATACTGCCGGTCCGTCGAGGTCGGCCAGCACCTGTACGGCGGCCGCGAATCGCTCTTCGGCATCGGCAATGATTCTGAGATAGGCGGCTGTGATGCGTGGCTCTCCGTCACCGAAGAACTGCTGCGTGCGATCGACGATAGGCAGGTGGTGCACCGCCACGCCGCCCTGCTCCAGCAGGCTCGGACCGGTGCGCTTTAGCTCCTCCTCCGACCGCAGGTCGACGACGGTCGATAGCTCGAAAACGTCCATCAGTAGTTGGGCGTCGCCGGGTGTGAGGGTGTCCAGACCGTCGCTGCGAAACAGCAGACCGGTGCGCACGAAACGGTCACGCCCGACCGGGTAGCCGCCGAGGTCGCGGAAGTTGAGGGGGCCGTCGAGGTCGAACAATCGGTTCGGCGCCGCGGCGTCAGGTGTTTCCGTGGTGATGAACATGTCCGCCTTCCTATCAAGTGAGTATGAACGGGCGATGTCCAACGTGGAAAAAACGGGTCGCGTGTGACGAATGACCAACGTGAACGGAAAATGAACAGCGACGGAAATATGACCCGTTGGGCTGGATCGCACGGGCGGCCCTCTGCGACGAGCTGAATCTCTGTGATCCTTCCCGCCCCTGGCAGTCGACCCGGCCCATCCGGTCCGTGCGATCTCCAACCTGTCGCTCAAACATCGGCGTATTGATCTCTGCCGGTCCGTCTGAACGGTTCGCCCAAGTCAAGGTACCCGACGGGTTGCCACGATTTCGTGTGGTTGACCAGCACCGGTCGGTTCTTGCTGTGGAGCACCTCATCGGCGCCCACATGCGCGAGTTGCATCTCTCGCCATCCGCGGCCGTCACACATTGCGGGCCGCTCGGCATGTCCGGTCTGCACCAGCTCGCCAAGGTCGACCTTCCCGAGCATCACTTCCCTGTTCATATGCCGCGCGTTCCGAGCTGGTTACCCGGTCCGAGCGGTGGCTCGATCTTCGACGCCACAGTCGTGGAGTTTGTCCACGCCGCGGCCGCCGACCCGGCCACAAGAAGCAATCAAGATGGCGTTGTATCGCACGTCACGCGACGGCGCCGTCATTGACAATGAGCTCCTCCGGCTCATGGCGGTGGAGGCCAGCTTTGGCCGCGCCGGGCGTGTCGTCATCAAGTCCGACGCCGTCATGGACGAGGAAATCATTCAGGCGCTGTACCGCGCCTCGCAGGCAGGCGTCGCCATCGATCTCATCGTGCGGGGTGCGTGTTGCCTGCGGCCAGGGGTGGAGGGGCTGTCGAAAGGTATTCGCGTCCCTTCGATTCCGGGTCGCTTCTTGGAGCATTCGCGCATCTACAGTTTCGCCAACGGCGAGGGTGTCCGCCGAGACGCTTCCCTCATGGGCTTGGCTGACTTCATGGAACGAAACCTGGATCGACGGGTAGAGGTGCTGGTTCCGATCACATCGCGTGACACTCGTTGGCGGGCTCAACACCGGTTGTAGTACGGCAGCCCCGTAAATTCATCAAGAATTCTCAGCGATGTCGCCTACCGCTTAACTAACTGTCACGAAGGTGGAGTCGGCTTGCGTCATGCGCGTACAACGCTTTCTGGCCCGGTCCGTAGACCCCGGTGATCGAGTGCTCTATGTCGGCAATGCGCCTCAGCGATTCTTCGCAGCCAGCCGCAATCACCTTGCGACGAGCAGATCAGCTGACTCGATCTTTGACCCGAACCTCGACGGTGACTTCTTCGATGTCATTATCACGAGAGGCGCGATCGACCTTCTCAGCGACGACGATGCGTTCGCCTGGGCAACCCAGGCCCTTACCATGCTCGGACCGAATGGCCGACTGGTCGTCGCTCTGCGGCCGATCTGGCTGGAGATGACGTGGCCGGACTTTGATTTCTCCGTGCTACAGAGCTGTTTGGACGAGCAACGTATGGCTGATTCCCGGTCTGTCTTCAAGTGCGTGACCCGCGCCGGATTCCGGGACCGCGGCGAACGGCAGGGCTGGTTCACCCACCACGTGGTCAATGTCTTCACGCCCATCGAGGCACCGAGTTCGTGGGATTGGACGGTAAGCGAGCTGATCGCCCGTTAGCGCATTCGTATCGGTACGCCCACCGGCTGGACGGGTGGCTGTTCCAGAGGTGGCGGTTCCAGAGGCATCAGAAAGTCATCGTCGAGTGGGGCCACGAGCAGCGTGAGGTGACCGGCCTGAAAGGAAGGTCGGACGAAGTCGTGCGTGACGAGCTTCGTTTGGGTCGGCGTCTCACCTCCTACGCAAATCACGTGGCTGATAGCGCTCAAGGTGGTGACGTCAGCCAACGGCATGACGCCCCGAAGGTACTGTTGACCGGGAAATCGAATGACTCGACCCTTTGCTCGTAACCAAAGCGCCAGCGCAGCGGCCCGAGCACCGGGGTGATCTCCAACCAGATACTCGTCCCGGTCAATCACGGCCAGATCCCCGCCCACCGTCGCAAGCACGTCGGCCGATGGCCGGCAGCCGGCCGATATGGCCACGGCATAATGAGGTGTCGGTTCGCGGACGACGTGAATCGACACGATGGCCACCTCAAGCAGCCGAAAGGCAATATCGAGCGCGAAATGCTCGCAGTCCTGCTGGCTGGTGTGGCCGGCGTCGATACCGACGACTGCCTCTGGCAAGAGATGCATCATGATTTCGACCATAAGCCGTTCGACCTACGAAGAAAAGGGGTGACGGAGAGTGTTGGCCCACTCTTTAGACGGGCGTCACATGAGTGCCATTTCGGGTCACATTTACACTTTTGTTTACCTTGCGTTCACCTTGCGTCGAGGTATCCGACACGCAGCCCTCTTACGTTGATCCCGACCCAAACATTTTCAAGGAGATTTTGCGT
>JANMCE010000054.1:0-2076 GCA_031360915.1 Actinomycetes bacterium | reverse complement strand
TTCACATCGAACTCGGACAACCACGCCACCAACGCAGCCGACGGGAGTGGCTCGCGGCGACCCGTCCAGAAATCACCGAGGAGGGTGAGCAGCAGATGTTGTGGAGGGAACCCGGTCTGGAACCGAGGGAGGTCAACCTCGGAGAACTCAAGGCGCTTCGCCTCGAGCTCGCGCAGAACGTTCGGGTCAGCTCCGGCCATCAGGGATTGATGATGCCATCCTGCTCGTTGATCATGAAACCCATCCCCCGACGCAGGAAGTCGCTCACGGTTTCGGCGAACGCCTCCGGTCGGTCACCCTGGATGTCGTGGGCCGCGTCGTAGACCAACTGCAAGGTCGAGTTCTTCATCAGTCGACGAAGGGTACGGCCGTTGCTCGGATTGATGACGCCGTCATCGGTGCCGAACAGTATGAGGGTGCGGGTCGGCAGCGCAGCGAGTCGGGCGGCGAATGCGGGGTCGACCAGGCCGTCACCCATCAAACGCTCGACCGTGGGCCAGACCCTGGCCATGAACGCCGGATCAGGTGGCGTCATGTGCGGCTCGCGTTCGGGGTGGCTGCGGAACGCCTTCACGAACTCTTCGGGTGACAGGGTTGAAGGATTCGCCGAAGCCTCACGGAATTTCGCGGGTGCCTCAAGAACGAGCGACGTGACGCGCTCGGGGAAGAGTGTGGTGAGATGCAAGGCGCATGCACCGCCGAGCGAGGTGCCCATGAGGTGGAACACGTCGAGTCCTAAAGCAGTTGCAATCACAACGACTTGTGTGGCAAGGCCGTCGAAATCAGCGACGTCGTTGATCTGCTCACCCCAACCCGGCAGCTCGATGGCGAGCACCCGATTGTTACGAGCCACGAAGTCAAGGCCGAGACGAGCCTGGTAGCCACCGGCACCGTGGAGATAGATCACGGTGTCACCGGTGCCGGCTTCCCAGTAGCGAAGGGTGAAGTCGGCCGCGTCAATGGACTTCTCGGTGAACACATCGCCGGCCACGGCGTTGCCCACCGACATCACCAGGCCTCCTTCTGCAGCACATCGATGACTTCTTGGCCAATGAGTTTGAGCGCACGCATGGTGACCTCATGAGGCAGCGGGTTGATGGCGCCGATCGACACTTCGAGACGACCGTTGCCCAGAACGTCGTGGACCTCTTTTGCCCGGGCAATGGCCTGGTCGGGCGTCCCGACGACTGCGGGCGACACCACCATGGGCGGTGAGGCTTTGGCCGGATCAAGAGGCACGTGTTTGGGCAGACCACCGAGCGCCGCGCCGATGGTCATCATGTTCTTCATCATGTCGGGGGTGGCGCCGTTGAAGATGCTGAGCAGCCCGCGACCCTCGGCGGCTTTGAACGTGTCGGCGGCCTCCTGCGCGTTTTCGGCGACGTACATGAAATGGCGGTAGGTGATGTGATCCGCGGTCGGCGTCCAACCCGCTTCGGCTGCGGCGGTCTTGTAGGCGTTGAGGTTCGGCAGGCAGAGCTCAGGTGCCATGTAGCTGAAGCCGATGTCGAAACCGTGTTTACCGGCGAAGGTGGCCGAACCCATCGAGTTGCCCGACATCAAGATGCGCGGGTGCGGATGCTGCACCACCCGGGGCCATACCGCGATATTGCGGTAGCGGTAGTAGCGGCCTTCCCATCCAAACGGTTCGGGCTCCACGAAGCACGCCTTCATGAGCAACGCTGCTTCGTCGAAACGAGCGCGTGACTCCCACGGATTTGACCCGTAGGTGATGTACTCATTGGGCGTGCCTCGCAGGAGCCCGAACCGCAGGCGGTTCCCACCGAGCATGTTGTCGAGCATCGAATATTCCTCGGCGATACGCACCGGGTTGTTCAGCGGCAGGTCGGTACCGAACACGCCGATGTTGGCGCCCGGGTAACGACGCCCACACACACCCGCGTACACAATCGGGTTAGGCGTGAGCTGCTTGGGGGAATAGTGATGCTCGGCAAAATTGAGCGAATCAAAGCCGACGTCATACGCCTGGCCGCACTGGTCCATGCAGTTGGCCATGGTGGCCTCGGTGTGGGCGGGGTCCGAGAGCCGAGGTGGTGCCGGCCACGAGTCACCGTG
>JANMCE010000418.1:0-1521 GCA_031360915.1 Actinomycetes bacterium | reverse complement strand
GGCGTTGATCGACGGCCTCCGAGCCGACAAATTGACCGTCGTCATGATCACCCACGATCCATCCGTGGCCGCCCACGCGAACCGCATCGTTGGCATGGTCGACGGCCAACTCACCGAGCACGTGACGGACATGGGTCTCATTCCCGCGGGGGGAATTCGGCGGGATTTACCGTGACTGTCGAGCGAACGACCAAGAACGTCGCGGCCGGGGACACCGAAGCGGCGGAGACTGGCACCGTTGAGGCCGACGTCGGGGCCGAGAATCCCACGCCCGAAAGTCCCGAGACGCCTGCGCTGCGCCCATCCCGCATCAGTCTGCGGGATCTGTGGTCAGAGGCCGTGGCCGCTTGTCTCGCCCGTCCGGCCCGCGCCGCCTTGACGGTCCTGGGCACGGTTTTGGGCATCGCTGCGCTGGTGGCGACGCTCGGGGTCTCGAAGACTGCGAGCGGCCAGATCGTGGCCCGGTTCGACGCGCTCGCAGCCACTGACGTGACCGTTACGCCGCGCACCGCCGCCGGTCCGGTCGTTTCCCGCGTGATCCCGTGGGATGCTGCCAGCCGAATCCGACGCCTCGCTGGTGTGGTCGCCGCTGGCACCTCAGCCGATGTCGATGTGAAGGGCGCGCTCGTCCGTTCCGTGCCGTTGAACGATCCCAGTGGGCAATCCACATTCCAGCTTCCCGTGAAGGCTGCGTCGCCCGAACTCTTCGCCGCGATCCGCGCCCGGGTTGTCAGTGGACGCGTGTTCGATGAGGGTCACTCCGTCCGCGGTGACCGCGTCGCCGTCCTCGGGCCTGCCGCCGCCGATCGACTGAATCTCGCCGGGGTCGACCAGCAACCGGCCATCTTCATCGGCGAGCGGTTGTACCTGGTCGTGGGCGTACTTTCCGACGTTGCCCGCCAGGCCGACATGCTGGGCGCGGTAATCATCCCGGAGGGCACCGCCCGTCATGAGTTCGGTCTTGTCGCCCCCGGCTCGGTTCAGATCGACACAGAGATCGGCGCGGCCCGCCTCATCGCCCAGCAGGCATCGATCGCCCTCAACCCAGACAACCCGGCGCTCTTGCGGGTTGTCCAACCGCCCGATGCCCAGGGACCCAAGAACGCGGTGAAGAACGACCTCAACGCGCTGTTCATCATCCTCGGTCTGGTGTCGCTTCTGGTGGGTGCCCTCGGCATTGCCAATGTCACGCTCGTGTCCGTGATGGAACGCATCGGCGAAATCGGTCTACGCCGTGCGCTTGGCGCCAGCAGACGCCACATCGCGGCCCAGTTCCTCACCGAAAGCGCCTTGCTAGGACTCTTCGGCGGCATCATCGGGGCCAGCCTCGGCACGAGCGCCACCGTTTTGGTGGCCATATCTCGCCACTGGACGCCGATTCTCGACCCGAAAGTGCCGCTCCTCGCCCCGCTCGTCGGGACCATTATCGGGCTGATCTCGGGTCTGTATCCTGCGTGGCGCGCGGCCCGGCTCCAGCCCGTGGAGGCGCTGCGATCAGCGATCTGACGCTGAGACCTCGTT
>JANMCE010000387.1:0-3194 GCA_031360915.1 Actinomycetes bacterium | reverse complement strand
CTCGCACCATGGCGCGGGCCTATAACCGCATTGCCTGGCCGGCCTTTGCGCTGCTCTTCGCCACGGGCATCTGGAACGTCGCTGCGGTCAAGGTTGCCGACACCACCACTGCGTACCAGATCACGCTTGCGCTCAAGCTGGTGATGGTTGCCATCGCGGGTGTCGCGTCCGCGGTGCACGTCGTGTCGAAGTCGAAAGCCGCGCTCGCCATCGGTGGCGCGCTCGGGCTGTCGGGGTCGCTGGCGGCAACCTTTCTGGGCGTCCTGCTGCACGTTCGCTAACGCCTTCGTCTCCGCCACCAATCCCGTAAGCCCAGTCCTACGGTAATCAGCGGTACAATCACAGAAATCGGCCAAGTGGCACTTACACCACCGGAGGCAGCAATCACCGTCACCGGAACCCCACTAATCCATCCAATTTAGGGGACGATTTCGAAGGCAATGGTGTGCGCCGGTTTCACGACAAGGAAATCGCGTCGGTTCATCGTCGCAATGGTGGTGATGTTCATCCGCTCCGCTACGGCGATGATCGAGGCGTCCACCGTCCCAAGCCCCAGATCGGCAACGAACCAGCTGTTCGTATCGACAACGACCATCGGGTTTAAAGGTTCCGACACGCCACGCGCATGAGCAAGCTCGGTCGCCCGAGTGGCCGCAGCATCAGTTAGCGTCACCATCGACACAACCCCAAAGTGTAGAATCCGCCGGGACCATTTGGACAGAATGAAGCCAACCTTCTGAGACTCAGCTGCGCGGCACTTCGCTCCAGGGTTTGTCGCGGTCGACACGAACGTCGCCCGGTAGGCCGAGCAAGCGCTCGCCCAGGATGTTTCGCATTACTTCGCTCGTGCCACCTTCGATGGAATTGGCTCGACTGCGCAGGAAGGTTTTCTGCAGGTAGTCGTTGGCCATTGCGGTGTTCGGGCGACTCATTTCGTACTCCCGGTACAGCATGCCTTCGGGCCCCATCGCAGTAACGGCGAACGCGTAGATGTCCTTGCAGAGCTCGGCCATGGCGAGCTTGGCTACCGAGCCTTCGGGACCGGGGTCACCCATCTTGCGATTCTGCGAGGCGCGGATGTTAGTGAGACGCAGCAGCTCGGCACGGATCCACAACTTCATCAGCTCATCTCGCGTGGCTGGATTCTTCTGATCTTCGGGCAGGCCCATCCACACGCGCATCGCGTCGGCGATTGGGCCTGCGCCCTTCTGCGGAATGGCCCCGCCGATGGAGACCCGCTCGTTCATGAGCGTTGTCAACGACACTCGCCAACCGTCGCCCGGATTGCCAAGGCGCTCACTGTCGGGGATGCGGGTGTCGGTGAAGTAGACCTCGTTGAACTCGGCCTCACCGGTCATCTGAAAGAGCGGCCGCACCTCGACCCCGGGCGCCTCCATGTCGACCACAAACGCGGTGAGGCCAGCGTGCTTCACCGCTTCGGTGTCGGTGCGAACGACGAGCAGTCCCCACTTCGAAAGGTGCGCCAGCGTGGTCCACACCTTCTGGCCGTTGCAGATCCATTCGTCACCGTCGCGTACGCCACGGGCCGACAGACCCCCGAAGTCGGAACCGGAACCGGGCTCGGAGAAGAGCTGGCACCAGATTTCCTCACCGGTGAAGAGCGGCCGCAAGTAGCGCTGCTTTTGCGCCTCACTCCCCCAGGTGACGACGGTGGGTGCACACATGCCGTGACCGATTGGGTTTCGAGCAACCGGGTTCGGTGCACCCGCGGCGTAGAGCTGCTCGTTCACGGTCTTCTGCAACCGGGGCGATACCCCAAGGCCACCTTCGCCGATCGGATTGTGCACCCATGCCAGGCCCAAATCGTACTGACTACCAAGGAAAGTGCGGGCTTCGGTGCTGGTCGGCGGATGCGTACGCAGCAGTTCATCACAAAGGTCAACGACGTGCTGTTCATCAGTAGCGATGGGAGTGACGACGGTCATTGACCCATGTTACTCGGTGGTATTCTCGTCGTCTCCTCCGTGCGCCTTCAGTTCAGCGGAGACATAAGTCGAGCGAAGTTTGCTTCGTCGGCCGGGGTGGCGTTGGGTAGGGCACAACGCATCTTCATGAGCCACTTCACGCCGGCTAGGTCGCGTCGATGCTGATACACCGCCAACAGGTTGCTGATCATGCGGGTGAGGATGGTTGCACTGTCAACGGGTTCAAGGAAGTCCCGACTCCAGGCTGCACCGGCGGGATGCTGACGGTGGAACCACACCACGCACTCGGCTTCGGTCAGGTACGCTCCGCCACCGAAGGGGTCAACGAAGACCGTTGGGTCCACCTTGTCGCGCAGCAGGAAATGACCGGGGAATCCCACGCCCGACAGCGGCACCCCGCAGCGGTGACCGACCTCGATCGCCACCACGGCCAGCGAGATCGGGATTCCAAGGCGGCGCTGAAGGACGCGGTGCAGATAGCTGTTGTCGGGGTCGTAGTAGTCGGTGCTGTTGCCCGTAAAGCCACCGTCGCCGAACAGGGTGGCGACCAGACCCTCCAAGGTCGGTGTCGTCACCGTGGCGCTCAGAACATCGAGTTCGTGCAGCGTTAGGTCGACGTCGACCGACGGATGCTGGTAGCCGGCCAGCAGGATCGCCGCCTCACCCAACGTCCAGTGGCCATGATCCATCAGCGCGGTGAATCGCTCGAAGAGAGCCGCCGTTGAGTCCACGATGGTACGGTAGTTCGCAACCAGTCGCGCCGCCTACCTCGCTAGTGTCAGACCCATGGGATTTCCAGGGGACCACGCAGCAACCGATCCAGACCGGGCCGCCTACATCATTGCGTCGACCGGAGAAGTGGTGACCTACGCGCGGCTCAACGACGGCGCCAATCGTCTCGCCCGGGTGTTCTGCGACGCCGGTCTGCGGCCCGGTGATCACATTGCGCTCTGCATGGAGAACAACGCGCGCTACCTTGAAGTCGTTTGGGGCGCGATGTACGCAGGGTTGGTTTTCACCGCCTGTTCAAGCCGTCTGACATCGGGCGAGCTGAGCTACATCATCAACGACTGCGGCGCCCGGGCGTACATCACCTCGGCCTACAAATCCGAGCAAGCGTTCGAAATCGTTGCAGATACAACCACTGTCGAACTCCGCTTGATGATCGACGGGACCATCAACGGCTACGACAGCTACGAAGCCGCGGTCGCTGCCGCTTCGCCTGAGCCGTTACTCGATCGTGTGCAG
>JANMCE010000360.1:0-13521 GCA_031360915.1 Actinomycetes bacterium | reverse complement strand
GCTGCTTCCAAACGCTGCTGCGAAAGGTCGAGTTGGTCCTGAATTTTCTTGGCCTTGTCCTCGTACTTGCCGC
Source organism: Actinomycetes bacterium (assembly GCA_031360915.1). Classification (GTDB taxonomy): domain Bacteria; phylum Actinomycetota; class Acidimicrobiia; order Acidimicrobiales; family Ilumatobacteraceae; genus JANMCE01. The sequence continues at coordinate 13,448 of JANMCE010000360.1, read as the reverse complement.
GCAGGGTTGCTGCTTCGGCATCGGACGCGTCGGAGGCGGCCTTCTGGCAGCGGGCGGCGAAGTCTTCGGGGCTCTCACCGGAACGGGAGTAGAGCTTGAGCGCCTTGTTGACAGACACGTTCATGCTCTGGGTGCGGACCAGATTGTCGACGAGGCCGCGCTCGATGTCGGCCCAGTAGGTCTTGCTCTTGATGGCGCCCTCCGGGATGGCGAAGGTGGCGCCGGCGGGAGCTTCGGTCACGAGGTCGCGGTCGTCGTAGTCGACTGCGGTGGCCTGACTGGGATCGGGCTGCTGGGTGAGCGGGTACAGAACGCACTCCCACTCGGTGTCCTCAACCAGGCCGGCCTTCTCATCGTCGTAGCGCACCTTGGCCCGAGCCATGACCGCAGCTTCGAACTGGGTGCCGTTCGGGTAGCCCGACCAGGTTTGGATCCAGTCGGCGCTGGGCGACACGAACCTCACCGGTATACCGGCCGCGACCTCGGGCATGACCGGGGTCTGATCGTCACCAATCGGCGCGGCAGCCGGAGCTGCGGCAGCGGATGAGCCCGAGGCCGCGGCTGCGACCGGCGGGGCTGGACGGTCGTCGCCTACGACGGCCTTGATCTGATCACGGGTCAAAGGCCCGCGCAGATAGCTCATGGCCCATCGTGTGGTGAAGACGTCGGGCGTGGCGTGACCTACTCGGCGCAATACGAACTCGCGCTTGCCGAGAGCCGAGATGGTGTCGCTGATGGTGGACACGTCGACACCACCGTCGGCCGAACTCATGCCATCGAGCAGGCGGTTCTTGTCTTGTTCCGTTTGCAACTTTCCGACCATCCACGTGCCAGCGTTGGTGATGGCCTTGTAGTCGATGTCCACCGGGTTCTGGGTGGACAGCACCACGCCGACGCCGAACGCACGAGCCTGCTTCATCAACAACATGATGGGCTTCTTGGTGGGCGGCATGGCCGTCGGCGGCAGGTAGCCGGCGACTTCGTCCATGTAGAGCATGGCGCGCAGATCGGTGGTACCCGACTGGCGACGCATCCAGGTCACCAGCTTCGACAGGATCATGGAGACGACGAACTGGCGCTCCTGATCGGACAGGTGCGCAACAGTGACGATGGCGCAACTGGGCTTGCCGTCGGGGGAGCGGAGCATGGCGTCGATGTCGAGCGGTTGACCTTCGGCCCATGCCGCAAACGCCGATGACGCGAGCAGGCCATTGAGCTTCATGGCGAGCGCGGTGCGGTCATTCGGCGGGAAGAACTGATCGAGATCGAACACCCCGAGCTTGCGGATTGGCGGGGTCATGACCTGACCGACGAGCGCGGCGAGGTCGATGGGACGGTTGTTCGTCCACGCATTGGAGATGAGGTTCGACAGCAAGATGTGCTCACGCGATGAGAGCGGATCGGCGTCGATGCCGACCAGGCCGAGCAGACCGGTGACGAAGCCTTCGATCTCGTCGTTGACGATCTCCATGTCGTTCATATCAGCCGGGGCCTGCAACGAACCAACGATGTTGATCGGCACGCCAGAGTTGGAACCCGGCGTGTAGATGGTGAAGCGGGTCTTGTCTCGCAGCGCCTGAATTCGGTCCTTGCCAACGCCCCACGACGCCAAGCCGTCTTCCCACGTCTTGGCCTGCTGCGCGGCGAAATCTGGAACCGACAGACCAGCCTTCTGCGCGTCTCCCTCGTTCACCCACGGTTGGAAATCACCGGGAGCCAGATTGGGGAATGTGAGCGCCAGGTTGGTGAGGTCACCCTTGGGGTCGATGAGGATGCACGGCACCCCGGCCGACAGCACCTCTTCAATGAGGACAACACCCAGACCGGTCTTGCCGGAGCCGGTCATACCAACAATCACCCCATGTGTGGTGAGGTCGGAGGTTGGAATCTTTACTGCAGTGCCATTGCGCTTGTGTGACGCCGCGTCAATGAGTTCACCAATGTTGAGGTCAGCCATAGTGTCCGTATAGTAGGTGCCAGGGTCCCCGGGTTGCGCGCCAGGCTATTAAGCGACAGGTAAAGCGTGGCGACGCTGGTACAGAATGCGCTTGCGCTCGCGCTCGCTGGTGCCGCCCCAGACGCCATGATCAATGCGGTTGACGAGTGCGTACTCGAGGCAGGTGTCGAGCACCGGACAGCCAACACAGACCTTGCGGGCGTGGTCGACACCGACGCCGTCGTGGGGAAAGAACACTGTGGGAGGCGTGTTCGTGCAGTTGCCCCGCGCCATCCAGGCATCTGCTGCCGTTTCGTCTGACATCGTCGTCTCCTTGCCGCTTGGCTTAGGAAAGCTCACCAGCTGAAGCTGGGGAACTACTGCGATCTTCCTGGGAATTCGATGTGAGCTGGCCTACTGCGGTGTGCCTGCTATCGGTGTAATTGTGTAGTCGCATCGGGGGTCACCCGCAAGGAGATGTTGTCGGCGTTGCACGGTGACCTTAGGCCCGAGCACGGAGCGGAACACATCAAGTTCCGAACTGCATAGACCGCCGCATGTGCGCGCCGCGCCAGCGATGGGGCAATGGTGTTCCACGAAAATAACGCTGCCGTCGCCGGTGCTGTGGGCCTCGGCCAGGTAACCCTCGGCGGTACGGAGACGAGCGAGATCCTGAACCTTTTCGAGCAACGAGCCTTTGCGCAGCTCACTGGCATAGCTCATTTTCTGACGTGCGGATCGAGCATTCAACACGGCATGCAACGCGTCGTCACCCAGCTGGGTTCGCACGGCGTCGATCAGCTCGATCGTGAGATCGGCGTGGCGATCGGGAAAGGCGTCGGCCGACGCCGGCGTGACCCGCCAGGCCAGGGGAGGGCGGCCGCGACCACTTGGGGCGGTGGACACGCGCTCAACTAGGCCGGCGCGTTCGAGGGCCTCGAGGTGTTGGCGGATGGCCGTGTCGGTGAAGCCGAATTCGTCCGCCAATTCGGCCGCGCTGGCCGATGTAGCCCGCTTCAACCGTTCGAGCAGTCGGTGCTTGGTGTCCGTCGGCTCCGCCATGCCGAACACGATACCCTTAATTTCCGAACATGGAGCTTCATCAATTCGGACGGGTAGACGGCGGCGCGGATTTTTCGGGTCGGCGTGGTTGACTGTCGGCGTGTCCTCTTTGTCCCGTCGAACGTTTCTGAGCTGGGCCGCTGCCGCTGGCCTGGCCGGTTGTGCCGCCAACAAGCTCCCGAGTGACTCCAGTTCGAGTGCAGCTCTTTCGACCGACGCGACCGAGGCGACGTCGGCGGGCTCGGTTTCAACCGACGCTTTAGTCAGCACCGTGGCCGCGCCGGGGTCGTCCGCGCTGCCCGCTGTCACCGCCCCTGCCCCCGCGGCGACGACGTTCGTCGCCACGACGGCCAAGCCCTCAGTCGTTACCCCCGGCCCAGGTCCAGGCGACCCGGCCTCGTTCATCAACCATGGCGCCCGCGATTCGGGCACTGCGGCCCTCACCTTCCACGCAGCCGGTAACCCGGCGATGGCCACGGCATTGCTCGATCTGCTCAAGCGGTCAGGTACGCCAGTGACGGTGTTCGCGGTGGGCAACTGGATCTCCGAGAATCCGCAGTTGGCCAAGCGCATCCTGGCTGACGGGCACGAGTTGTCGAACCACACCTGGAGCCATGGCGCCATGCGCACGATGTCACCAGCAGATCTCACCGCTGAGATTTCGAAAGCGGCTGACGCCCTTACGAAGCTCACCGGATCGAACGGCCGCTGGTTCCGTCCCAGCCAGATCGAAGTACCCACCGCCGCCATCCTGGCTGCGGCCGGCAAGGTCGGCTACGGCGTGAGCGTCGGCTATGACCTCGACTCGATGGACTTCCAAGATCCGGGTGCAGCTGCGGTGAAGAAGAACGTGATGGGCGCCGTTCAGAGTGGCTCGATTGTGAGCCTCCACTTCGATCATCAGAACACCATCGACGCCCTGCCCGCCATCATCGATCACATGAAGTCCAAGAACCTAAAACCGGTCACGGTCTCCCAGCTGATCGGCTAACGGTAGTTGCCGGTGTGGCCGAGAGAGTAGCGGCCGGGTTGAGGGAAGACCGACAGGCCGTGGGGGCCGGTGGGGACCTTCACTCGGTACTTCAACGCGCCGGTCGTGGTGTCGAAGGCGTAGACCTCGGCGTCGTAGCGACCCGATAACCACAGCGTCTTGCCATCGGCTGAAACACCGCCCATGTCGGGCGATCCGCCGTTAGGGACTTCCCACGTTTTGATGACGGTGTCGGTCCTCCAGTCGACCACGCTGACGGAGCCTTCACCGGGCTTGGAACGACGGCCGGTTTCGCTGGCCGTATGGCCGCGGTTGGCGACGTAGAACACGCTGCCATCACGGCTGGGGTACAGGCCGTGAGTGCCCTTGGCGGTGGGGATCTGCTTGACGATCTTCATCTTGTCGGCGACGGTCTTGCCGCCGTCGAGTACCCAGATGCCGCCGGACTGCATGTCGGCGACGTAGAACTTAGAACCATCCGGCGTGATCCGAACATCTTGCGGCATGGCTGTGTTCGACAGGTGGATGGCGTCAACGACTTCCATGGTGGTGGTGTCGATTTTGAGCATGTCGCCGGCAAACTCGCAGGTGGCGAGGAAGTACTTGCCGTCGGGCGACCAGTCGGCGTGGTTGACGCCTCCGAAACTCATTGATTTCATTTGTGACTTGCAGAAGGACTGGATCGGGGTCGACTTGATCTTCTGCCACGTGGTCCGATCGTAGAAATCGATGCGGTCCACCCGCTCGGCCATCACGATGGCGCGGCTGCCGTCGGGCGTCCAGTAGAGGTTGTACGGGGCAGGAACGGGGATGGTGTCGCCCGTTGGCTTGCCGGTCATGGGATTGATTTCGAACAGGAAGTTGTTGCCACTCACGTTGGCGTAGAGCGACTTCATGTCGTACCCGGCCACCACGTGTTGCACCAGCTTGCCACCGGTTTTGTAGCTATCGACGACGGTGCCGGTCGCTTGATCAATGACGGTAATCGAGCCGTCGTCGGTAGACGGAACGTACACATACTCCTTGGCTCCGGCCACGTTTGGCGAGAGCTTGCCGGCCGCCGCTTCGCTGTACAGATTCGTCGGATCAATCAACGCGGGCATACCGGCAATGACCGGTATTGCAGGCAATGTGGACGCAGGCGCCTGCGTGGTTAGTGCAGCGGTCGTGGCGTCGGGCAGGGCCCCTGAGGCTGCGTTCGCGGTGGATCCGGCGGACGCTGTCGTGGTCTTTCCGGGGGTTGAAACGGCGGCGGCCACCGAGCTAGGGGGAGCAGCGGAGGCCGTAGGAGCAGCGTTGGCCGCACATGACGCGGCAAGCATGGAAAAACCGACAAGCAGTACGGAGGCGCGACGACGTAAGGGCATGTGATGCAGGAGAGGCACGAAGCAACGTTAGGCGACGGCAGCGGTATGGCCGCTTCACTGCGACGAGGATCACCAACTTTGACAGAATGTCCAACCATGGCCGTAACCCCCGTCGCTCTTTCACCCGAAGTCCTGTCCGGCCAGCTTGGTCTGGCCCGCACGGTGGTAGATGAGGCGTCACTGGCGCGCTCGGTCGCTCGCTTCCGCGAACAGAAGATCGTGCTGCCGACCTTCGGCCAACTGGCTGACCCATCCACTATCCCGGCAATGGCGCGCGAGCGACTGGTCGGCGTCGGACGTGATGATCCGCACGCGGCGAACCTGTTCCGAGTCCACTGGTTTAACTCGCTCAATCGACGCAACAACGACGTGCTCGACGTACCTGAACACGTGGTGTTGCCGTCTTCGCTCACCGGCGTTGCGTCGCCCATCATCGTGGTGTTCGGTGAACCGTTCCCCATGATCAACGCGCACAAGGTTTTGGCCGCATTCAGTTGCCTGGCGCCTCGGGTCATCTCCGGTCAGTTCGACCCCACCCGGCACCGCGCCATCTGGCCATCCACCGGCAACTACGCCCGAGGTGGCATTGCCATCAGCCGCATCATGGGCTGCCGGGGCGTCGCCATCCTGCCCGCGGGTATGAGCCAGGAGCGCTTCGACTGGCTTGATCAGTGGTGCGCGAATCCGGCCGAAGACGTCATAAGGACACCGGGCAGCGAAAGCAACGTGAAGGAGATCTACGACGCCTGCAATGAACTGGCACTCGACCCGGGCAACTTCGTGCTCAACCAGTTCTGTGAATTCGGGAACCACGTTGGCCACTACGAGGTCACGGGTCGTGCCCTCGGCCGTGCCTTCGAACACGTCGCCGCATCTCGCCCGGGTCTGCGTTTAGCTGCGTTCACCTCGGCCACCGGGTCGGCCGGCACCATCGCCGCAGGCGACCGGTTGAAGCACGACTACGGCTCGCTCACGGTCGCCGTCGAGGCGCTGGAATGCCCCACCATGCTGGAGAACGGCTTTGGCGAACACAACATTCAGGGCATTGGCGACAAGCACATTCCGCTCATCCACAACGTGATGCAGTCCGACCTGGTGGCCGCCATCAGCGACCGCGCCACCGACGAGCTCGACGTGCTATTCAACACCGACGCCGGTCGCTCGTATCTGCTTCGTCGGCGCGGCGTGCCCGATGCCGTGGTCGATGTGCTGCAGCATTTTGGGTTCTCGGCCATTTGCAACGTGCTAGCCGCCATCAAGACCGCGAAGCTGCTCAACCTCGGCCCCGACGACGCCTTGATCACCGTAGCCACCGACGGTGCTGATCTGTATCCGAGCGAACGGGCCAAGACCATGGTGCGCCGCTTCGAGGGAACCTTCGACACGGTGGAAGCCGCCGAGGTGTTCGGCGAACATCTGGCCGATGTCACCACCGATGCCATCATCGACTGCTCCGAGCGGGACAAGAACCGCATCTTCAACCTCGGCTACTACACCTGGGTGGAGCAGCAGGGCACGCCGTTCGACGTGTTCGAGGTCCGCCGACACCAGTCGTTCTGGCGTTCCGTTCGATCCTTCCTGCCCGAGTGGGACGCCATGATCGACGACTTCAACGGGCGCGTCGCCTCCGTATGATCGTCGGCTACCGCTGCGCGGTCTGTGGACATCTGGTTGATATCGCAACGCCGTGGGCCTGGCGCTGTCCGAACAGTTCGCTGACCGACCGTCACCACGTGTTGCGGCTTTTGGGCGTCCATCGGCGACCGTCGCTTGGTTCGCATCCATTGCTCGATGGCGGCGCCAACCTGGCGTGGCTTTCCTTTGCGAACGCGCACGGCATGACCGGTGCCGCGTGCGAGGCCCTGGCCGCCGATATCGATGCCGCGGTGCGTTCGGTGGGCGGCGTCGGTTTCCACGTGACCCCGTTCGGTCGAGCCGATGCGTTGTCCGATGCGATGGGGTTCAGCCAGGCCGGTGGCGTGTACGTGAAAGACGAGACCGGCAACGTCGCCGGCAGCCAAAAGGCGCGTCATCTCGTGTCGATTCTCTTGCATCTACGCGTTGCCGAAATGCTCAGCATCGCTCCGGTTCGCGGGCGACCCGACCTCGCTATTTCGTCGTGCGGCAACGCGGCGATTGCGGCCGCAACGCTTGCCGCAGCCGTCGAGTGGCCTCTGCGTGTTTTCGTGCCACCCTCGGCTAACCCGGTCGTGCTTGCTCGGTTGGAATCGCTCGGCGCCACCATCGTGCTGTGCCCCCGCCGCGACGAAGATCTGCCGGGTGATCCGTGCATCCTCCGGTTCCGTGAGGCCGTGGAGAGCGGGGCAATCCCGTTTAGCGTGCAAGGACCTGAGAACGCGCTGTGCCTCGATGTCGGGCGCAGTATGGCGTGGGAGATCGCAGCGCAGTCGGCCGCCGCGCCGCTCGATCGCATCTTTGTGCAAGTGGGCGGGGGAGCGCTTGCCACCTGCGTCGGTGACGGCTTCAGAGGCGGGCCGACTCCGCGCCTCACGGTCGTACAGACCGAGTCGTGTGCGCCGTTCGATCGGGCCTGGCGTAAGGCCCAGCGGCTCGGTCTCGACGACATTGGTTTCGAGTGGGACGCATGCATGCAGCCGTGGCAATCAACGGAGCCGGGCGGTCCGCGCAGCCTGGCGTCGGGCATCCTCGACGACGAAACCTACGACTGGATCGGCATCATCGAAAGCCTGGCCCGTAGCAACGGTGACTCGGCAGTGGTGTCCGAGGTACACATCGCCGAGGCGAATCATCTGGCTCTTGCCCACACTTCGGTGCCGGTCGACCCAACCGGCTCGGCGGGCCTCGCAGGACTTGTCGCTCGCCGTGGGGACGTTGATTCGAACGAACGGGTCGGTGTGATCCTGAGTGGCGCCATCCGTCGCTGAGCGTCACCCAGTCGACGCGTGATTGAACGAATCTTGATTCAATCGACTCATTGAAGGCCCACTCGTCGCTCTGCAATCGTCGGCTTTGCCAAGTGGCGAGGGTTTGGATCGGCGGTAACGACCAGACTCATGCCCGCGGTGCCTCGGGGGTTCGGCGGTGTCAGGGGTGAGGTCGCCGGACTCCCGAGTACGACGAGTCATGCTTCGTTTGCTCGCTACCGCTCCCTGCTCTCAGACTCGCTTCGCTCCGACAATGCTGCGAACGCGGTGCCGTGGTCAATCGTCGTGGGGTTTCTGGCGGAGCGAGCAAATCGGGCATCTCAGCTATAACCTCTGCGCCATGACTTATCCCACGTCGATCGACATCCGCTCCGAAGTCGGTAACGGCGAAGGCCGATCCGAAGTATTCATCCGTTTGCTGAAGAGCCGCATCGTCATGCTCGGCACCGACGTGAACGACGACATTGCCAACGCAATCTGCGCGCAGTTGTTGTTCCTCGAGTCCGAAGATCCCTCCTCCGATATTTGGCTTTACATCAACTCTCCCGGCGGCTCCGTCACGGCCGGCATGGCCATCTACGACACCATGAATTTCGTGTCGTGCGATGTGGCCACCGTCTCGCTCGGCCTGGCCGCCAGCATGGGTCAGTTCCTGCTGGGCGCCGGCGCTAAGGGCAAGCGTTACGCCCTGCCGAACGCACGCATCATGATGCACCAGCCGTCCGCCGGGCTGCGCGGCCAGGCCGCCGACATCGCCATCCAGGCCGAGCAGCTCACGTACATGAAACGCCAGCTGGCCGAGGAAATCGCCCGCCACACCGGTCAGACGGTTGAGCAGATCACCCTCGACTCCGACCGCGACCGCTGGTTCACCGCCGAAGGTGCCAAGGACTACGGCATCATCGACCGCGTCATCCGCCGCCGTGGCGAAATCGTCTAACTCGGCCTCACTCGCTTCGCTCCGTTCGGTCCGAATCTGTTTGACGGCTACGCCGACTCAGAAGCTGATCGGCTCACGACTTCGTCGAGTCGCCCTTGTTGGAGGGGATCGCGGAGCGCCCCTCCAAACCTCCCCACTAACTTCAACATCAAGGGCTCAACTGCACTGCGCGCCTTGTTAGCCGACGGCCGTGGTCGCGGGGTCGGTGGGGACGAGGGTTGTGGGTGGGGTGATGGGGATGGTGAAGTCGATGTTGCAGGTTTGTTTGGTGTACTTCTTGGTTGCGTCGATTGATTTCACGGTTGCGTAGATCGTGTTGATGAGGTCGGGTTGCTTGGGCTTGGACACATCACTGGCAGCAACCTTGGCAATGAGTTCGGTGACGGCGTGCCACTGGTCTCGGATCTCTTCCGGGGCCAGTTTGTCGACCGCCCGGTAGCGGGCGACCATCGCAGTGATGTCCTCGGGCGTCGTCAGGGGGAGCTCGAGCAGGGTGTGGTCCTTGCCCAGCTTCTCGCAGAACGCCGCCACCCCGCGCTGCGGGGTGCGACTGCAACCCCCGGCGAGTACGAGCGCGCCAATTACGACAAGGCGGCCAAGGAGTTTCACCCGGCCAGTTTGGCAGGCCCACCCTGGAACCATCGCGCACCCCGTTGCTACACTGACCTCAGTCACGTGCGGCGTGGCCTTGAGACCCCGGTCTCCTCCCGTTTCATTTCCTTGGAGGAGCACCATGTTTTCTGCCATCGCCTCGGCCAGTGTGCTCGGCGCCGAAGGTCAACCGGTCACCGTCGAAGTGCACGTCTCGAGCGGCCTGCCGGGTTTCACCATTGTGGGTCTTCCCGATGAATCGTGCCGAGAATCGCGCGACAGGGTTCGCGCTGCGTTCCTGTCCAGTTCGTTGCCATGGCCGGCGAAACGCATCACGGTCAACCTGGCTCCCACTACTCGCCGTAAAGGCGGATCAGGGCTTGACCTTGCAATCGCCATCGGCATTTTGGTTGCTTCCGAGGAGATACCGGCCCGGGCTGTGGCCGATATGGGCTTTCTCGGCGAACTTGGTCTCGACGGTTCGGTCCGGCCGATTGCCGGTGTCGTTCCGTTGGTCGCTGCGCTTGACGCTGCGGTGCCCATCGTGCCCTTCGGGTGCGAGTGGGAGGCGGCGGTCATCAACCCGAAGTTCAAATCCGTTGGTGACCTGGCCGAGTTGGCTGCGGCACTTCGTGGCCTGAAACCGTGGCCAGAGCCGCCGCCGCGCGCCCGCAAGCCGGTTCCGGAGGTGACGATTGACATGGCCGATATACGAGGCCAGTCCCAGGCGCGTCTCGCGGCCGAAGTAGCAGCGGCGGGGCATCACCACTTGATGTTGGTCGGTCCTCCGGGCGCTGGCAAGACCATGCTGGCCGAGCGGTTACGAGACCTGTTGCCCCTCCTTACGTCGGAGCAGGGGCTTGAGACCACCAAGATTCATTCGGCTGCCGGTCTACCGCTGCCGCAGGAAGGGCTCATCACCATCCCACCGTTTCGGGCCCCGCATCAGACCTCATCGATCGTGTCGGTGATCGGCGGCGGTACCGCGGCAATGCGTCCGGGCGAGGTTTCGTTGGCGTCGGGTGGCGTGCTGTTTCTGGACGAGATGAGCGAGTTCCCGTCGGGGATCCTCGACAGTCTGCGTCAGCCGCTGGAAGAAGGCGTGGTGCGGGTGTCGAGGGCACGCGGCACCCTGACGTTTCCCGCCCGGTTCCTACTGGTGGGGGCAACCAACCCGTGCGGCTGTGGCGCGGGCGGAACGCGGCGAGGGTGCGAGTGCAGTGACGCCATGCGACTTCGCTATCTGCGTCGCCTTTCGGGCCCGTTGCTCGATCGCTTCGACCTGCGGATCGGGGTCGAACGGGTGCAGGCCGATGACCTGCTCAGCGATCAGAAAGCCGAAACCACCGCGGTGATAGCCGACCGCGTCAAGATGGCGCGGCAACGGGCCGTCGAGCGAGCAGGCGTCATCAACGCCGATCTACCCGGCTCACTCCTCGAAAAGCATGCTCCACTTACGAAAGACGCCAGCGCGTTGCTTCGGCACCGGCTCGACCAAGGCAACCTGACCGGTCGCGGGTTGCACCGCGTGCGACGCGTCGCCCTGACTCTGGCCGACCTCAGGGGTGAGGACGGGCCACTCAACGAGGAACAGATCGGGGCTGCACTCAGCCTGCGAAGCGACCCCTTAGCTCGACGAGAGGTTGCGGCATGACGGCGCTTCCCGAACAGGCCTACGCCGCGTCGCTTGCATCTTTGGCCCACCTCACTCCTCTAAGGCTGCGAGCGCTGCTGGCCCGCATGGCACCCGCAGACGCGTGGGATGCGGTGCGAAAGGGAACGGCGTTTCTCGCCGGGTTGCCGACGTTCTGCAAGACCGAGGATCCAATCGGAGCCCTCCAGGCTCAGGCCAAGAAGGTCCGGCCCGAGGCCGTTTGGGAGAGCTGTCTACGAACCGGCATGACCGTGACCGTGTTCGGTACCGGCGAGTACCCTGCGGCGCTCGCCGACGACCCGTACGCACCAGCGGTGTTGTTCTCTCGTGGTGATCTCGGGGTGATCGACGGTCGGCGGGTGGCCATTATCGGGACGCGACGCGCCACTGCGGTCGGTCGCGAAATGGCCGCCGACCTGGGCGCCGAGCTGGCCCTCCACGGGGTGCGAATTGTGTCGGGGCTTGCCTCCGGAATTGACGGCGCCGCCCACCGGGGTGTGCTGTCGGTCGGTGCCGCGCCACCCATTGGTGTGGTGGGTTCAGGACTCGACGTTCCCTACCCGCGGGGTCACAACGCGTTGTGGGAACAGGTAGCGGCCAGCGGCGTGCTTCTGGCCGAGGTCCCGCCGGGCTCGCTACCGGCAGGACACCGCTTCCCGCAACGCAATCGTGTCATCGCTGCGCTGGCCGAGGTCGTGGTGGTGGTGGAATCGCACGAACGGGGCGGATCCCTGCTCACGGTCGAGCAGGCGATGCACCGGGATCGAATCGTCATGGCCGTACCGGGCTCGCCGCGCAACGATGCCGCAAAGGGCACCAACGAGCTGCTGCGAGACGGTTGTCTGCCGGTGCTCAACACCGACGATGTCCTGATGCAGCTGGGGCTCGGCCGCCTACCGTTCGCTGTCGAACCTGATCACCGCCCTGCACCCCAGGCGCGTGATGTTGACATCCTTGACCTGATCGTTGATCGACCTAGCTCGATCGATGAACTGGTGCATCTCAGCGACCGTGATGTTCGCGCGGTGGCGGGTTCGCTGGCCCGCCTCGAGATGCACGGATGGGTGGTGGAGACCGCAGGTTGTTTCGAACGAGTTCACTCTCCTGGGCGAGCAATGAGGGTACCGTGAGTCAATGGCGTGGCAGCTCGATGATTTTGAGCGGTCCCTCACCGCATCATCACCCAATACGGTCGCGGCGTATCGCCGGGACCTCAATGGCTTCGTCGAGTGGTCCGAGCGGGCTGGCTTCGATGGACCCCAACGCATCACCCGACTCGACCTGCGCCGCTTCCTCGCCTATCTCACCACCCGCAAGTACGCCCGCACGTCCATTGCCCGCAAGGCGTCATCTCTGCGTCGCTACTTCGCCTGGTTGCGCCGTACCGGGGTACTGGCCAACGATCCCGCTGTCACCCTTACCGCACTCGGCGGAGACGGCCGCCTGCCCGAGGTGCTCACCGCCACCCAGGTTGAGCACCTGCTTGACGATGTGCCCGCCAAGCTCGACGCCCAGGCCGAACATCTGCGATTGCGCGACGACGCCGTGCTCGAGGTGCTTTACGGCTGTGGGCTGCGGGTGGGCGAACTGTGTGGCCTCGACCTCGATCGCGTCGATCTGCGCTCCAAGACCTTGGTGGTGTGGGGCAAAGGGTCCAAGCAAAGACGCTTGCCCCTCGGCGAGCCGGCGGCCGTTGCGCTGCAGGGCTGGCTGTCGCGCGGGCGCCGTGTGCTGGCGCCCGCGGTCGGGCCCGATGTGGTCGCGGTGTTCTTCAATCAGCGGGGCAAGCGCCTCACCAGCCGCGATGTCCGGCGGATTCTTGACCAAAGATCGACAAACCCCACCCATCCGCACGCACTTCGACACAGTTTCGCTACTCATCTTCTCGACGGCGGTGCCGATCTACGTATCGTGCAAGAACTGCTCGGTCACGCCGATGTCGCCACCACGCAGATCTATACCCACGTCAGCAAGGAGCGGCTGCGCGCCGTCTACCACCAA
>JANMCE010000315.1:0-10908 GCA_031360915.1 Actinomycetes bacterium | reverse complement strand
GCAGCGCCGCCAGCAGTCCCGAGCCAAGAAGCGAGATCGGCGTCAGGAGAAGGTGCGTCGCGATGAAGGGGTGTTGAACGAAACCGGTATCCGGTCCCTACGGGCCAAGCCGGTGTTCATGTCGCCCAACGTGTTTCCGACCACTGATCCCAACGACAGCGAGACGGTTGACGATGCCGATTTCCGGGAGGCGATCGAGCCGCAGCACTGCTACGTGTGTAAGAAGAAGTACACCCAGATCCACCGCTTCTACGACCAGATGTGCCCGACGTGCGGTGACTTCAACGAGATGAAACGGACCGAAACGGCCGATCTGCGCGGCCGGGTAGCGCTCTTGACGGGCGGTCGGGTGAAGATCGGCTACCAGGCCGGTATAAAACTGCTTCGAGCCGGTGCTCACCTCATTGTCACGACCCGCTTTCCCCGTGACTCGGCGCAGCGCTACGCGCAGGAGCCCGACTTCGGCGAATGGGGACAACGACTGGAAATTTTCGGCCTCGACCTGCGCCACACACCTTCGGTCGAAGCGTTCTGTTCGCACCTGCTCGATACACGCGATCGGCTCGACTTCATCATCAGCAATGCGTGCCAGACGGTGCGGCGTCCGCCCGACTTTTACAAGCACATGATGGACGGGGAGACGGCCTCGGTGCACCACATGCCCGGCCACGTACAACAGTTGCTCGGAGCCTACGAGGGGCTGCGTGGCTACAACATGCTGCCGACGGCATCCGGTGCCGACGTGGTCGAGCAGGCTCTGCCCGGCGCCATTGCGGGCCTGACTCGCGCCGCCGAACTCTCGCAGGCGGTGCTTCTGCCCGACGATCATCCGGCCGGCGACCATCTCTTCCCAACCGGTCGGCTCGACCAGGATCTTCAGCAAATCGATCTGCGCGATCGGAACTCGTGGCGGCTCATGCTGCATGAGGTCTCATCGGTAGAACTCCTGGAGACACAACTGGTCAATGCCGTCGCGCCGTTTGTGCTGAACGCGCGCCTGAAACCCTTGATGCTGCGCACACCCGAGCGGGACAAGCACATCGTCAACGTGTCGGCCGTGGAGGGACAGTTCTACCGCAAGTTCAAGACAACCCGGCACCCGCACACCAACATGGCCAAGGCCGCCCTGAACATGATGACCCGCACGTCCGCCGCCGACTATCAGGCCGACGGCATCCACATGAACAGCGTGGACACCGGCTGGGTCAGCGACGAAGACCCCGCGCACATCGCCGCCCAGAAGCAGGTGGAGCAGCGGTTCCACCCGCCCCTCGACATCGTGGACGGCGCGGCCCGAATCGTTGACCCCATCATCGACGGGTTCAACAGCGGCACCCATACGTGGGGCCAGTTCCTGAAGGACTACACCCCGACCGACTGGTGATCGTCATGGTCCGACGAGTGGTCAGATGTCGGCCTCAGCTTCGTCAGGCTTGGTGGAGTCCGGCCTGACAGGCAGCGTGGCAAAGAACTCCGGGGGCTCGCGCCATGGACTAGGCAGCGTGCCCGCGGCGGCGTCGGTGATGGCTTGCCAGACTCGTTCGGGCGTGCACGGCATGTCGATATGGCGCACGCCGAGGTGGCTCAGTGCATCAACCACGGCGTTGTGCGCCGCAGGCATCGAGCCGATCGTGCCGGACTCACCAATGCCCTTTGCTCCCAGTGAGTTCAGCGGCGTGGGCGTCTCGGTGTTGCTCACTTCGAACGACGGAAACTCGGCCGCGCTGGGCATGGCGTATTCGGCCAGTGTCGATGTGAGCGGGTTGCCGTTGTCGTCGTACACGAACTGCTCCCACAAGGCTTGGGCGACGCCCTGCGCAATGCCGCCGTGCTGTTGGCCATTGACCAGCATGGGGTTGAGTATGCGACCGGCATCGTCCACTGCGATGAGTCGGCGCAGACGCACGTAGCCCGTCTCCATATCGACGTCGACCACGGCGACGTGCGAGCCGAACGGGAACGTGGCGTCCGACTGCGTCACATCGAGCTCCGCGCCGAGCGGTCCGTCATCAGACCAGGCTGCGTGCGCCGCCAACTCGGACCACGACAGCGCCGATGCGGGAACACCAGCCACCCCTACCTTGCCGTCGTCATTCACTACGATGTCGTCGACGTTGGCTTCGAGCGCGGTAGCGGCCAATTGTTTCGCTCGTTTGAGTACGGCGACCGCTGCGTGCTGCACGGCGGTGCCTCCGAGCTGCAACGAACGGGAGCCGCCGGTGCCCGAACCTCGGGGCACCTCGGCTGTGTCGGACTGAACGAAGTGAATCTTGTCGAGGGGGATACCGAGCTGATCGTGCACGATCATCGCGAACGAGGTTGGGTGGCCTTGACCGTGACCTGACGTGCCGACACGAATGGTGGCACTTCCGTCGGGTGCGATATCGACGGCACCGAACTCGCTGCCGCCGCCGCCCGCTGTGATCTCTACGTATGTGCTGATGCCGATGCCCATCTGCACCCGATCACCGCGCTCGCGTCGTTCGGACTGCTCGGCCAAAAGCGCGGTGTAGTCGGAGGCTTTCAACGCAGCATCGAGTGCGAACTCATAGCGACCAACGTCGTAGGTGCGACCGGTGCGCGTGGTGTACGGGAATTGTTCCGGTTGCAACAAGTTTCGACGACGAAGCTCGGTCGGGTCGACGCCCAACTCGTCTGCGGCCAGATCCATAATGCGTTCAAGCATGCAGGTTGCTTCTGGACGACCTGCGCCGCGGAATGCGCCCATTGGTGTCGTGGTCGTGAGGGCAACGGCGGCGTCAATCGAGATTTTGGGAATGTCGTACACACCCTGGGCCATAGCGACGGTAGGGCCGATAACCAGGTTGCCACCGAAGCCTGCGTAGGCGCCGGCATCACCGACGATGCGGGCGCGCAGTCCGGTGATCTTGCCGGCGCGGGTGAAGCCCATTTCGACGTACTGCACCTGTCCGCGGCCGTGGGGAAGAGCTTGCATGTTCTCGGTGCGGGTCTCCACCCACTTCACCGGTCGTTCGAGCCGACGAGCCACTGCAACCGCCACGCTGTGTTCGGCCGTGATGCCGGCCTTGCCACCGAAGCCGCCGCCGACGTTCGGGGTGATGACGCGCATCTTGGCCGGCTCGGTGCCAAACACGGCACAGATCAGGCGTTGGAACATGTGCGGCATCTGGGTCGAGACGTAGACGGTGATGTCGTGGCCGTTGCCGTCATCACCAGGCAGGACCGCAATGGCGTTGCCCTCCATCGGCACGACCGCAATGCGCTGATTCTCGAAGCGCCCTCGCACGACCACTTCGGCGTCGGCCAGCACGCTGTCGCCCTGCGGATCACGGAAGCCGGTCATGAGATTGCCGACGAGCGTGTCGTACTGAGAAACAGCATCGGCAGCAAGGGCCTGTTCCATGTCGACCTGAGCCGGAAGTACGTCGTAGTCGATGATGACTGTTTCGGCCGCGTCAACGGCTTCGGACTTGGTACGAGCGACCACGACCGCAACCGGGTCACCCACAAAGTGAACCATCCCGGTTGCGAGCGGAGGTCGCTTGACCGCGTCGTTGGTGGCCATGAAGGCGTGGTGAGGGGCGATGTTCAGGTCAACGGCTGTGAACACCCCGACCACACCGGACATAGCCCAGGCGTGATCAGTGCTTATCGACAGAATTCGGCCGAGCGCTACCGTCGAGCGGACAAATGCGAGGTGGAGCACGCCCGAGAGATCAAGGTTGTCGATGTAGGTCGTAGCCCCCGTGAGGAAGGCGGGGTCTTCGAGGCGGATAACGGACGTGCCCAGGATCGATGTAGCCATCCGCGGACCTTAGGTCACCGTCGGATGTCCGTGCAGAGACTGGGCAGCGAGCCGCTAACTTGCGGGTATGAACCGACAGATTGCTCCCGTTCATCTCGCCCCGCCGGCTGCGAACTACGCGCACGCAGTCGTCTCCATCGGCTCGGCCAGAATGCTGCACACCTCGGGTGCGGTTGCGACCCGATCCGACGGATCGGTGCCCGACGATCTGGCCGAGCAGGCTCAGGTGATCTGGGAGAACCTTCTCGCCATGCTGGAGGAGGCCGAAATGGACGTGACCGACATCGTCAGCATCACCACCTACGTCGTGGTTGGCAACGACCTTGGGGTCGTGATGGCGGCGCGAGACCGGGTGATGGGCGAGCATCGCGCCGCGTCAACGCTGGTGCCGGTACCAGCCCTGGCGCAACCGAAGTGGAAGATGGAGATCGCAATAGTCGCGGCCGCATAGTTACTCGCCGTTGTGCGCGGCGAGGCGTTCGCGAGAAGCGACGATGGCGGCTTGCACGATGTCCTCAACATGCTCGACATCGATGCCAAGTGCGTGGCCGATGTGCACCGACCAGATCTCGCCCCGCAAGTTGTTCTCGAAGTCCAGTTCGGCGCGGAACTCTGATCGGGCCGCCTGCCGGTTCTGGCTGATCATGACGAAGGTGGCCAGGAAGATCGCTTCAAGACTGACGATCAGGGTAAGCAAACCGAACGGGAAGCGGTCGAAGTGAAAACCGAGACCAGCGAGGCCGAGGTTGCCGAGAACCCAGACGGTGAACCAGGCAATGTGCACGTAGATGAAGCGCATCGAGCCGGCGAAGTTGGTGATCTTGTCGGCGGTTTGGTCCTCAGCCCGACGCAGTACTGACAGGACCGAGTTTTCGGACCGGATGTGGGACACGACCGGGCCGTAGACCTGGTGGTCGGTGATGCCGTCGGCCTCGTCAAGGACGCTGCAGGCCGGGCAATGGTGGTGCGTTGGTTTCTCTTCCACCTGTCCAGAATGGCAGGCTGACTCTCGTGACTCCACCATCGTCGTTTCCTGCGTTCATCGCCACTAAACAACTTGATACTGACGGCAAGCCCACTGGTGTCGTGCGAGGCCTAGGAGAATTGGCCGCCGCCGACCTTCCTCCGGGTGAAGTCACCATTCGAGTGATGTACTCCAGCGTCAACTACAAGGACGCTTTAGCCACCGTCGTCGACGGCGGCGTTACTCGCCTTAACATGCTCGTGCCCGGCGTGGATCTCGCCGGCGAAGTGGTGGCCGTGGATGGACCGGCGGCGGTGAAGGTGGGCGACACCGTTCTTGCCCACGGCAACGATATCGGCACCGGGCGCCACGGTGGATACGCCGCGTATGCCCGCCTACCGGGGGATTGGGTCATGCCCCTTCCGGGTGGGCTCACCGCGCGCGAGGCGATGGCCATCGGAACCGCCGGTTTCACCGCGGCCGCCTCGGTGCACGCCTTGGAGAACGCAGGGCTGCAGCCGTCCAGTGGTCCGGTGCTCGTGACCGGTGCAACCGGTGGCGTTGGTTCCACCGCGGTCGGCATCCTGGCCCGTCGGGGGTATGACGTCGTTGCATCGACCGGCAAAACCGACTACGACGACTTCCTGCGAGAACTCGGCGCCTCAGACATCATCCGCCGTGACGAGACCAGCGCGGAGTCGAAGCGACCGTTGGAATCCGAGCGTTGGGCCGGTGCCGTTGATTGCGTCGGCGGCAGCACCCTCGCCTACGTGTTGCGCACCCTCAAGTACGGAGCATCGGTCGCTGCGAGCGGACTTACGGGTGGGACGACCATCCCCACCACGGTGCTGCCTTTCATCCTGCGTGGCGTCAGTCTGCTCGGCATCGATTCGGTGATGATCCCCATGAACATGCGACAAGACATCTGGCATCGGTGTGCCACCGACCTGAAGCCGGTCGGCATCGACGGCAGTTTGGTCACCGAAATCGGCCTGGATGGCCTCGAATCGGCGCTTACGGCCATTCTGGCGGGGCAAACGACCGGTCGGTACGTCGTAAAGCTGTAACTTCTCGATTTCACCCCGTGGTACCGCACCTAAGGAGCCTCCCGATGGGAACGACGATCAAGCTCACGGCCGCCGATGGCCACACGTTCGACGCGTACCGCGCCGATCCACCCCGCACGTCGAAGGGCGGCATCGTGGTGGTCCAGGAGATTTTCGGCGTGAATGCCCACATGCGCAGCGTGTGCGACTTCTACGCCAACAAGGGCTACACCGCCATCGCGCCGGCCGTCTTCGACCGCGCCCAGAAGAAGTTCGACGTTGAAGTCTCACCCGATTCCATCGCCAAAGGCCGCGACCTGGCCATGTCGCTCGATTCGGCCAACACCCTTGCCGATATCCGAGCCGCGGCCGACGCCGTTCGAGGCCCGCAGCGCGGCGCCAAGGTCGGCATTGTCGGCTACTGCTTCGGTGGCACCATGGCCGCCGCTGCGTCCATCCATTTGTCGGACGTGTTCGCGTCGGCGGTGGCGTACTACGGCGGTGGTGTTGGCGACATGCTCGGGGGGGCGCAGCCGAAGATTCCGTTGCTGTGCCACTTCGGGAAGAAGGACGAATACATCCCGTTGAAGACCATCAAGAAGATCCGGGCCGCGTGGACCACCGCCATCGTGCACGCGTACCCGGCCGAGCACGGCTTCAACCGGGACGGCAGCAGCAACTATCACCAGGCGTCGGCCCGCAAGGCCCAAAAGCGAAGCCTCGACTTCTTCGCGCTCACCCTCAGCCAGCGCTGAGTCCGCGCCACAACTGCAGCGGCGTCCGGTCGCGTGGCCCTGCAAAGGGCACCGCGACCGACGTCGAGCCGTTGCCTGCGCTGGCATACGCCGCGCAGATCAGGTCGAGAACCCGTCGGCCGAACGCGGCATCCAGCACGGGTCGGCGTCCGGTAGCGAGATCGCCGGCGAACGAGCGAAGTTGCGCCAGGTAGCCGAGGGTCTCGAGCTGTGTCGGTGAGAACTTGGGGCGGGGGAGCGCGACCGTTTCGCCGTTAAATTCCACCGATGATGTGGGAAGCAGCTCAGCGCGCACCACCCCGGTTGGCCCCGAGATCTGCGCATCCCACAGCGGCAACTCAGCTCGCCAACTCACGATCACGCTGGCCCGCAACCCGGTGTCGAACCAAAGGGTAACCATGGCGGCTTCGTCCGATCGGTGATCGGAACCGGCTTCTATCGTTGCGGTCACGCTGGTGACCTGTGCACTGCCGGCGAACAACAAGGCCAGCGCAATCGGATGGGCACCCAGGTCGAACAGGGCACCGCCACCCCACTCGGGGGTTAGGAACTTCCCGTAGGTCGGCCGGGGCCCGGCGGTACGGATCTCGATATAGCTCGGCGGGCCGATCGACCCGAGACGTGCGAGCATCGCCTGTACGGCCGGGCAGTGCGCCAGGTTCTCGGCGTACGCGACCCGACCTTCGGTGTCGACTGCAACGAGCCGATCGGCGTCGGCCAAGGTGGTGGCCAGTGGTTTCTCCACCAGCACCGACGCGCCTGCGGCTAAGGCGTGGAGCGCATCGGCAACGTGTCGACTCGGTGGTGTGGCCACCACCAGGATATCGACGCCGGCCGGAAGCTGGTCGTACGTCACGGCCCGGCCGCCGAACTCGCGGGCCTTTGCCTCGGCGTGCTCCGCCGTGCGGGACGCGAATGCTTGAATGTCGATACCAAGGGCTTTGGCTGCCATTGCGTGCATTGGGGTGATCCAGCCTGCGCCGGCAAACGCGAGTGAGACCATGTGGTCAGGTGCCAGCGAGTTGCGCCACAACGGGTGCGATGCTGTCGACATCCTCAGCACCGACGATCACGTAGGAGAATCCCCAGCGTTCGCGTCGCTCGATGAGGTCCTGCGCTATCTGTTCGGTGGTCCCGATGATGGCGAACGGAGAGGCAAGAAGCTGCTCGGTGGTGAACCCAAACATGGCGGCCAGCTTCGCGGCCTGCGCATCGCGGTCGTTGCACACCTTTACGAAGAACGTGCGAACGTTCAACTCGATCTGATCGAACCGATCGGCGGCGGCGTGCTTGACCCAGCCCAACTTCTCGTCGACCGCTTCGGCCGTCATAGTGGCCAGCGCCTCGGCGTCGATCTCCCCGTGGGCCAAGGTTCCGTTGATTCCGACGATGTCGGCTTCGCGTCCGGCGATGGACAGCACCCGCCTGCCACCACCGCCGATGAGAAATGGTGGCCACGGTCGTTGCATCGGCTTGGGCAGCCCGTCGAGATTGGTGATGGTGTAGTGATCGCCGCGGTAGTCGCACGCGCCCTCGGAGAACAGAGCCTTCATCACATGGAGCGCCTCTTCAAATCGCGTGACGCGTACGCCGTTGGCGTCGAATGGCATACCTGCGGCGTCGTAATCGGTCCGCATCCAACCTGCCCCCAGCCCGATCTCGACGCGGCCCTCGGACAGGACGTCCATGGTGGCCAGTTCTTTGGCCAGCACGACCGGATGTTTGTAATCGTTGTCCCAAACCAACGCGCCAACACGCAGCGTGCTGGTGGCCTCAGCAGCGGCCATCAGCGCAGGGACCGGGGCCAGCTGATCATTGAAGTGATCAGGCATGGTCAACACCGCGTAGCCGAGCGATTCGACCTTGCGGGCCTGCTCTCGCCATGCCGTGGCGGACGGAGCGACGGATGCCTGGACACCAAATCGAAAAGGACGCATCGGTGCAGTCTGCCACCAGTTCGCCCGTCCTGGCCGGTAGCGTTTGGGCGTTGTGCGATCTCTCTTGCGTCTCCTCGCCGTCGTTCTCGTAGCCGGACTGGGCCTTGCCGCCCTCGGCGTGGCCGCTGCACCCGACATTTCTCAGATGGCCACCGCTTTTCACGGGGAAGCCAGTCCGCTGCCGCCGTTCGCCGAGCTGGCCCAGCGTTCGCTGGTGTACGACGCCAATAAGAACCAGATCGATGAGCTGCGCGTCGAGAACCGCGAGCCATTCAAATTGGCCCAGGTTCCCCAGGTTGTCATCGACGCCGTTGTCGCCACCGAGGACGCCGGCTTCTACGAACACAAGGGTGTGAACGCCAAGGGCATTTTCCGTGCCGCGCTGGCTGGCATCAACTCGTCCTCAGCGGTGCAGGGCGGATCCACCATTACCCAGCAGTTGGTGAAGAACGCGCTGGTCGGTTCAAGGCGTGACGCCAACCGAAAGATCCTTGAAGCCGCCTACGCCGTTCGACTTGAGCGGGAGTGGACCAAGGACGAGATTCTCGAGCGATATCTCAACACGATCTTCTTCGGGAACAACTCCTACGGACTCGAGGCTGCGGCCGAAACCTATTTCGGCAAGACCGTTGGTCAGCTCGACAAGTTCGAAGGCGCGTTCCTGGCCGGTCTCATTCGCAACCCTGTGGGCTACGACCCGATCCAGCGCAGTGATCGTTCCAAGGGCCGGTTCAAGGACGTGCTCGACCGGTTGGTCAGCACGGGCAAGATGCCCAAGGCCGAAGCTGACGCGGCGAAAGTCTCTTGGCAGGTGCCCGATCGGCTGCAACGTTCGGCGGCTCCGCTGAAGGCCACCACCTACTTCACGGCTGAAGTGCGTAACCAACTTCTGAGCAAGACCGACATTCTGGGCGCCGATTACGACACCCGCTATCAGCGGTTGTTCCGTGGTGGGCTCAAGGTGTACACCACCTATGACGACAACATTCAGAAGATGGCCGAACTGGCCCGCAACGACCAGATGCCCGATACCGGCGGTCGCTTCGACGCGGCCATGGTGTCGCTCGAAACCAAGACGGGCGCGGTCAGGGCCATGGTCGGTGGACGAGACTTCCGCACCTCGGAAGTGAACTTGGCCCTCACGCCTCGGCAGACCGGTTCGTCGGTGAAGGGCTTCATCACGGCCGCGGCAATGAATGCCGGCATCCAGAACAACGATGTCATCGACGGCACGCTGCCGTGCACCTGGACCTTCCCCGACAAGAGCCAGCCTGACTTCAAGGTGGATGACGGCGTCTCGAATCCCTACGGCACTATCGAGAAGATGACCTGGGATTCCATCAACTGCGCCTACATCCGCCTCTATCTTGCCGTCGGCGGAACGCGGGTTATCTCGCTTATGCACGAGCTGGGCGTGAAGGGCAAGCTGGACGACCTGTTCAGTTTCGCAATCGGCGGCAACGAGATCAGCCCGATGGACATGGCGGCCGGATATTCGACCATTGCCAATGAAGGAATGCGTCACGACCCGTTCATGATCGAACGCATCGAAGATCGAGACGGCAAGGTCATCTATCAGCACACCGATCCGGGCAAGCAGGTCATCGAACCTGGTGTCGCCGACCGCACGGTCGACATCTTGAAGGGCGTCATTCGCCAGGGCACCGCCACCCTCGGCAAGCTCGACGGGGACTGGCCCGTAGCCGGAAAGACCGGCACCTACGACAAGGACAAGCACGCCTGGTTCGTCGGTTTCACCCGCCAGTACACCACCGCGGTCTACATGGGGAACCCGCTGAACCCTAACGATGAGATGCGTAACGTACCCGAGTTCAAACGGTTTCAAGCAGTGCATGGCGGTACGTATCCAACCCTGATCTGGAAACAGTTCATGGAGGGAGTGCAGGCCAACCAGGAACCGGAGGACTGGCCCAAACCGCCAGACAACCCGCGTCAGTACGCTCGGGTCTACGCGCCGTTCCAGGATTGTTTCGCCAGCTACGCAGCGGGTACGCCCGACCCCGAGGCCCAACCCGGCGACCCGCCTCCGGCCGGCTATCTCGTGGGTGCCAACCCGAAACTGAACCCGATTGCCACCGACCCGAACGACTTCACCGGACCCGCCGCCACGGTTCCGGGCTGGATGAGCACGTACTCCTGCAAGCGTGGCCTGCCTACGCCACCCAAACCGAAGCCGAAGCCAACCACAACGGTTCCTGGCGAGACCACCGTTCCCGGTCAGACCACGGTGAAGGGAGCCCCCGCCCCGGTCCCGTCGTTGCCGGCTGCACCGACCACGGTGGCCAAGCCCGCGCCCGCTCCAGTGACCACCGCCAAGCCGTAAGCTAGGTGAAGTAGCCCTCTCGCTCTACGGTTTGCGGAGCGAAGCGACAATGCGCGCTGATGGAGAACGGCGAAG
>JANMCE010000312.1:0-6952 GCA_031360915.1 Actinomycetes bacterium | reverse complement strand
ACTATCACGCCAGCCAAAGCTGGGTCGTAAAAGAAATCCGAGCCAAGGCCCGTCGTGTACTGGCTCAACCCCGAGCCCAAGAGCTATTGGAACACCGGCGACTCCATCGTTGGCGAGTACGGAACCCACACCGACGGCGTCTACGAATGCCGCAACCTTCGCCAACTCGAAGGCTTCGTCGAAAAACTCGCCTGAGCGCTGCGAACTGGCACCGCTGGAAGTTGTCAGAGGACGTTGAGCGGTGCCGGTTCGGGCTTTCAAAGTACGATCACGGAGTGACCCGGTTGATCTTTGTGCGACATGGCGAATCGAATGTGACGGTGGAGCGCATCATTGGTGGGCCGACGAGTTGCACAGGGCTGTCACCGCTGGGTCAGAAGCAGGCTGCTGCGCTCGGCAAGCGGTGGGCCGAGACCGGCGAGATTCAGGCCGACGTGCTGATCTCGTCCGAGTACACAAGAGCGATCGAGACGGCCTCATATCTGGCACCCGCACTCGGGTTACTCCCGATCGTGCATGTGCACGACGTGGGAGAGCACTTTCCCGGTCCGGTGTGCGACGGCATGACCTATGAGGACTACGTCGACCAGTTCGGTGGCGAGAGTTGGGAGGCCAACCCGTATGAGCGCGGCTTTCCGGGGGGTGAGACATTGGCGGTCTTTCAGCACCGCATCGCCACCGCGATTGCCGCCATCACGGCTGAACACAAGGACAAGACGGTCGTCATTGTCTGCCACGGTGGCGTGATTGATCGTGCGGTGCGGCTGCTGATGCACACGCCGCCGAATGGCGCGTTTGAGATCAGCACGGTGAACGCGTCGATAACAGAGTTTCTCAATGTGCGGGACAACACGTGGCGTCTGATTCGCTACAACGACGCAGCCCATCTGGCTGGTCTGCCCAAGGCCACACCCAAGGTTGTGGCCGAGAAGCCCAATGCCGAGCTGATGGAGCTGCGGGCAGTCGATGCGGGCAACGTCGATGCGGTCAGCGCCATCAAGCCGGCCTTGACGCCACCGTGGACGACCGAGCCGCCGCCTTCGGTGCAGCGCGCACTGTTGAACGCCCACATGAGCCCTTGGAACACGCTGGAACGAGCGGCGTACGTCGATGGCAAGGTGGTCGGCTTCGTGGTTCTGGCCACGCCTGAGCCGCGCACCGATCGACCGTTCGATGGCTGGTACCTGTGGCGCTTCGGTATCGAGCAGTCGCGACAGCGGCGAGGGTACGGCCGCCGTCTCGTGCAGCTTGCCTGCGCACTCGTTCGCCAGCAACAGCCCGACGTCGCTGAACTGTTCACCACCTGGGCGCCGGGTTCCGACACCGGTACGTTCCTGCAACAAATCGGTTTCGAGCCGACGGGCAAGACGTACAACGGCGAGGTCGTCGGCCGTCTCGCCACCTGGCCGGAGGAGACGCACTGAGCGCGCCCGTCATTGTGATCGGCGCCGGTCCCGCTGGCTGCACTGCCGCTCGGGCATTGGCGCGAAACGGCCACTCGGTTCACCTAATCGAGGCCGGACCCATCGTGGAGCCTCCACCGTCGTCGGACGTGTTCGAGGCCCTGACCAGATATGGCCGCACCGACCTGTTGGCGCACCGAACCGAGGCGCAGCGGCCTCGCTCATACGTTGCGGCGGCCGGTGTCGGCGGATCGGCCCTGGTGAACGGGATGCTGAACATGCCGCCCGACGCGCAAGCATTGGCCGAGGCCTGGGGTGTGCCCGGCTGGGACGAACAACGCATCAGCGAGAGCGTCGCCCGGACGAGTCACGGTGCCGCGCCTGCCGTGACATCGGTCGAGCGATCGCGGCTCGACCGGGTCATCGACGAGCTGAGTGGTAGCGCAGATGCTCTGTACTTCGGCGAGGGTAACCGTCGTCCGTCGTGGCCGGTCGGGCCTAACGTTTCGCTTACGACGAATACTCGGGTTGATCGAGTGCTGCGAACCACCGGCAGGGTCGTCGGCATCATGACGGCCTCGGGCGAGACGCTTGAGGCAACCCGCGTCGTGTTGTGCGCGGGGGCCATCGAGACGCCGCGCCTGTCATGGCGCTCGGGTCTCGCCCACCCGGCCGTCGGTCGCAACCTCGCCGATCACCCCTCGCTCGCTTTCACCGTTCCCGGCTCCTTCTCGACCCGTCTCGCCACTCGTGTAGCGCTGATGTCATCAACACCACACGGTGCCGATGACCTTCTGGTCACCAGTTATGACCGCAAAGAGCTGGTGCTGCTCACCCTGCTGCGGGCGAAGTCACGCGGCTGGTTAACGGCCGACATGATCCATCTCAATCAACTCAGCCATCCAGAAGATCGGGCTGCGTTGCGTAGCGGCGTGCGTCAACTGGCGCTCCGTGTCCCGAAAGCCACCGGCCCCGATGGCACGTCGGTTGAACAGATCTCTCGCTTCTCCGACGATGACCTCGACGGTTGGATGCTTCACCACGAGGACGGCACGTACCATGTCGCCGGGACGTGTCGGATGGGCGTGTCGGCCGAGGACAGCGTGGTTGATCCGAACGGCCAGGTTTTCGGCGTATCGGGCCTCTACATCGCCGACGCCTCGGTCTTTCCGTTCCTACCGCTGGCCGCTCCGCAAGCAACCGTCATGGCCGTCGCCGACGCCATTGCTGCAGCGCTCTCGTGACTTTGCGACAAAATCGGTTGCGTGGCAACCGGTATTGTCGCAAAGTCGAGCCGTTAGCGGCCGCGTAGGGAGCGGTAACGGGCGATGAGCGCGGTGGTGGAGCTGTCGTGGGCATTGAGCGTGTTGGTGCCGTCGAGTTCACCGGCGATGCGGGTGGCGAGCACCTTGCCCAGCTCCACCCCCCACTGGTCGTAGCTGTTCACGCCCCACAGGGTGCCCTGCACGAACACCTTGTGCTCATACAACGCCACCAGCTGGCCGAGCGCTCGGGGCGAGAACGACGTGCCGAGGAGCACCGTCGTCGGACGGTTTCCCACGAACGTCTTGTGCGGCACGAGCTCCTCAGCCACGCCCTCGGCTCGCACTTCGTCGGACGTTTTACCGAACGCCAGGGCTTCGGACTGGGCGAACATATTGGCCATCAGCAGATCGTGATGCACCCCCATCTCGTGCACCGGTGAGGCGAAGCCGATGAGGTCCAGAGGCACGGTGGTGGTGCCCTGGTGCAGCAATTGGAAATAGGCGTGCTGGCCGTTGGTGCCCGGCGTTCCCCACACAATCGGGCCGGTCTCGCCGGTGACAACCGTGCCATCGAGGGTGACATGCTTGCCGTTCGACTCCATGTCGAGCTGCTGCAGATACGCGGGAAACAGGGCCAATTCGTTGCAATAGGGGATGACGCCTAGCGACGGCGACCCGAGGGCGTTGCGCTCCCAGATTCCCGCAAGTGCCATGAGCACCGGCACGTTTTCGGGAAGGGGAGCTGAGCGGAAATGCGTGTCGATATCGTGGAAGCCGGCCAGCATCTCGCGGTACTGATCGGGACCGATGGCGAGCATGAGCGACAGCCCGATGGCGGAATCCATCGAGTAACGGCCGCCCACCCAGTCCCAGAAGCCGAACATGTTGGCGGTGTCGATTCCGAACTCGCCCACCTTGGCGGCATTGGTTGACACTGCAACTACATGCTTCGGCACCGCAGTATCGCCAAGTGCCGCCGTCAGCCACGAGCGGGCCGAGCGGGCATTGGTCATCGTCTCGATGGTGGTGAACGTCTTGGACGAAACGATGAACATCGTCTCGGCCGGATCGAGCCCGACCAGCGCTTCGGCCATGTCGCTACCGTCGACGTTGGAGACGAACTTGAACGTCATCGAACGATCCGACCAACTCCGCAGCGCCAGCGCCGCCATGGCCGGCCCGAGGTCGGAGCCGCCGATGCCGATGTTGATCACGTTGACGATGCGCTTGCCGGTTGCGCCCTGCCAGGAACCCGAGCGCACCCGATCGGCAAAGGCAGACATGCGGTCGAGCACGTCATGCACATCGGGCACGACGTTGTGTCCGTCGACCATCACGGTCGCTCCCCGCGGCGCTCGCAGCGCGGTGTGGAGCACGGCCCGCTTTTCGGTGGTGTTGATCTTCTCGCCCGCGAACATGGCGTCCCGTCGCTCAGCGACACCGAGCGAGGCGGCCAAACCGAGCAACGCACTCCAGGTGGCATCGGTCAGGCGCTGCTTGGACAGGTCGGCTTGGAAAACACCGACCGGGTGCGTGTACTTGGCGGCTCGCTGGGGGTCAGTGGCGAAAAGCTCGCGAAGCGGCGGGAGAGAAGCAGCTGACGATGACAGAGCGGACCATTCGGGCTGGGCGAGAATCGACATGGCTGTCAGTCTGTCCTACGAGAGCAGGTCGCTGCAGGCTCAGTGGTGCGTCTCGACCCAACCGTCATGTTCGCGAACGGGAAAGACTCGTAGATTCCGCATGGGCTCCTCCGTGCCGTCGGACAGGCGACGTACACCAGCCCCCTCCGCTGAGAATCGCCAGAAGTGGGTGGTGCAGACCAGCTCGCAACCCTGCACCTCGCCCACCCCAGCAAGGTGGCTCCAGTTGTGAGGGCACCGAGCCTCGCTCACGTGAGCGACACCATTGAGGTCGCGCCATACCGCCAGATCTTCGTCGCCGAAGACGGCGGGAACGATACCTCCGAGAGGAACATCACGAGACGGGACAAGGGCATGCCAGGCACTCACGGTCTACGGTTTAGCCGGTGGCTCGTCATGACGTGGTGGTTGCGGGGTCCGGCCCGGCCGGATGGGCGGCCGCAGTAGCCTGCGCCGAAGCCGGTCTCGACACCGTGCTTGTCGCTCCCGAACCACATGCGCCGTGGCCAGCAACGTATCGAAGCTGGGTGGATGATCTCACTGCACTCGGTTACGGCGACATGTTCAGCCATCAGTGGCAGGTTGTCACCGCGACGGGCCAGCGAATGCACCGCGTCGAGCGGGCCTATGGTCGCGTGGACGGGGCCAAGCTGGCCAACGAGCTGACCGCCCGTGGCAGCGCGGCGGGTCTGACAACGATGCACGGGCGATCGGTTGGTGTGAGCCACAACCGAACCGATTCCACGCTGCTGCTCGCTGATGGTCGGTCGATCAGTGCCGTCGTTGTCATCGACGCGACGGGTGCGGCTGGGTCGCTCGTACACGGCCGCGGACCGGCTCCTGCGTGGCAGACCGCGTACGGCATTATCGCGACGACATCGGTTCCCCTGAATGACACCGGTTGTGTGCTTATGGACTTCGCCACGGGCCTGTCCGCCGATCGGCCGCCGACGTTCCTCTATGCCCAGCACCTCGGCAGGGGTCGCTGGTTCATGGAAGAAACGGTCTTGGCCTCCCGCCAGGCCACGACTCCCGAGCGCCTGAAATCGGTCCTCCAACAGCGGCTGAAAGAGCGTGACATTGGTTGGAGCGATGTTGAAGAGGTGGAGACGGTTGCCATCCCGATGGGGTTACGCGTGCCACCGCCGCAGCGTGTTGTGGCGGTTGGTGCCAGCGGAGGCGGGATCCACCCGGCAACCGGCTATTCGCTAACCACGAGCCTGCACGTCGCGCCGCTGCTCGCCCAGGGCATCGTGGATGCCCTGCAGCGCCGAGCGACGCCAACAGCTGTAAGCGAAGCGGCCTGGGCTGCGATGTGGCCCGATTCACGTCGTCGGGCGCGGGCGCTGCAGGAGTACGGCCTCGACGTCATGCTCGGCATGGATCGGGGCGGTCTTCAGCGTTTCTTCGACCAGTTCTTCACGCTGTCGCAGGATGATCAACGCTCCTATCTCGGCCCCGCCACCGGGGGTGCCGAGATCGCGCGGCTCATGTCGCGGCTGTGGTTGGGCTCGCCCAACGCGCTGCGTCTGGCCCTCGCCAAGGGCGACCCGAGGCGGCTCCTGCGAGCTCTCAGCTAGCGGCTCGCTTCCGTTTGGCGGCCTCGCGTCGGATGATGATCGGCCAAGTGATGAGACCGACCGCGGTGAAGATGAACCACTGCATGGCGTAGGAGAGGTTGGTGCCGCTGTCCTGCGCGGTCGGTTTTACCAGCGAAAGTGGCTGGGGAGGTGTGGGTGTTTCCCCGGTGAGTTCGATGTAGACCGGTGCGAGTCTGGTTGGCGTCTGCAGCGAGATGCGTTGGATATCGATCCGAGCCATTTCCCTCAGTACGCCCTTGGCTGGATCGGTCGGCCCGATGCCTCCACTGGTTTGGGAGGGTCGCAGTACGCCCCGGACGGACACGGTGCCCGTTGCCGGCGGTGCTTCGGGGAGCGGTCCTCCGACGGTAGCTTCGTAGGGCACGAACCCTCGGTTGACCAACACGGCCTGCTCCTGCTCGCCGTCAACGAGCAGTGGCGTCACCACGTGATAGCCGGGGCGGCCCTCGTAGGAGCGGTTGGCGATCAGCACCTGATGCTTTTGGTCATACGTGCCCGACACGCTCACCTGCCGGAACTCGACATCGGGCAACGCTCCAAGGGTGGCGGAGTCGGGCACGACCGAACGCAACGGTACCGGGTCCTTCGCCTGCCGCTCTTTCACCAGCTTGTTCTGATGCTGACGCTGGTGATACCGGTCGAGTTGCCACTGGCCCAGGATCGGCATGGCGATGGCGCCGACGAGACCAAGCAGCAGGAACGCCAACCACTTGGGTTTGAGCAAGAAGCGATACATCACCCGAGACCGTACCGGTCGGCGACCTCAGGAGTGGAACACGGCCTCGCCGGCAGGGCCACGCAGCCGGGCCTCAAGCCGCGGCTGCTGGCCATGCTCGATGGCAAGCGATGTGCCCAAGGCCTGCAGCATGCGGTTCACGTGTTCGGGCTGAGGGTGGGTGGCAGAGATCGAGACGAGTGACAGACCCTGCACCGACGTGGTGGACGGGTGCACGGTGGAGCCCCAGGCGAGGATGAACGGCACGAGGCCGCCGTCATCACCCAACGGCGGCGACGTGAGTTCCCACGCAAGCGTGCCGCCG
>JANMCE010000298.1:0-14845 GCA_031360915.1 Actinomycetes bacterium | reverse complement strand
CGTCGCTACCTCGGGTCCGTGGCACATCTACCAGATCATGAGTGGCAACGATTTGGTCACACCGTTGCAAACGCAACCACTTGTCGTACAGTCCAAGGAATCGCTGACCGGGAAGATTTCCACCGATCTCGGCAACGATGGGGACCGTTGGTTGGAAGTTGGATCGAGTTGGTTCCAGCACCAGCAGGACTGGGCAGGCGTTCCCGTCGCGAACGGCCCGGCTGATTGGCAGCGAGTCGATCTCAAAGTCATCAGTGAGAAAGACACGAACGAAGACACCAGTCTCGCGGTCGTCGCTCCCAAGACCCAGCCCGAGTTACGTGAGTTGGCCCCCATCAAGGTGAGCAATGTCGTGATGGGTGACGACACCCTGAACTTCGATGTCGATCAAATCGGCGTGCCCGTGATGGTTCGGGTCAGTGCCTTCCCGAACTGGAAGGTCGACGGTGCAAAGGGCCCGTACCGTGCTGCCCCCAACTTTATGGTCGTCGTCCCGACCGCGAAGCACGTCCGTCTTCATTACGGCTATACACCGATGGATCTGGTGGCGTGGCTGCTCACCTTCCTCGGCATAGGCGGCGCACTGTTCTTCTGGCGTCGTGGCACCGTTACGCTCCCGCCGCTCGACGTCGAACCGATGCTGATGCCGGCACAGGAAACGCATGGCGCTGACCACGATGATTTCGTGGTGCCCGAAGAGTGGGACGCTCCGACTCAACCGGCCGCCGCTCCGTTTACCCCCCACGATTGGTCAGCCGCCGAGCCGAGTGCACCCCCTGTCAAAACCAACGGGTCGCTCCCTGCGCCAGCTCCTTTGCCCGTGAAAGATTTGTGGTCGCATCTGCCTCCAGCGCCTCAACCGCCTAGTGTGCGCCCCGTCGAAAATTTCGATGATGCACCCGATGATCTTGGCGGCACCCATGTCTGAACTCTCCGAGATCTTCAAGGCATACGACGTTCGGGGCACCGTGCCCGAACAACTCGATGTAGAAAAGGCCTACGCCATCGGCGTTGGCTT
The DNA here is from genome assembly GCA_031360915.1 of Actinomycetes bacterium. GTDB lineage: Bacteria > Actinomycetota > Acidimicrobiia > Acidimicrobiales > Ilumatobacteraceae > JANMCE01. The sequence continues at coordinate 13,827 of JANMCE010000298.1, read as the reverse complement.
CGCCCAATTCGCCGATGTGCCCCGCATTCTGATCGCCCGCGACATGCGTCCTTCGGGTGAGCTCTTGGTTGAGGCATTCGCCAACGGTGCCCAGGATCAGGGTGTCGATGTCGTGTTGCTCGGCCTGGCCTCCACCGACATGTTGTACTTCGCATCGGGCAGTCTCGATGCGCCTGGCATCATGTTCACCGCCTCGCACAATCCGGCCCAGTACAACGGCATCAAGGCCTGTCTGGCTGGCGCCAAGCCCGTCGGGCTCGACTCCGGTCTGGCCGAAATTCGTGACACCGCCGATCTTGTCCTGAAGGGCGAAGGCCCGGCCAAGGCGGCACATCGTGGCAAGGTTTCGACTCTGGACCTGCTCGGCAAGTTTGTCGATCACGTGCTCTCCTTCGTCGACGTGTCCAAGTTCCGGCCGCTCAAGGTTGTCGCTGATACGGCCAACGGCATGGGCGGCTTGGTCGTCCCGGCGGTGTTCGCCAAGCTGCCGTTCGAACTAGAAGTTATGTACGGCGAACTCGATGGCACGTTCCCCAACCATCCCGCCGATCCGCTGCAGCCGGCCAACCAGCGCGACCTGCAACGCCGTGTCGTATCGGGCGGTTTCGATGTCGGTCTTGCCTTCGACGGCGACGCTGACCGCGTGTTCGTGGTGGACGAAAAGGGTCGCGGGCTCTCCGGCTCTACGACGACGGCGATGTTGGCGGCTGGAGTGTTGGCCAAGGCGCCGGGCAGCACCATTTTGCACAACCTCATTTGCTCTCATGCCGTGCCCGAGGTGATCAAGGAACACGGCGGTATACCGGTTCGTACCCGTGTGGGTCACAGCTACATCAAGCAGACCATGGCCGAAACCGGAGCCGCGTTCGGTGGTGAACACTCGGCGCACTACTACTTCCGCGATAACTATCGGGCCGACTCGGGCATCATCGCCACCATGTTCGTGCTGGAGGCCTTGTGCGCGGCCAGCCAGCCGCTGTCGGAGCTGCGCAAGCCGTTCGAACGCTACGAAGTTTCGGGCGAAATCAACACCGTGGTGAACGATCCGTTGGCCGTCATCGACATGATCGCCAAGAAGTTCGCCACCAAGCCCCAGGACCATCTCGACGGCCTCACCGTTGATTGCGGCTCGTGGTGGTTTAACCTGCGCCCATCGAACACCGAGCCGCTCCTGCGTCTCAACCTTGAAGCCGACAGCCGTCAGGCCTGCGACGATCATGTCGCAGAATTGCTGACGCTCATCACCCACGCCTGAGGATCCCCATGACGCTGAACCCTGCTCTCCTTGAAGTGCTCGCATGCCCGAGCGATCGCGGTCCGCTGCTCTATCTGGCCGATGAGAACGTGCTCTACAACCCGCGCGAGAAGCGGAGCTACATGGTGCGTGACGGCATCGCCGTGTTGCTGATTGAAGAGTCAAAGATTGTCGATCAGGCCGAGCACGACCGCATCATGGCCAAGGTCGCAGCCGACGGCGTCAAGCCGACGTTTCAGGCGTAACGCGGGTATGCTCTGCGCTGCTGTCGAGGGCTGAACTGACAGGTGCCTGCGGGCCCCAGCCCACGATCCAACACTCCACTCTGTATCGCTCACGTGCGAGCGTTCAGATCCATCGTTGTTTCGTGTCCTTGGAGGACCACTTATGAGCACCACTGAAACCCGACGTGACTTCCGCGTCGCCGATGTTGCCCTTGCTCCGTTTGGCCGCAAGGAAATTCACCTCGCCGAGCACGAGATGCCCGGCCTGCGCGCCATCCGCAAAGAGTACGGCCCGCTGAAGCCACTCAAGGGCGCCCGCATTTCTGGCTCGCTCCACATGACCATTCAGACCGCTGTTCTCATCGAGACTCTGGTCGAGCTTGGTGCCGAAGTGCGTTGGGCCAGCTGCAACATTTTCTCCACCCAGGACCATGCTGCTGCTGCCGTGGCCATTGGCCCGAACGGCACTGCCGAGGACCCACAGGGCGTTCCGGTGTTTGCCTGGAAGGGCGAGACGCTTGAGGAGTACTGGTGGTGCACCGAGCAGATGATGGCGTGGCCCACGGGTGATGGCCCCAACATGATCCTCGACGATGGCGGTGACGCCACGCTTCTCGTGCACAAGGGTGTCGAGTACGAAAAGGCCGGCGCGGTTCCTGATCCAGGCTCGGCCTCCAACCCCGAGCTTGCGGTCGTGCTCGGTCTGCTGAACAAGACCCTTCGTGAAGATCCCACCAAGTGGACCCGTATGGCTGCTGGTATCAAGGGCGTCACCGAGGAGACCACCACGGGTGTGCATCGCCTTTACAAGATGCACGAAAAGGGCGAGCTCATCTTCCCCGCCATCAACGTGAACGACTCGGTCACCAAGTCGAAGTTCGACAACCTGTATGGCTGCCGCCACTCGCTCATCGATGCCATCTGCCGCGCTACCGATGTCATGATCGCAGGCAAGATCGCCGTCGTCGCTGGTTACGGCGACGTTGGCAAGGGTTGTGCGCAGGCGCTCAAGGGTCAGGGTGCCCGCGTGATCGTCACCGAAATCGACCCCATCAACGCCTTGCAGGCTGCCATGGAGGGTTATCAGGTCACCACTATCGAAGACGTACTCGACACCGCCGACATCTTCGTCACCGCTACCGGTAATGAGGCCGTCATCACGGCCGATCACATGAGCCACATGAAGCACAACGCCATCGTGTGCAACATCGGCCACTTCGACTCCGAGATCGACATCGCCGGTCTCGCTCGCACGGGTGCCACGCGTGACGAGCTCAAGCCCGGAACAGACGTGTGGACGTTCGATGACGGCCACGCCGTGATCGTGCTGGCCGAGGGTCGCCTCGTGAACCTTGGTTGCGCCACCGGCCACCCGAGCTTCGTGATGAGCTGCTCGTTCTCCAACCAGGTGATTGCCCAGATCGAGTTGTTCAACAACCTCGACAAGTACCCGGTCGGCGTCTACGTGCTCCCGAAGCACCTCGACGAGAAAGTCGCCCGTCTCCACCTCGGCGCCCTCGGCGTGAAGCTCACCCAGCTCAACGATGTGCAAGCCGAATACCTCGGCATCGAGCCCGAAGGCCCGTTCAAGCCCGAGCGCTACCGCTACTAAATCAAGCCTCGTTTGCTCGCTACCGCTCCCTGCTCTCAGACTCGCTGCGCTCGGACAATGCGGTAGCCGCTCGATGGGAATGGGCCCCGCTGATCAAGTTCGATCGGCGGGGCCTCTCCCGTTTTCGCTCGTCTGTTTCCTCGGAGATTTCAACCCTATGAAGTCTCCGAGGAAACAGAGTTACGAGCCAAGGTTGCGGTGACCTGTTCCAGCACGAGAGCCGGCCGTTGAAACACGTCCTCGTAAGTGAACGGAAGCACTACTCGACCGAGTGCGAGCAATTCTCGGCGACGCTTGGCATCTCGCTGGCGTTGCCGCGGACTGGCGTGCCCGATCTGACCTTCCACTTCGACCACCAATCGGGACGGAGCAAAGTCGAAGTCGACACGTGCCACAGTTTGGGTCCCCCGTTTGTGCACGATCTGACAGGCGGGGCGGGGCAACCGGGCTTGTCGGCAGAGCCGAAGAAATCGCCGCTCCAACTTATTCGTACCTCCGGCGTCGACAAGCACGGTGTCAAGCTTGGGACCGCCGTAGTGCCCCCGACCGCGCCGACGAGCAAGAACTCGGGTGAGGAAGTCCACCGATGCGCCGCCGTTTCGAATGACTGAATCGACTGCGTTCTCAAGCTCGGCCAACGAGCAGCTTGCGGCTAGGTCGACGACCGTGCGGGCTGGCGTTGTGCACGGGAACCCGTCTACGTGGCACCGATCGGCCAGAGCAATGGCATTGGATGTGTGCAGCATGCCGATTGCCTTGCGATTCCGGTGAGCAAGGCCCGTAGTGACTTCAACCGGCCCCTCGCCAAATCCATCGAAGCGATGAAGGCACGCTGCAGCGCGATGGCTTATCACCGCTTCTTCGCCAGCCTCGTTCAGGGCCGCCGCAAGCATCATTCGCCACGTCTCGGGTTGCCCGGGAAAGGTCAGGCTTCTCCGGCCGATTCGCGTGACGAGTCCCCGCCGCACCAGCCGATGAATGAGAACCGGGTTCGCGCCCAGTTCGGTGGCCTCGGTGACCGACACGATGCCGTGTTGTCTGGCCGCGAGCCTTCTCATCTCGTTCAGCGTTGGATGCACGCGTGGAGAGTGTGCGGTCGGCACATCCGGTCGGAAGGTTGACGCTCTGTTTCCCCACAGATTTCATACGGGTGCAATCTGCGGGGAAACAGAGCCAGGTGAGCGTGGCAGGGCGTTTAGACGTAGTGCTCGGCGAGAGGTGGGAAGCCGTTGAAGCCGACACTGGAATAGGTGGTGGTGTAGGCGCCCGTGGACAAGATGTCCACGAAGTCGCCTTCGGTCAGCGCCAAGGGCAGTTCGTAGTCGGTCTTTTCATACAACACATCGGCGGAATCGCACGTCGGGCCGGCAATGGCGACCGGTCCGGTCGGAGTGCCGACATGCGGGGTGACCAGGCGGTAGCGGATGGCTTCGTCCATGGTCTCGGCTAGGCCGTGAAACTTGCCGCAGTCGAGGTACACCCAGCGCTGCGTGTCCATCGGCGAACGACGTGAGACAAGCACGACTTCGGTGCGCATAACACCGGCGTCGGCCACCATGTAGCGGCCCGGCTCGATCATCACTTCGGCAAGACCTTCAGGGAAGTGCTCGGTGAGCGCTGCGTTAATCGCCTCGCCGTATGCTGACATCGGAGGCGCATCCTCTCGATAGGTGCCGGGGAAGCCGCCTCCGATGTTGACGAACGACGGTCTCCCGCCGAGCGAGCGAGCGCGGGCGAACACCGCAGCCGTCACCGACAGGCTGTCGTCCCACGCCATGACATCACGCTGTTGCGAACCGACATGAAATGAGACACCGCACTCCATGCCCAAACGAGTCGCCTCCACCAGCAACGTGACGACGTCAGCAGCCTCGCAGCCGAACTTGCGCGACAGCGGCCAGTCGGCCCCGGCGCACTCGTGGCGAAGACGAACACAGATGGATGCGCCGGGGATGACGTCAGCGACCTTGCGCAACTCCTCCAGCGAATCAACGGTGTAACGGCGTACCCCTACCGATGCGGCGTACGCAACGTCGGCCCGCTTCTTGATGGTGTTGCCATAGGAAATGTCTGCGGCCGACGCCCCTGCCTCGAGGCAGGCGTCGATCTCGGCGGGCGAGGCGACGTCGAAAGACGACCCCAGCGCCAGCAGTCGACGCAGGATCGGCAGAGCCGGGTTGGCTTTGACGGCGTAGTAGATGCGGCCGGTCGGCAACGTTTCATGGAGCGTGTCGTAGCGCTCGGCCACCTTGTCAACGTCAACGACGATGCAGGGGGTGGCGGGCTGATGCTCACGAAGGAATGCTTCGATCTTGGCGGGGACAGCATGGACGGCAGTCGTGGTGGACACGGCTTCTCCTCGGGTTGTTGCGGGCTGCTTTCGCAGCCATCTCACCTCCCCGGACAGCCGCCGGTTGTGGGTCGTGGGTGGATAGAACGTTGGGACCGTACTCACTATCGGCAGCGCTGTCTACTGTTTGAGTCGTCAGTCAGTCACCAAGCGCGCGAGGGCTGGTGAGCGCGGTGCGATGGTGACCGCCTTTGTATGCAATCGCTTACTTTCACTGTGTATGCGAACACATGCCTCACCTATGTATGTGTTAGCTTACAAATGTAGAGGAGGGTCATGAGCAGAATTCGAACAGCAGCAGAGTTGGGCGATGCTATTCAGCGCCGCCGCCTTGAAATCGGCTGGACTCAGCAGGATCTGGCGTTGACGGCCGGGGTATCGCGGCTGTGGGTCAACGAGGCTGAAGCGGGAAAGCCGCGAGCAGAATTGGGAAAGTTTCTGTCAGTTCTCGAAGCTCTCCAACTTGAGCTGCACACGCTTCGCATCGGCGAAATGGAGAGTGCATCGAAGTCGCTACAAGAACTCGCTGTTCGCCTCGATGACGTCATCGCACGAGCAAGGGCGAGCAAGTCGTAGTGGCCGAGGCACTCGTTGTGTTGATGGATGGAGTCGTTGCTGGAACATTGTCCCGACGATCATCCGGATTGCAGTTTGTCTATGCGAACGGCTGCTCGGATCTTGCCACTCCTTTGTCACTGTCGATGCCGATATCGCGAGCGATGCATCCGGACGCGTCGGTCACGCCCTGGCTTTGGGGCTTGCTTCCCGATGATCCGGATGTGCTTCGACGTTGGGGGAGAGAGTTTGAGGTGCCAGCCAACTCTCCGTTTAGCTTGCTTGCGACACCCATCGGCGAGGACTGTGCAGGCGGTGTCCAGTTCGCCTCATTTGAACGTGCCGAACAGCTGCTCGCGAACGACGGGGAGATCCGTTGGATCGATGCGCTAGAGGTCGGCGAGCGGTTGAAAGCTCTTCGCTCCGATCGAGCGAGTTGGCTTGGGCCTGCGCTCACGGGACAGTGGAGTTTGGCTGGAGCGCAGGCAAAGATGGCGCTGCGTCGCGTCGACGGACGATGGGGTGAGACGAGTGGTGTGGAGCCGACAACTCACATTCTGAAGCCAGCCATCATGCTCGAGGACCACGAGTTGAACGAGCATCTCTGCTTAGCGGCTGCGCGAATGGCTGGACTCCCGACAGCTCATTCGCAGGTGCTGGAGTTTGGCGACCAAATTGCACTGGTTGTAGAACGCTACGATCGGATCGAGGTAGCCGGTCGTTTGCGCCGTGTGCATCAAGAAGACCTCATCCAAGCTCTTGGTTTCCACCCAAGCCAGAAGTATCAGGCCGACGGTGGTCCGGGTGTGGCGCAGATTGGTGAACTCTTCTCCAAACAGTTGTCTGGAGATCGAGCAGAGGATGCTGCGAAGAGATTCGCAGACGCGCTGGCTTGGAACTGGATCATCGGGGGGACCGATGCGCACGCAAAGAACTACTCGCTCTTGCTCTCTGGACGTGACGTTCGCCTGGCTCCGCTTTACGACATTGCGTCGATTTTGCCCTACCCGGATGTGTACCTTCCGAAGTTGAAGATGGCCATGAAGCTCGGTGGGCGCTACGACATTCGAGCGCATTCTCGCGACACATGGGTGAAGGTCGCGAGCGAACTGAAGCTCAACGCCGACACGGTTGTTGAGCGAGTCCAAGAGTTGGCCACCGTTGCACCGACCGCGTTCCGGGAAGCGTCGGCGGCACCTTCGCTGTCGACATTCATTGGTGAGTTCAGCGGGCGGCTCTGCGCTGCCGTTGCGGATCGTGCGGCTGATTGTTTGCGGGTGTTGAGCTAGCGCGCAGGGCCGGCCATCAGCGCTTGATCGAGGGAGCTTGACCATTCGCCTCGGGCGGTCAGGACGGCGGCGATGCGGCCGATCTCGTCGCAGCTCTTGGCTGCGGCACCCATGCAGCCGACGGCCACGAATACCCGACCCGGAACTTCTTCGCGAATGATCGGGAACTCGGTCTCCACATCGGTGCAAACGCACGAGATCGAGTGGGCATCGTGGCCGACGAGCACCGGTAGATAGTCGCCGACCCAGGACTTCAGTTTCTCCACTTCGGCCAGGCTGCCGTTGCTACGTTGCCAGTCATCGATCTCAGCCCGAGTCGTGAGTTCGTTGATCTCACGGTACGCGCCAATCTTGAAGTACACAGGACCGTCGGGGTACTGGGTCGGCGGCACGGTGTATACGAATCCGTAGTCACCGCCATCGGCCGACCAGTAGATACCGGGCATGTCTCGCAGCGTGTTCAACACGCTGCCTTCCAGTCGGTAGAACAGCGCAGTGATTCCGCGGGTGAGTACCGGCAGAGGAGTCGGCAGCAGATCGAAGCAGTTCACATAGGCACCGGTAGCCAGCAGTACTTTCCCGGCCCGTACGGTCGCTCCGTCCATCGTCGTGATGACAACGCCGCCGTCGGCCATCGTGACCTTAGTGGCGATGTCACGCAGCAGCTCTGCACCGTTCTGCATGGCGCCGCCAAGTTGGTTTGCGACAAGCCGACGCGGGTTCACGGTGCCTGCCGCGCCTCGCTCCAACACCAGGCGAGCGCCCGACGGAATGCGCAGATAGCCGAAGCGTTCCGGCTCGTTCGTCACGTCGGTCCACACCGCCCGGTGGCGTTCGGTGACGGCCTGCTGCTCACGATAGGTCTCGATGCCTTCGTGGACATAAAGGACACCTTGGGTGCGATGAAAGTCCAAGCCGCCCAGATCACGGATCTGCGGGTAGCGGTCGATGGATTCCTCCGCGAAGGTCGCCCACACGTCATCGCCCGCGATGATGCGCGTCAGCCGAGCTTCATCGTGCCATGCGCCAAAGATGCCATCGTGCGTTGCTGGATCTACCGGCTCGGCAGCGCCGATCACGACAACCCGTCCAGCCTGTGCATCCATCGAGAGGTGCCGCGCCGCCGAAGCACCGATCGGCCCGGCTCCGATCACAACAATGTCAGCCACGATCTCTGGATGAACGATCACAGGTGGAGGTTAGAGCGCCTCGCGTGGAGAAGCGTTCGGAGCAGCTATGCAACGGTTTGGCGGGCTCACTCGTCGAACTCAGTGATGGCAGCCAAAACCGAGGTACGTATCATCCGTGACGTGGATGCTCTTGCGGCGCTCTATGAGCGAGAGTGGTCGTCGCTCGTCCGCATAGCGCTTTTGCTTACGAACTCCCGCCCGCTTGCCGAGGAGATTGCTCAGGACGCGTTCGTGCGATTGCAGACGACCTCAACAACAGTGCTAAACCCGCCAGCGTATCTTCGCACGGTGGTGGTCAATGCCTGTCGTGATGTGCACCGACATCAGGGCGTGGTGCAGCGCACCCCGCTTCCTCGACCCGAACCGGCCAGGGCCGAGTTCGATGAACTGTTTGATGCGCTGGCGCAACTGCCGTGGAGGCAGCAGGCGGCCCTCACATTGCGCTTTCACGTCGATCTTCCCGAGATCGAGATCGCTGCCATTCTGCGCTGTCGCCCAAGCACGGTGAGATCCATCACCCGTCGGGCACTCGCAACTCTTCGAAAGGATCTGGGCGAATGAACGCAACACTGGAAGACCGTCTGCGTCAGCACTATGCCGAACGCACACGAGACGTGTCCGATCGAGGTCCCGGGCTTGCCTCAAATGTCATCATGACCTGGTTTGTGGAACCGACGCGATCTCGTGGGAGCCGAGTCGTGTTGGGCCTCTCGGTCGCTGCGGCTGCGGCTCTGATTGGATTCGTGTTGCTCAATCGTCCCGAACCGTCCGGCGTCGTGGCCGATCAGCCGCCCGCCATTGCCGGGAGAGTGCTACCGCCCTACATCGACCCCGATATCGCCCAACTCGCCAGCTCCGATGGGCGACCGCTCCGGTACTGGCGTTGGTTCCCTGATCTCGAGTTTGCTGAGCGCTCACTGGGGGACGCTGGCACCGAGTTCTGTTGGCGAACGCCGACCGGAAGCGCCTGTATCGATGACACGTTCAACAGTCCCGATGTCGGCATAATTCCGACAGATCAGGCCGTGATCTTCCTGGCACGACCGGCCATTCTTCCGATCATCCCGCCTCCGACAGATCCGATGAAGCCGAAACTGAAGATGGGGCCACCGGCGAAGGTCGTCACCGTTACGCTGTCGGACGGCACGGTCGCTCAGGCCAAAGTCTTCTATCGGAAGGACTACGGCGTGGGCTACGCACGGTTGCCTCTGCAGGCTGGGGTCACGGTGATGAAAGCAGTTTCGTCGTAAGGAGACATCGGGTTGGTTGCCGATGACCGCGCGAACCTCGTAACACCCCCTGTGTAGAACGGTGGTTATGTTCCTTGCTCGTGTTTGTCCGCTGTGCAACCGACCCGGTCCGGCGCCGTGTGAAGCCTGCTGGATTTCGCTTGATCCCGCTCCGCCCGGCCCGGTTCCGGCCTTAGTGGCCTTCTCGGGAGAGGGGGCTCGCTTGCTGAAAGGGCTGAAGTACGGCAACGGTCGGGCCGTCGTCGCACGACTGGCCGACGGCATGTCGCTCTTGGTGGAACCGTGTTGGGCAGACGTGGTCACGTGGGCGCCGACCAGCGCAGGGCGCAAGCGCGAGCGCGGTTACGACCAGGCTGAACTGCTGGCCAAGGCAGTGGCCCGTCGGCTCGGGGCGCCGTGTCGAGGCCTCTTGCGTCGACTGCCGGGGGAGGGTCCCCAAACGGGGCGAACGCGAACCGAACGGCTAAAAGGGCCAGGTTTCGCCGGCAAACGGCAGGCGCCACCACGGGTACTCCTCATCGATGATGTCGTTACCACTGGCTCCACGCTGCGCTCGGCGGCATCGGTGCTACGCATGATGGGCGCCCGCGAGGTTCGTCCGCTGGCTGCGGCGTCCACACCTGACGCGGCGTGGTCGAGAACCAGGCGGGTACCGGTCACGTCAGATTTCGCCGGATGAAACGTGGTGTGACCGGTGTCGACAGCCGCCATGACCGAACCGCCAAGGCCGTCGAGGCCTTCTGCGGATAGCATGTAGCCGCTCTATGGGAATCCTCGATCGCATCCTCCGCGCCGGTGAAGGCAAAAAACTGAAGTCGTTGCAGGGCCTTGTACCTGACATCAACACCTTCGAACCGGCTATGAAAGCCCTATCCGATGATGCCCTCAAGGGAAAGACCGTTGAGTTTCGCCAGCGGTTGGCCAACGGCGAGGACATGAACGACATTCTCCTCGAGGCATTCGCCGTCACACGTGAGGCCGCCGACCGTGTCATCGGTCAGCGCCACTACGACGTGCAGATGATGGGCGGTGCCGCGCTGCACTTCGGCTGGGTCGCCGAAATGAAGACCGGCGAAGGCAAAACGCTCGTTTCCACGCTGCCTGGCTATCTCAATGGGCTGGCCGGTAACGGCATCCACATCATCACGGTCAACGATTACCTCGCCAAGTTCCACGCCGAGTGGATGGGACGCATTCACCAGTTCCTCGGCCTCAGCGTCGGTCTCGTGCTGCCCGACTACAAAGATTCCGCTGCTGAAAAGCGCGAGTCGTATGCCGCCGATATCACCTACGGCACCAACAACGAGTTCGGGTTCGACTATTTGCGTGACAACATGGCCACCAGCCCCGAGGAGAAGGTGCAGCGCGGCCATAGCTATGCCATTGTCGACGAGGTTGACTCGATCCTCATTGATGAGGCTCGTACTCCGCTCATCATCTCGGGTCGCATGGCCGACGCGGCCAAGCTCTACTACCAGTTCGCCTCGGTTGTCCGCAGCCTGAAGCGTGACGTCGACTACGAAGTTGACGAGGAAAAGCGCCAGGTCGCGCCAATGGAAGATGGTATTGACAAGGTCGAAAAGGCGCTCGGCATCGACAACCTGTACGACGCCGTGCAGCAGAACTTCGTCCACCAACTCACTGCGGCCATTAAGGCCAAGGAGCTGTACAAGCGCGATAAGGACTACATCGTGCAGGGCGGCGAAGTTAAGATCGTCGACGAGTTCACCGGCCGTATCCTCGAAGGCCGCCGCTGGTCAGAAGGTCTTCACCAGGCGGTTGAAGCCAAAGAAGGCGTGAAGATCAAAGAGGAGAATCAAACCCTCGCAACCATCACGTTGCAGAACTACTTCCGCATGTACTCCAAGCTCGCGGGCATGACCGGTACCGCCAGCACTGAAGCTGCCGAGTTGAAGAACACCTACGGCCTTGACGTGGTGCCGATCCCCACCAACAAAGACAGCCAGCGCAGCGACGAAGCCGACCTCATCTACAAGACCGAAGAGGCCAAGTTCGATGCCGTCGCCGATGACATCGCCGAACGCCACGGAAAGGGTCAGCCGATCCTGGTCGGCACGGTGTCGGTCGAGAAGTCCGAACTGCTGTCGGGCATCTTGAAGAAGCGCGGCATCGTGCACGAAGTGTTGAACGCGAAGCAGCACACTCGTGAAGCAATGATCGTCACCCAGGCCGGTCGTAAGGGCTCGGTCACCGTGGCCACAAACATGGCCGGACGAGGCGTCGACATCCTCCTTGGCGGCAACCCCGAGGGCCTTGCCGGTGACGAAGTCCGAAAGGAAGGCCTCGTCCTCGAATCCGAGGAAGGCCAAGCTCGTTACAAGGAGCTCCTGTCGAAGTTCAACGCCGAGTGCAAGGGTGATGGTGAAGAGGTTCGCGGCCTCGGTGGCCTCTACGTACTTGGTACCGAGCGTCACGAGAGCCGCCGCATCGACAATCAGTTGCGTGGTCGTTCCGGGCGCCAGGGCGACCCGGGCGCCAGCCGCTTCTACCTATCGCTCGACGACGAACTCATGCGCCTGTTCGCAACCGGCGCTATGAGCTGGGTCATGGGCAAGGCCTTGCCCGACGACGTTCCGATTGAAGCCAAGATGGTCACCAAGGCCATCGAGCGGGCCCAGAATACGGTCGAGCAGCGCAACGCCGAGATCCGTAAGGACGTGCTCAAGTACGACGAGGTGATGAACGAGCAGCGCAAGGTCATCTACCGCCGCCGTGACCAGATTCTTGATGGCCGCGACCTGAGAGATGAAGCGCAGCAGTACCTGGCTGACGCAGTCGACACCACTGTTGACACCTACTGCGTGAGTGATGCCGAAGACGAGTGGAATGTCGAAGGTCTGTTGGCCGAGCTGTCGGGCTACTACCCGACGGCACTGTCCGAGCCCGACATTCGGGCGCTCGGCCACACGGGCGAGGTCTACGACACCGTTATGGTCGAGGCCACCAACTACTACAACAAGCGCGAAGAAGAGCTTGGCCCTGAGCTCATGCGTGAGATCGAGCGTCAGGTCATGCTGCGCATTATCGATCAGCGCTGGCTTGAGCATCTGGCCGAGATGGACTATCTGCAGGAAGGCATCAACCTGCGGGCCATGGGTCAGAAAGATCCGCTGGTCGAGTGGCAGCGTGAAGGCTACGAACACTTCGACAAGCTGATGCACATCATCAGCCAGGACTTTGTGCGCTACGTCATGCACGTGCAGGTTGTCGAAGAGCAGCCGGCCCAACAGGTGCAGAACGTGCAGTACTCCGCCCCGGACGACAGCGTGCCGTCGGGCATGCAAGCAGCGGCGGTCGGCATGGTTCGCGAGGACACCGGCGAGCCCGTCGCCGTCATGGAGCCAGAACCCGTTGCCATGCAGCCGGTTACGGTTGACGAACGGGACAAGACTCCCCGCAACGCGCCGTGCTGGTGCGGAAGCGGAAAGAAGTTCAAACTCTGCCACGGCAAGTAAGGTTCGCCCGCCCACTCGGGCATCCCGGCACTGATTGGTTGCGTCATGAAGGATTTCTCCGACGAATTGAAGGGCTTGCATCGTCGCGTCGATGACGCGCGCGGCTACCTCAAGATCGACGACAACCGTTTGCGGTTGCAGGAACTGGAAGTCGAAGTGCAAAAGCCCGACCTGTGGGACGACCAGGACCGGGCCAAGCATGTCAACTCGCAGTACGCCGCCGTCCGTGACGACCTGGCGATCTACGACAAGCTCGTTGCCGACATGGAAGATGTCGAGACCCTTCACGACATGGCTCGTGAGGTCGACGATGAGACGCAGGAAGCTGACATTGCCGAGGCATCGGGCAAGCTCGACCGGCAACTGAATGAGCTGGAGTTACGGGCCCTCTTCGTCGGCCCGCACGATGAGGCCGACGCCATGGTGCGCATCAACGCCAAAGACGCCGGCGTCGACGCGCAGGACTGGGCCGAAATGCTGCTCCGGATGTACACCCGCTGGGGCGAGCGGCGTGGCTTTGAAGTCGATGTCGAGTACATCTCCGAGGGCACCGAGGCGGGCATCATGTCGGCCGAATTCACGGTCACCGGTCGTTACGCGTACGGGCTCATGTCGGCAGAACGCGG
>JANMCE010000262.1:0-13750 GCA_031360915.1 Actinomycetes bacterium | reverse complement strand
GCCATGACGCGACCGCGCACGCTGTCGACAAGGCCTGCCTGCAGAACGGTCATGAGCGCAGTCGTCGTGCCGAAGTAGCAGGCTCCCAGGACGAACACAATCGGGAACGCCACGGCGACAGATGTGGTCCAGCCGAACGCGAGGATCATGACGCCCAGGGCAAACAATCCGCGCCGGCCCACCCGTCGTTTGTCAGCTCGGACGAGCACGGTGCCGATGGCTAACGAGCCCAGCACGGCGCCCATGCCGAACGTAGCGTAGAGCCAGCCGTACGTGGCTGACTTGGTAGCAAGATGAAGCGAAGTTTCGGCGATGGAGGGAAACAGACCGACGAACGAAAGCGACAACGTTGAGAGCAGCGTCATGATGATGAGGCAGCGGCGCACGCGAGGATGGGCTTTGGCGTAGGCAACGCCACCCATGAATCGTTCGCTTCGGGTGCCGGTCGGGCGATCTTGAATCGGCAGCCGAACTGTTGCAAATGCAACGATCACAAAGGCGTAGGTCACCGCGTTCATCACAAAGATCGCAGGTGCGCCCATGATTGGATAGAGCAATCCGGCGATGGCCGGGCCGACCACCCGTGAACCGTTGATCATGGTGGCATTCAACGAAAGCGCGCCGGGCAAATCTTCGGCCCCAACCACGCTCGGCACGACTGCACCCCACGCCGGCCCGTTGAGCGCGTTGCCGACACCAATCGCAAACACGCACGCAAGCAACGCCCACACGCTCGGCTTGGCGCTGAAACGAATAATGGCCGCCAGTACGAGTGAGAAGAGGCCCTGCTCGGCCTGCAATCCCATAATCCAAGGGCCCCGTTTGAGACGGTCCGCCAGGAATCCGCCCGCCATGCCGAACAGCAGGATCGGGCCGAGCGAGGCAAAGAACACGAGGCCTACATAGGCACTCGGGTGACCGGTTGGTTTGGTGAGGTTGAACACGAAACTGCCCAAAACCACCGACTGCATCCACGTACCGATATTGGACGCAAACGACCCAAGCCAGAGGCGTCGAAAGCGTGGATTGCTCAACGCAGCCGCGGCCGAGCCCGGCGTAGGAGTGCGCGGTGCTTCCTGCAGCCTGGACATGTGCGGCCAAGGTTATGCGACGGGCGCGCCGCTGCCCTTGTGACTTGTGTCCGTCAGCGCTTGACCAGCGCGTCGGATGCCTCGGTGAGAGCAATGCGCACGATGCGTTCGATCTCTCGCAGTTCGGTCTCCCCGGCGATGAGCGGGGGAGATAGCACGAGCACCGGGTCAGCCCGATCGTCGGCCCGGCAGTAGAGCCCCAACTCGTAGAGGCGCGGCGAGAGTGTCTTGCGGAGGAGCCACTCGCAATCCTGGTCGTTGAATGTCTGTCTGGTGGCTTGGTCCCGCACCAGTTCGATGGCGCGGAAATAGCCGGCGCCACGCACGTCACCCACGATCGGGATGTCCCGTAATCCTTCGAGCAGTGAGGTGAACAGGTCCTGGTTCATGCCGACGTTGCCGCACACGTCCTCGTTCTCCATGATGTCGAGGTTGGCCATTGCCACCGCGCAACTGACCGGATGACCGGCAAAGGTCATGCCGTGGAGGAAGCTGTTGGCATCGTCCAGGAACGGCTCGGCGAGGCGGTTGTGCACGATGAGCCCACCCATCGGGGCGTAGCCCGACGTGACGCCCTTGGCGAAGGTGATCATGTCGGGCTGGCAGTTGTACCTGGTGGACCCGAACCATGCGCCCAATCGCCCGAAGGCGCAGATCACCTCGTCGGCCACCAGCAGAACACCATAGCGATCGCAGATCTCCCGCACTTTCTCGAAGTAGCCCGGGGCAGGAGCCAGCGCACCACCGGTATTCTGCAGCGGCTCCAGAAACACAGCCGCAACCGTTTCGGGGCCTTCCATCTCGATCCGCAACTCGAGGTCATCGGCGCAGCGCAGCGTGCAGTCGTTGAGATGCGCGCAGTCGTGGCAGCGATAGCGATTGGTGTTCTGGATCTTGATGGCGCCGGGAACCAGCGGCTCGAACGGTGCCTTCACCGCTGGAATGCCGGTGATGGCGAGCGCGCCCATCGAGGTGCCGTGGTAGGTGTAGGTGCGGCTGATGACCTTTGAACGGCGGTGGTCACCCATGAGCGAGTGATACTGCCGGGCCAGTTTCCACGCGGACTCCACCGCGGCCGAGCCGGAATCGGTGAAGAACACCCGCTCCAAACCGGGTGGTGCCAGGTGCGCGAGGCGTTCGGCCAACGCCAGGGCCGGCTCGTTGCCGTAGGACCAGATAGGGAAGAACGCCAGTTTCTCCATTTGTGCCGACGCTGCGGCGGCCAGTTCTTTGCGACCGTGACCGATCTGCACGCAAAATAAGCCGGACAATCCGTCGAGCACCCGATGGCCCTTGCTGTCCCACACGTAGCAGCCCTGTCCCCGAACCATGACGGGAGTTCGGTCATTGGCGATACGGCTGAAATGGCCCCAGAGATGCCGCGGATCAGCCGGCATTAGTGCGCGCCCCAGTTGAACGTCTGCTTGGCAATGTGGAGCAGCATGAACGTTTCGGTGGACCGCACGCCGGGGATGGTGCGGATCTGGTTGGTGATACGCAGCAGGTCTGCCTCATCGGTCGCCATGACCTCTACCATGATGTCGAACGAGCCTGCGGTAATGACCACGTACTCGGCGTCGGGCATCGAGGAGATCTGCTCGGCAAGCGGAATCGTGTCGCCCTCGGCCCGAACCCCGATCATGGCAATACGACGTCGTCCGAGCAGCATGGGGTCCGACACGGCAACTATCTGAATGACACCCGCGTCAGTCAGTCGTTGCACTCGTTGCCGCACCGCGGCTTCGGACAAGCCGACCTGCGTGCCGAGTTTTGTGTACGGCATACGGCCGTCGGCCTGAAGCCGCTCGATAATGAGCCGATCGATTTCATCGACATGCAACGTGTTGCGGCGAGGCGGGTTCATGGACAACTAATTATGTCGGTTTACCGAGGCGGTAGCAAGGGAAGTCGTTGTGGAACGTGTGAAAACTGACAGAATTCGTCGTAGGGGCAATTCTCAATGGCATGGATCGGGCGGCTAGTCTGTGGGCACCCATGGCCAGCCGTTATCCGCCTCGTATCGCAGTAGCACCCTCACCGGCTCCTTCTTGGATTGAACAGGCCGTCCAAGTCGGCGGCGGTCAGCTGGTGGACCCGGGCCACGCGCAGGGCCTCATTTGGAGTGATCCGCACGGTGCCGAGGAACTTGAAGCGCTGTTGGCCGACGCACCCGACATCTCCTGGGTGCAGGTGCCGTTCGCCGGGGTCGAGACGTTCATCCATCTGGTCGATGACGATCGCCAGTGGTCCTGCGGCAAGGGTGTCTACGCCGACCCGGTCGCGGAGTTGGCGCTCGGGTTGGCGCTGGCAGGCATGCGCAACATCGGCGCCTACGCTCGTGCCGACGAGTGGACCGAGCCGGTCGGTGTCAATCTGTTCGGCGCACGGGTGACGATCCTTGGCGGCGGCGGGATCACCACCGCGCTCTTGCCGTTGTTGCTCCCGTTTCGCACCCACACCACAGTCGTGCGAAATCGCGTGAAGGACATCGAAGGGGCCGACGCGGTGCTGGGCACTGATCGTCTGATCGACGCGCTTACCGGTGCGGATCTTGTGATCCTGGCGCTCTCCCTCACGCCTGAGACCGAAGGCATCATCAGCCGGTCCGAACTCGAACTGATGGAACGCCACGCTTGGATCGTGAACGTCGCTCGCGGCCGTCATATCGTCACCGACGATCTGGTGTGGGCACTGCGGAATCACGTCATCGGTGGCGCCGCACTCGATGTCACCGAACCTGAGCCGCTGCCGGCGGACCATCCGCTGTGGACCGTACCGAACTGCATCATCTCCCCCCACGTGGGTAACACTCCCGAGATGGGCGAACCCTTGCTGGCCGAACGCATCGCCACCAATGTTCGCCGCTTCGGGGATGGCCAACCACCCATCGGTCCGATCGACGTCGACCTCGGATACTGACAGGTCGAAGACGCAGAATTACCATAGGTGCATCGCTACGTTTTACGAGCTTCTCGGCGTCCCCGGTGACGCCTCGCCAGTGAAAGTTCGTGACGCGTACCGGCAGCTTGCGCTGGTCTTTCATCCCGACACCAGCGGCGCCACCAGCGATGACATGGCGCTGCTCAACGAGGCCTGGCACACACTGTCCGACCCCGGCCGCCGTGCCGCCTACGACGCGTCGCTCCGCCCGAACCCGCCGGCCTTCCGCCGCTTCGATGCGCCGCTGGACGACGATGGCGAGCCCGAGCCGGAGCCGGTGTTCACCGCCCATCGCTTCGCCGAACCACGCCGCTGGCCCGCGGCAGCGCTCATGATCATCGCGGCGATGGGCGTGATCTTCGTGTTCACCGCCTATGCGGTCGGCGGCGGGCGCGGCACGGTGGAGACGGAAATCACCAAGCCCCTCGTGGTTGACGTGTGCGTTTCCATCCGCCCCGGTGCCGCTGCAGTGGAGGTGCCCTGCGGACGGCCCCATTTCGGAGTGGTGAAGGCGGTCGTCGCACGAGGCGGAAGCTGCATCCCGGGCACCGAGGGCTACTTCGACCGCAACAGCGACGCCATGGTCTGCGTGCGCGTCGGGTAAGTGGTTGGCTGCCTGGGGCTGGTGTCCGCTAAGGTCGTTTTGCCCGGGCGATTAGCTCAGTCGGAAGAGCACCACCTTCACACGGTGGGGGTCAAGGGATCGAGGCCCTTATCGCCCACGGTAAAACCCCTGCTCAGCGGGGGTTTTCTGTGTTTTTGGTGACGAATTCACATGATCCAGGTGCACACCAGGTGCACAGGACCAGAAGGCACAGGCCAACACACGGCAACATTGCGGCGCATACAACGGGCACAGGGTTCATCCGAAGGTGGTCTCCGAACGGGTTGGTCACGCGGCGGTCGGGATAGTGCTCGATCCGTGCTCGCACGAGGTGCTCTCGATCGCCTGGAACGCCGCCGACGTGGTCGCCAGTCGAATCTGTGAACCGGCCGGCTGCTCGCGTCGGCGGCATTGTCGCGGTTCTCCGAAAAGTAGGCCATCGCGGTTGCTTCACTTATGTGCACCAACTCGAACTCTTGCCCGTCGCGCTCCGCGACCCCATCACGAATCCGGGCTGTTCGAGAATGATGGCGAGATCCGCGTCGCTGTCCGGCCGCGCCGTTCCCCGTGCTTGGGAACCGAAGAGCAGAATTCCTCGCGTCGTGGGATCAGCCGCCAGTTCTTCAACGAACGATGTGATTGCCGGGTTCATAGGTTCATGCTCGCAGGCCGCACCGGCCATCGCCAGGGGCCATTCAATCCGGGATGTCCGACCCGAACGACTGCCGGCAACACCGGCGACGTGTTCGCGGAGCAGTGCACCGCCGCAGAACGCGCGACCAGATCGACCCGGCCTGACTGACCGCTAGCGGGGCGCTGGCGTCAACGGACCGCCCTCTCACAGCTCACCCACCGCACCATGCCCGATGTATGCGGTGCGATCGGGAAATGTTGAACCAATTTTTGTACCGAGCCTCGACCGGTCATTGATGGGATATCGATAACGAGCACACCTACGCGGAACCCGACTTCCGGCGATACGAGCGACGTGATTGCTCGGTATCGCACGCTTGCAGTAACGGTCTCGGCATCGTGCTCAGGCCGTCTTGGTGCCGTGTTCGAGTTCATGGTCGACGGCGCGGCGGATCCAGGCGGAGACGGATCGGTCGTCGGCGTCGGCGGCGTCGCGGATCTTGGCGAGCGTCTCGGGCGGAAACCTGACGGGGACGAGCTCGGAGAGTTTCGAGTTACGCCGCCGGGCCGGTCCTTGAGCTGTCTGGTTGGCGGGGTCGGCGTAGAAGCCGTGTTCTTCTTGTCGCGTCATCTTCTTGGTGGTCATCGGTCCTCCTTGTATCGGTCAGCGAGATGTTTGGCAGCGAGGTAGCAGCCAATCGGTCGGCATCTCGTTGGGTCGTCGTGGTCGGACGGGGCGAGCGGGACCATTAACACCTCACCGCCGATTTCGGCGACCATCAACCAGTGCGCTGGTGGTTTGGCCGGATAGAACAGCGGGTCGGAGTTCCAGAGCTCGTAAATGTCCTCGATGCCGTAGACGTCGTGTTTGAACAGGTGAGCGGCTTGTCGGTCGATTTCGAAAGGATCGGTCTCGTCCAACCGGTCGAGATCGAACAACTCACTCACAACAGCAGTGTATTACAAACGCACACAAACGTCGAGCGGGTTCACCCGTTCCGTTCGAGCTTCTTGATCCCGACTATGGTCCTCTACTACTTGTACTTCTCAAGTTCAGGCGTGGCATCGAGCGCCGCCGACGATGCTCGCGCTCGCGCGTTCGAGGTCACCGTGAAGGAGCCGCTTCCGCAGTACCCGGGTCAATGGTCGCTTACCTGCGAACGCCGTGATGTGGTGCTCGATACAGACACCATCCGCGGAAACAGCGACTACTTCGACGACCTAGCGGCGAGGTTCGGCGGCGAGTACGACGGCTGGGAAGCTTCCGTTCGGTAGCTCCCGCACACCAGCCGATCTGGATGGTTGGTGTTGCCGGTTAGCTCGTGCAAGATCTGGGCCGGTGTCTGACTCCTACGAGATTGAGTTCGGGTGGAAGGAGGAGGTCATCTACTCGGAGGGTACTGGTGGCGTTGTGTTTCCGGGCGGCTGGGGTGTCTCGCCGGTTGTAACTATCGTCCCGGACTCAACGTCCTGGGATCGCTGGGTTCCCGCATGGCTGCGAGGCCGCGACGCCGAAGTGGTGGCCAGGCTACGGGCACACCCAGACCACGTCGTTAGCGAGGAGCGCGACGATTCCCTGTCAGTTCGGTTGCTCGACGAGGTAACCAGATAGCGCACATCTGCCGCTCGGCGCTACCGCCGAGATACGCGAATGCGAGCCGAACGCACGAACCGAATGGCATGCAGCGCGCTGGCCACGGACGTCTAGCACCCCACGCACTCCGACGCCTCCAAAAACAACACGCACCACTCGGGAACAGGCGGACACGGGCGTGTTGTCACCCGCTCTCCCCGCACAGTTCGCGAGCGCCGTGGGTGTTGTTGAGTGCGCCGATTAGCCGCTCGCCTCCGCGTACGACTCGGCCGGGACCAGTGACGGTCGGCTAGACAGTGCGACGTGACCAGTACCGCGATCGCGATCAATCTGCAGTTCGATGACAGCGTGGCCGGGTACGCACGCGAAGCCCGTGCCGCGGAAGACGACGGGTTTGCGATGGTGACCGCAGCGGATCATCCGGGCACGTGCGCGTCTCCCGCTGCCGTTCTCGGTGCTCTCGCGGTCGCAACCTCAACGGTCAAGCTGTGCGGCTATGTGATCAACGCGGGAACCCATGAACCACTCGACCTCGCGTCGGACATCGCGACGATCGACCAGCTTTCCGGTGGGCGAGCGATTCTCGGTGTCGGTGCCGGTCACACCCCGTCGGAATGGTTGATGTACGCACGCCCGTACCCGTCAGCGGGTGAACGCGTCGATCGTCTTGTCGAGATCGTGGACGTGACGACCCGGCTACTCGCCGGCGAAACAGTGACGTTCCAGGGTAAGCACATTCACACCAATACTGCGGTGCTTACCGAACCTCGCCCCGTTGTTGAGCGTGTGCCGGTCCTGATCGGTGGAGGAAGCCGCCGCGTGTTGGAGCTCGCTGGCCGGACGGCGGACATCGTGTCTTACACCGGGTTGGGTCGAACACTCGAAGACGGCCACAACCATCAGACCAACTGGGCCGACGCACACACCGACACCGCGCTCGGACTCGTCCGAAACGCCGCGGACGCGGCAGGGCGCACCCCACCGGTGATCGATATCCTCGTGCAGCACAACGTTGTTACTGATGATCGCGCCGAAACGTTCGCTCGGCTCATGCCACGAGCTGGTTTGCCGTTTGAGATCTTGGACCAGGCACCATTCCTGCTCGTCGGAACCATCCAGCAACAGGTCGAACAGATCCACCGCAACCTGGAGCGGTGGGGTATCACTTCCTACACCGTGCGCGACCGCCAAGCCGGCGCAGCGTTGATCGCAGCGCTCAACCACTGAGCCGACCACCCACCGAACTCGCTTCGTCGACGTGACGGCACCGAACGTCGCCCGTATTGAGCGCGCGATAACGCTCACCGACAATGCCGCCTCGACCCCTTCCGGCTTCCGGCGATGTTCGGGTGATCGATACGTCGATTGATCGCACATATCGCAGTGACAGGGGGGTGCTCTAGTTGGCTGGTCGGAAAGTCGGTTGTGACCGCCGCCGCCGTTGCTGCCCCGGTGGACTCGCGATTTGTTGGCGGGTGAGCAAAACTTGGTGGTGTGAGGGGATCGTTTGATCATCAGGGGTTGTTGTCGGATGTGTCGGTGCTTTATGGCGACTTGCTGGACGACGAAGGCTTTCTTGTAGTGCTTGGCCAGGCGCGTGGGTCGGTGTTCACGGATGCCGATTTCGAAGTGCTGTACGCGTCGGGGCGTGGCCGTCCATCGCATCCGCCGTCGCAGCTTGTTAGACGCCCACGGGCGGCCTCTCTGAACCTCCAAAGGCACCCTGCGACGCCCATCACGACCAGCCGCGCCGTCGATTCGAGCTATCGCACGCCAATCTCCACGGCCCACACGCTCGCGCTCAAACAGCCAGAGACGCCGTCATCCCATCATCCACCTGAAACAGCCATTGCCGACCAGCCAACTAGGGGACTGCGAGATGCAGCCAGCGTCGTTCGGTCGGGGTCAGCCGGTCTCGGCGAGGTGTGCGTAGCGTTGTTGCGCTGCTTGTGCGGAGGTCCCGAGCAGTTTCCCGATGCGAGCCCACGACAAGCCGCCGGCACGTGCTGCTTCGACGGCTTCGACGATTTGGCGTTCAGTGCGGGCGCGAGCCAGCGCCGCCCGACGAAGCAGATGTTCGGCCACAGGCGTCTCGTCGGCGGCATCGGGTTCGTAGTCCTCGAAACGTTTGGCGAGTTCGTCGGCGTGGTCGAGGATTTCTTGAATGGTTCTAGGCATGGGTATCACCGGATGAACTTGTCGCGGGCGGGCATGGCGTGAACGATGAACTCGACCCCTTCAGCAGACACGACACCCACTTCGAGAAGTCTCGTGGCATGGTCAGGGCCGATAAGCATGGTCAGATCGTCAAGATCGAATACTCGGATGGGGTTGCGGTAAGCGTGGAGTATGTCCTCATCGGAGACCTCGTGTTTGCGAGCACTGCCGAGGATGACCGGATCCACAACGACAAGTTAGCTTGATGCGCGAACGTTGACAACCAAATCCGGGATACAAACGCGCTCTCGCCAGATGCCTGAACGGCCGCGCCCGGGATCAGCGGGCAGCGAGGTCACACGAGGACGCCCTGCTTCCGGCGTTGTAGGTTTGGCATGCGCTCGGGATCAGCGCACGTTGTGTCGGTGTCAGGCGGCTGGGTCGATCGTCGCGTCGGGCGCGATGGGAACGTCGAAGCGGGCACCGCGCAACTCGATGGTGACGTGGAGCGACCCACCGAGTGCATTCACGTAACTGGCGATGGTGTTCACCTGCGCGACGCGGAGGTCGAGCCGTTCGAGGCGTGACACGTGTGGTTGTGCGCGACCCCACGCTGCCGCGGCTTCCTCTTGGGTGATACCGGCGGCAAGTCGGAGCGCTGCGAGCAGGTTGTGGGTGCGCTGCCGATCGGCAAGTCCTGCTTCCACGGCATCTGCGAAGCCGGGCGCGTCAGACAGGCGTCGTGGATCGATCTCTTCGAACGTGTCGCCGCTGGCGGTCGTGGTTGAGAACTCCAGGTTGCTCATTGGGTTGCCTCCATGAATCGGTCATACAACTGGTCTGGGAGCGGGATCGCCTGGTCGTACCATGCCTTCCCTAAGCGGCTCTTGTCGCCGCCGACCAACACGACGATCGCATCGTCACCGTGGAACATCACGAGCACCCGTACAACCGGGCCAGCTCCCATCGGTGTGTTGCGTTCGCACCTCGGCGAGGTTCGGGAAATGTCTCGATGCCTGGATCCGGTGCCGGACGGTCGGCAACGCAGCGGCCCGGCCATGTTCGGCCAGATAGGCAAGGTCAGCGGCCAGAATCCGTGCGAGCGATTCGTCGGCCTCTTCAAGGCGCTGGAACCATTCTCTGAACGTCCTTGAGAACACCGTTCGAAGCGCCACACAAATCAATATACATTACGATGTATTCCCTGGCAAGGGGTGGGCTGGCAGCAGCCACGCGGTTCCGCGCTTCCAAACGATGGCGGACGTTGATCACGGTGGCAGTGAGGACATCTTTCGGCCGGTGAGGGAGAATCGGGTGACGACGCGGCGGCCATCACCGTACAAACGGGTGGTCAACATGTACGCGCAGTTCGGCACTGGTAAATCCTGAATCGACCGTAACGTCGGGGTTTCTGCCGGTGCGATCTCGCAACCGTGCGTAATAGTCGGAAGGGCCGCTCACGAATTCGACATAGATCGCCAGGTCTCTGCAGGCAGTCGGGTGCACATGCTCATTCGGCGCGGGGTCCCCGGTGAAGTAGCCAACGGCGTCGACGATGACATCGGCACTGGAGGAACTGGTGACCGTCACGGTCCGGTTCGCACCAATGCGAGCCAGCGAAGCGCCCGCGACGGTGTCCCCACGATGAAAGTTCAGATTCGACGTGTTGGGGACTGAGGCGCCCGACGGACTGATGGTTGCGAAGCCATCGTCCAGCGTTGCGATCAGTGTCACGTTAAGAGCGACGGCCGAGACGCCGGTCGTGGGCATATCCCCACCTCTCACAGCGATCTCCTCGGGAAGGTCTGCGCCAAGCGGCGGCGTATCGGATGCAAGGCGGGAATCGGCAAGCCGGACCGCTGAGATCGGAACGAAAAGGCCATCAGCGCTTGCGTCGGACGCGGCTCCTGAGAACCACCCGGCAGCGTCCACGATCAGGTCCGTTGCCATGGTGCTGTACAGCGAGATGGTCCCATCCGCGCCGATAGGCACGATCGCCTGGTTTGGCACCGTAGCCCCCGTCGCCGGCACGTTCAGGGTAGAGGTGTCGGGCACCGCAATGCCTGACGGATAGGCCGTGACATATCCAGCACCTTCGGCCTGAGTGGCCGTCACAGTGATCACAACGGCCGAAGCATCAGCTGGAATTCCAGCGATTCCGACGACCTTCACGGTCGCCGTTCCACCAGCTGCAAGCCGGTCAGTGTCTCGTGTATCGAGTGCTCGTACCGGTTTGATGGCGTTGTAGCGACCGGCTTTGGCCGAGGTTGCCGGGGACCAGAAGCCGGCAACATCGATAAGGATGTCGCCGCCGGCGTTGGTGAAAAGGTTGGCGGTGCCATCTTCGGACAACGTGATCACGGCCATGTTGGCCACGGTTTGGCCCGCTCGGGCAGCATTCACCGTGGAGACGGTGGGCAGGCTGTCGGCCGGTCCACCCCACAGGCTGACGAAGCCAGGCTGAGTTGCGTTCACAATCGTGACATTCAAAGCGACAGCGGTGGCGCTGGCGGCAATGCCGTGTAGCTCGCGCAACGGCACCCTTACCCGAGTAGCGTTCGCTAACGGGCCCTTCGTCGCACCAAGGCCGATACGAGTATCGACCACGCGGGTCGGAGCCAGTTGCGTGAACGCAGCGGTCGCCAGCGCGGACGCGCTACTCGGTGGAGCCGACATCATCGCTAGCGCGGGCAAGGTAAGCGCAGCTACGAGCGCGCGCCTGAATACGAGAAGCATCAGAGATGGCCGCCTTCCGTCGAGTCCCGCTGACCCTACGGCCGAAGATCGTCTCCCACAAGAGCAGATTCGTTTCTTGTTGCTGAGCGTCTTGATTCGTCAGGACGTGTGCCGTCAGGCGATGGACGCCGCGCAACAACAGTCCCGGGATCGGGTCGGTTTCGGCTCTACGATGTGGTGATGAGCGAGACCCTGGCGTGCCCACGTTGCGGCCAACCGGCGAACGAACGGTTCTACGGTCCGTGTACCACCTGTCGGGAGACGCTCCGGTCCATGTTCGCGGCCACCAAGCGCCTGGTCGAGGTGGCTGACTACGAGCCGAAGATGAACGTGACCCCTAACGCGGTCGCCACCAAAGAATGAAGGTCACCGCAACGCTGGATGCTCCGTGCAACGCGGCGACGATGTTCTCATGGGTGGACGATCTGGCCCGATATCCGGCGTGGCTCACCATCCTCACCGAGGTCGAAGCGGACGGAGATGGATGGCGGGTGGAACTGCGGGGCAAGCTCGGCCCACTGGCCCGGTCGAAGCGGCTGCGCATGGAACGCACGGTGCACACGCCGAACGAACTGGTCGTGTTCGAACGTCGAGAAACCGACGGCCGAAACCACGCCGCCTGGGCACTGCACTCGGCCGTCACCGAGACGGCCACCGGTTCTCACCTGGTGATGGATCTCGGCTACGAGGGCAAGCTGTGGGGCGTAGTCATCGAGGCGCTCCTGAAAGACGAAATCGACCAAGCTCGCGCTCGGCTGCTCGCACTGGTGAGCTGATGCGGCCTCTGTTTCCTCACAAATTTCATGCGAGTGAAATCTGCGGGGAAACGGACAGCGGGTTCAGTCGGCTTCGTTGGCCCAGGCGCTCCAGCGGTGGCCGTGGCGTTCGAGGGTAAGAGGCACGCCGAAGCACTCGCTGAGGTTGGCACTCGTCAGAACCCGGTCGATTTTGCCAGCAACCAGCACTCGACCGTCGCGCAGCAAGAGCGCGTGGGTGAAGCCCGGAGGGATCTCGTCCACGTGATGCGTCACGAGCATCATGGCCGGTGAGCTCGGGTCGGTGGCGAGCGCGGCCAGGCTGCTGACGAGCTGCTCTCGTCCACCGAGGTCGAGGCCGGCGGTCGGTTCATCGAGCAAGAGCAGCCCTGGGTCGGTCATCAGTGAACGGGCCAGCAGTACCCGCTGCTGCTCGCCCGACGACAAGGTGCCTAGTTCCCGGTCGACGTAGCGGGCCATGCCGAGGCGAGCCAACTGCGCTGCCGCCTTGGCCCGATCGGCGTCGTCGTAGGTGTGCCACCACGGTTCGAGGGCAGCGTGCTTCGCCGTCATGACAACCTCAAGGGCCGTCAGCTCGCGACGTAGTTGCGTTGTCAACGATGAGGACGCCACGCCGATCCGGGTGCGTAGCGAGCGCACGTCCGTACGTCCGAGACGCTCGCCAAGCACGTCGACGTCGCCGGACGACGGATGCAGGTACAGCGAGCCGATGCGAACCAGGCTGGTCTTGCCCGAGCCGTTGGCCCCGAGCAGTACCCACCGTTCGTGGGGCTGAATCTTCCAGCTGACGGTGTCGAGGATCAGCCGATCGCCGCGAACCAGGGAGACCTTGGACAAACGAAGGGCGGGAATCACAACGGCCCGACCTGGATGAAGACGACATCACGCACAATGTCTATCTTGACCCACGCCGGGCCGGTACAAGCGGTACCTCAGAAAGGTTTAGTTGCCCGCGACCGGGACGTGCTCTTCGGCCATCTGGTCAGCCAGCATGGAGGGCATGTAGTAGTCGCGCAGATACGAGACTCCCTTGCCGCCATTGGTGACCCGGCCATCTGGGGCGGGGGTGGGGACGTTGTTGAGCAGATGACGCGCCATGGCGTTCTCCTTTGCGTAGACGACACGGCCACCGTGACCGTGCTGAATTCGAGCTCGCTGGCCCGTAGCGGAGGACGCTCGGTGCTGCGCAGACTGCTATCCGTTTCCTTTTCTGCCCAGA
>JANMCE010000183.1:0-2098 GCA_031360915.1 Actinomycetes bacterium | reverse complement strand
CTCATCAGCCAGCACGGTGACGAAGCTAAGTTCCTCGCCGGTGGCCACAGCCTGTTGCCGTTGATGAAACTGCGTCTGGCTGCGCCGTCAGTGTTAGTCGACCTCGGTCGCATCAAGGACCTGTCCTACATCCGGGAGGGGGGCGGCCACATCGCAATCGGCGCCATGACCCGGCACCACGACGTGCAGCACTCGGGGCTGCTCGCCACCGCCAACCCGTTGCTGGCTCACGCAGCCGGGCACGTTGGTGACCCGCAAGTGCGACACCGCGGCACCATCGGCGGCTCGTTGGCCCACGCCGACGCAGCCTCCGACCTGCCCGCGGTCGCCGTCGCGATGGATGCACAACTGGTCGTGCAAGGCCCGAACGGAAAGCGGACCATCGCGGCACGCGAGTTCTACCACGGGTTCCTCGAATCAGCGCTCGCTGCCGACGAAATACTTTTGGAGATCCAAGTACCGAACCTCACCGGTGGCACATGGTCGTTCCAGAAATTCAACCGTCGGGCGCAGGACTGGGCCATCGTCGGCGTCGCCGCCTACAAACACAACGGCACCGCCGGCATCGGCCTGGTCAACATGGGCTCCACGCCCATCTACGCGGCGGCGTCTTCAGCGGCCGCCGCCAGTGGGGCTTCTGCAGGGGACGCTGCCGACCTTGCGGTTACCGAGGCCGAGCCGCAGGCCGACCTCAACGCCAGCGTCGCCTACCGCACCCACCTCGCAAAAGTGCTCGTCCGCCGAGCCCTGGAAGAAGCCGCGTAAGCCGCTCTCGCCTCGTCGTGGTCACGTCAGTCCGATTTCACAGGTCTGACGTGACCACCGACCAACGATGCCCCCGGGTCAATGTGTTGACATCAGGGGGGCATGGACGCCCCTACTCGTGATTGGCTGGGGCGGGTCCTGCGGTTGGCACCTTCGGCTTGGGAGGCACACAGGGTGCGCTACTCGCCGGAGTCTGGGTACGCCCGTATGACGGAGGCGCCAACGCGGGCAGCGGCGGGCGCGGGAGCGAGGGGGGAGGAAGGGGTGGGGGTAACGCGGCGGTGCCGTTCGTCGATGCCGGCCGCGGTACGGGCCATGCGGGTAGTTGCTCATGCAATAGGTGCACTTGAGCCAGAAATGGGTGATCCGGCGACCAGTGCGCCGCCGTGGCCAGAATGATGTCGACCTCAGTGTGGGCGTCCTCGCTTCGCCATATCGCATTGAGGCACAGGGCGCGTTGCTGGCGTAAAACCAGTACCCGCAAATCGTCGGGCGGCAGGGTGTCCAGGCGCTGGGCCAGGGCCTCGTCCAAATCAACCAATGCGTCCTGACCGCGGCTCAGCAGCAGCAGCACCACGCCACGGTCGGCTCGGGCGTTTATGAGCAGCTCGTCCGATGGGGCCAACGCTGCCGCACGATGCAGGACCACCTCGTCCAAGTCGGCCAGCGCCTCATCGAGTCGTTCGAGGCGAAGCAGGCAGACGGCGCGCGAATGGCGGGCGGTCAGCAGACGGGTCGCTTCCGGGAGATCGAGCCGGCCGCGGACCGTGATGACAGTGTCTAGGTCGGCAAGGCCGTCCTCGGGCAATCCGAGGTTGGTGAGAGCCGACCCGCGTCGTTGACGGGCCAGCAAAACCTGCTCGTGCTCGGGAGACACGATGATCGACAATCGGTCGAGCACGTCCGAGGCTTCGGTGGCGGCGGCCTCGAACCGGTTGAGTGCCGAGAAGCAATCGGCGCGCCATAATCGGGCGGCAAGCACGTCGGGGTGCGATGGGCCGAGAATCGTTTCGTACAGGGCGAGGCAGGCGTCGAACTCATCGAGAGCCGACTCGGGCTGCCCGGCCGCCAGCTGGATCCGCGCACGCCACAATCGGGTGGCGAGATCGGATACAGAGTCGGTCGGTTCGTTGTTGGTTTGCTCCTCCAACAGGGCATCCACCTCGGCCAGCGCCCGGTCGTGGTCCCCCAGTCGGCTAAGGCACCAGGCGCGCCATCGGCGCGCCCGCCACCGTTCAGGCGTGCGATGCCGATCTATCCGGGAGAACGCCTCGATGGCTCCGTCGGCGAGCGCGAGTGCGTCCGGAGCGCGATCGATTCGACCGATCGCTTC
>JANMCE010000117.1:0-13076 GCA_031360915.1 Actinomycetes bacterium | reverse complement strand
TATCGACTCACGATCGCTGACGGAGGGCTCGATGTTGATCACTTTGATCGGCTGACGCGCCAGGCGACCAGTGAGCCGGACCCCGCGACAGCTGCCGATTTGCTTGGTGCCGCGCTGTCGTGGTGGCGAGGTCGAGCATTTGGAGATTTGGCCGATCACGAATGGATTCGACCCGAAGCCGTTCGCCTCGATGAGTTGCGCCAGACCCAAAACGAAGCCTGGATCGAAAGCCGGCTTGCCAACGGTGGCGACAGGTCCTTGATCGGGGATCTGGAGCGTCTGACCGCCAACTATCCGTTGCGCGAATGCTTCGTCTGCCAGCTCATGATCGCCCTGTACCGAGATGGCCGCCAGGGCGAGGCACTTCGTCGAGCCAATGAGTTTCGTGCCCTCCTTCGCGACGACATGGGCCTTGAACCGTCGGCGTCACTCCAAGCGACCGAGCGTCGAATCCTGGACGATGACGACACACTGAGCCGACCCGTCGAGCGGAAGATATCGAGGCAATCACGTCCGTTGGTGATTGACAATCCGACCCCGCTCGTTGGCCGAGAGCAAGATTTAACACGGATCGCAACTGCCCTTGATCGGGCGCAGCTCGTTACCTTGACCGGACCCGGCGGCGTGGGCAAAACCCGGCTGGCCCGCCGAATGGCGGCCACCGACCTCGGCTTTCGCAACGGCGTGGTGTTCATCGAACTCGCGGCCGTAAGCAACCCGAATTCGTTGAGCGACGCGTTGGCTACGGCGCTTGATGTTCAACCACGCCAACACGTCACTATCGAAACGGCGGTGGTCGACGCCCTCGCCGAGCGCGAGCAACTCCTTGTCTTCGATAACTGTGAGCATCTGCTCGACACGCTGGTTCCATTCCTTGATCGCATCCGAGCGGAATGCCCCAATGTGCGCTTGCTCGCCACCTCACGCGAGGCACTCGGCCTACCGGGCGAGGTGGTTCTTGCCGTCCCTCCACTGGCGGCGGTCGAACCAGACGACATCAGCCTTGAGACTATTGCGAGTGCCCCGGCCGTACGGCTCCTTGTGGATCGAGTCGCAACCGCCGTCCCCGGCTTCTTGATCACGCCAACCAACGCAGAGACTCTGAACGAGATATGCCGACGCCTCGATGGCTTGCCGCTTGCGCTGGAGCTTGTTGCCGCGCTGTTTCGCTCACTATCACCCGAGACGATCCTCGAGCGTCTCGACACACCGTCCGTTGTTCTCAGTTCGAGCATGCGTTTGGCCGATCGCCGCCACCGAACCCTGCGAGACACCGTCGCGTGGTCCTTCCGACAGTTGAATCACGATGAACAGGTGCTCTTCGCTCGACTCTCTGCGTTCGCTGGGAGCTTCGATCTGGCAGCTGCGAAAGCAGTGTGCGCCGAACCAGACTCAGCCATTGTTGACGGACCGCACGAGACGCCCGACATCGTCGAAATGCTTTCAGCACTTGTCGAAAAGTCGATGGTGCAACGGATCAGCCAAGAGCCAACCCGATATCGCTTATTGGAAACTCTCCGGACGTACGGTCGTGAGCAGCTCAACGAGTTTGAAAGCGCCAACCTCATCGATGATGCTCACCTTGTCTGGTTCACTGATTTGTCCGCACGCGCTGGCGTCGGGCTGACGGGCCCGGACGAGGCTCGCTGGACGCAGCAAATCGAGTCGGATTTCGACAACTATCGTGCCGCCTTCGGTCGCAGCGTGCGTCTCGGTAATGTCGATGCGTCCCTGCGCATCGTGGCCGGGCTCAGAGAATTCGGATTTCGTCGGATTCGTTACGAGTTGAGCTCATGGGCCACGAGCTGCCTTGAGCTTCCCGGCGCGGCGGATCACCATCGTTACCCACTCGTGATGGCCATTGTGAGTTATGGCCACTTTGTGCGCGGCGATCTCGAAGCCAGTCTCGATGTTGGCCTTCGCGTGATCGACATCCAGACCGATGAGCACTCCTCCAGCGGCCTGGCTGAACGCGCGCTCTGCAACACGCTGGGCTACGTCGGACGAACGGATGAAGCCTCGGAGTGGATGGCCCGCATGGTGGCCGACGCACGCAAAGGGACACCGGCACGGCTTGCTCATGCCCTCTACATGTACTCCGTGGCCGAAACCAGCATGGGGCGAACGGTACGCGGCGCCATCCTTGCGGGTGAAGCCCAGGCACCGGCGACTGCCAGCGGTTCACCAACAGCGTTAGCCGGCGCCGCCTATGCGCTTGGACTTGCACTGGAGGGGTCCGAGCCCGCAGAGAGTCTTCGTCATCTGCGGACTGCCGCTCAGCTCGCGCACAGCGTCGGCAACCGGTGGATGGAAGCCTTTGCGCAGACCGAGGTTTGGTGGCTTGAAGCCCGCAACGGTGACCTGCGAACTGCCCTAGCCGGCTCGGGCGTCGTCATCGACACCTGGTACCGCGGCGGAGACTGGGTGAACCTGCGACTGTCTCTTCGCCGTGTCTTCGACCTCCTCGTGAAATATGGCGATCACAACGCAGCAGCCACGCTCTATGGCGCGCTCAGCGCCTCCGGGGCCACGTCGGCCCGCCCGTTTGCGCCGGGCGACCCCGACGACCTCCCGGAGGCGGTCGAGCAGGTGAAGGCGGTATTGGGCGCAGAACACTTCTACGAAGCCGTGCAACAAGGGACCCGTCTCACCGAGAGTGCCCTCGTCACGTTCGTCCAGCAGCGCATAGCGCTGGCCGGCTGACGAGCACCGCAACGCTGATCGGTACTGTGAGCGGATGAAGATCACCGACGTTCGCATCATCGTTCATGAACGCCAGAGTTCCCCGCGGCTCGGGCCGCCACCGTTGCCGATGGGTGTGCTGGTGATTTCCACCGACGAAGGAATCGACGGCCATACCTTCGTCGGCCATCCCGGGCCGAACGTGTTCGACCAGATTGTTCGCGCGGCCAAGCCCCTTCTGATTGGTCGGAACCCGCTCGACATTGGCGCGATTTGGCGGATGTTTCAGAATCGGCGTCGTATGTTCGACCCGTCGGTTCAGGGATATATCGACGTGGCGCTGTGGGACATTGCGGGCAAGGTGGCAGGGCTACCGGTGCACCGGATGCTTGGCACGTGTCGCGACAAACTGGCCACGCAGGCATCGTCGTGGGTGCACGGCGACACCCATACCTATGCGGAAGAAGCAGCGGCGTACAGGGCGCAGGGCATCCGGTCGTACAAGCTGCATCCGCCAACGCAGCGTCGGCTGTTTCAGGGCGAGGATGTGCCGCTCACGGACGACATCGAGGCGTGCGCGTTGGTGCGTGAGGCGGTGGGGGAGGGTTACCCGCTCATGCTCGACTCGGCATGGGCGTACACCTATCCCGACGCGCTCAAGGTTGGGTTCGCTATCGAAGACCTCGACTACACGTGGTATGAAGATCCGTTACCGGCCGACGACATCTACGGCTACGTGCGACTCAAGGAACAACTCTCCATCCCGATTCTCGCGACCGAACTGACCGACGGTGGGTTCTACGCGCTGGCTCCCTGGGTGCTTGCGAAGGCCACCGACTATCTGCGTGGCGATGTGGTGATCAAGGGCGGTATTACCGGGATGATGAAGATCGCTCGACTCGCCGAAGCGTTTCATTTGAACTGCGAAGTGCACGATGCATACAACGCGCTCAACAACGTGGCAACACTGAACGTTGTGATGGCGATCGACAACTGCGACTGGTTCGAGATCATCACCATCCACGAGCCAGGTTCGTACGACTTCGAGCACCTGTCGTACGGGCTCGCCGACCCGATCACGGTTGACGCCGATGGCTACGTGCACGCCCCCGAGGCCCCCGGCCTGGGTCACGCAATCGACTGGGACCTGATCAACTCGGGATCACCCGTGCAACTGACGTAATCAGTTGCATGTCATTGGGCATCCATTCGCAGGGCGCCACTCGGACATGAGCGAACGGCCTTAACCACAGCGACTCGATGCTCCTCGGAAACATCGGATCGAAGGAGAACGAGTTCGTCGTCGTCGCCTACCGCTGGCGGTCGGGTCGCCTGCGCCTCGACCAGATGCTGAGCGGCGCGATGGATCTCGACCGGATCAACGAAGCCGTCGTATTGCAACAATCCGGCGAGGCGGTACGTATCGTGCTGACGCCATAGGCGCTCGGCCGGCCGACGGCGCGAGCACTGTCGGGCCGCATCAGCGCGACTCAAGGTGTCCGAGAAAGCAATCGTGGTTAAATAAGGTATGACCGTTGATGCTGGCGGCTCCCGAATATCGGCTTGAAAGCAGCGAGAACAAGACAATGAACCAACCTGTCGTGCCCGTTCGGACGTCGATATTGTCGTTACCGAGCACGGCATCGCGATGCTGACGGGCCGAACCGTTCACGAGCGCACTCGCCGACTCATTGCCATTGCTGCACCGCAGTACCGTGAAGCGCTTAGCCGAAGTCTGGCCGACGAGGAGGTTCACCAATGATGAGTGGCAACCGCACCGAAGGTGAGGTCCGGCGGGTACACATCCGCGAGGTCGGCCCTCGCGACGGGTTCCAGGGCGAACCGGAGTCGATTCCAACCGCAGACAAGATCCGGCTCATCAACGCGCTTGGCCTGGCCGGCTTCGACCGTATCGAGGTAGCGAGCTTTGTACGCGCCGATGTGATTCCACAGTTGGCCGATGGCATCGAGGTGTTGCGGGGTATCGACCTTCCGTCGGGGGTCGCGAGGATGGTGCTGATACCGAACAGCCGTGGCCTCGACAACGCGCTAGCGGTCCGAGACCTCTTTGAGGATGTCACGCTCTTCGCCAGCGCATCGGAGACGCACAACAAACGGAACATCAACCGAACAGTCGACGAGACCATGGCCGACGTAGCGGTCATGGGCAGACGAATCGTGGCCGAAGGTCTGAAATTCTGTGCCGTGCTCGCAACGGCATTCGGGTGCCCGTTCGAGGGCATCGTGCCGATGAAACGCGCACTCAGTCTCGCCGAACGCTTCGCTGCAGCAGGCGCAACCGAAATCGGTTTCGGTGACACCACCGGCATGTGCAACCCGGCGTACGCCGCTCGGTTCTTCGCCGCCGCCAAAGAGCGACTGCCGGGCGTCGAGTTGACCGCGCACTTTCACAACACTCGTGGTCAAGGCCTCGCGAACGCCTACGCAGCCCTTGAAGCGGGCTGCACCAGTTTCGAGTCCAGCTTCGGTGAACTTGGTGGTTGCCCCGTGCCGGTCGGCTCCACCGGCAACATCGCAACCGAGGACCTCGTCAGCATGTTCCATGAGATGGGCGTTTCCACCGGCCTGGACCTTGACCTCATCATCGACGCAGCCCGGCAGGCCCAGGCCGTGCTCGGACGCAAGCTCACCAGCCACTCCATCGTGGCCGGTCCGGTCACCTGGCAATCGGCGGGCTGACCGTTGCCACGTTGCCTTCCTCGCATCAGACGCGGCAGGCTTCATCACCGGCCAAACGCTCTCGATCGGCGGTGGCCTGACCATGGCGTGACCCCATCACAAGAACGGAAAGCGAATTGATACCAACCCGGAGAGGCAACCGCGAACCGATCATCTGGCGTTCCGTCGAGGGCTACGAGGACATCCGCTACGAAACCACGGCCGATGGTGTTGCGAAGATCACCATCAACCGGCCTGAGGTTCATAACTCGTTCCGGCCGCAAACGTTGATCGAAATGTCGGCTGCGCTGAACGTTGCCCGCGAGGACGAGTCCGTCGGGGTTATCATTTTGACCGGTGCCGGAGACCGAGCGTTCTGCGCCGGTGGGGATCAGCGCGTCCGAGGCGACAGTGGCTATCAGAGCGAGCCCGGCGTCACTGGCCGCTTTCATGTCACCGATTTCCACGTGCAAATGCGGCGCTGCCCCAAGCCGATCGTTGCCATGGTCGCCGGGTATGCCATCGGCGGCGGCCACGTACTGCACCTCGTCTGCGATCTGACAATCGCCGCCGACAACGCCATCTTCGGCCAGGTCGGCACCCGAGTCGGTTCGTTCGACGGTGGGTTTGGTGCATCCTCCCTCGCCCAACTTGTTGGTATGAAGAAGGCCAAGGAGATCTGGTTCCTGTGCCGCCAATACGACGCCGCTGAGGCCCGCGAAATGGGTCTCGTGAATACTGTGGTACCGCTCGCCGACCTGGAAATCGAAACGGTGTCATGGTGTCGCGAGATGCTGGCCCTCTCGCCGTTTGCGCTCCGACTCATGAAAGCCAGCTTCCATGCATCAGAGGACGGCTACGCCGGAATTCAACAGCTCGCGCACGACGCCAACTTGCTCTTCTACGGATCCGCCGAAGCAAAGGAGGGTCGCAACGCCTTCAAGGAACGACGGCCACCCGATTTCTCCCCGTTCCCCCGCCGCGCCTAGGCCTCGGCGCTCGTCAGCGCATCCGCCATACGGGCTCGCGTTTCTCACGGAATGCCGCGACGCCTTCGTTCAAATCTTCGGTACTCAGCGCCAGCGCAAGCTGTGACCGCAAGG
The DNA here is from genome assembly GCA_031360915.1 of Actinomycetes bacterium. GTDB lineage: Bacteria > Actinomycetota > Acidimicrobiia > Acidimicrobiales > Ilumatobacteraceae > JANMCE01. The sequence goes on along the minus strand of JANMCE010000117.1, from coordinate 6,612 downwards.
CCTCGAGCGCCTCGGGCAGGCTGAGATCTCGCGTTGCGTTGATGGCGTTCTTGCCGAGACGCAGGAGGAGCGGCGATTTTGACGCGATCCGCCGAGCCCAGTCTGCGACCACGTCGTCGAACTGATCGGTCGGAACAACGATGTTCACGATGTTCAGCCGAGCCGCTTCGGTGGCGTCGATGAGATTGCCGAGCATCATCAGCTCGTTGGCCTTCATGCGGTCCACGTTGCGGTAGATCAACGCCGAGATCATGAACGGGAACACCCCGACGTTGATCTCCGGGCAGCCGAATCGAACGCCCTGCTTCGCAATGATCAGGTCGCACGCCAATGCCAAACCGAACGCGCCAGCGAGCACGTCCCCGTTCGCGGCGCAGATGACCGGCTTCCCGAGGCTGCCAATCGCCTGATATGTCCGGGGAAATCGATCGAGACCGGCGTATTTCTCGATCGTCGACGTGTCTGCAGCAAACGCTTTCAGATCTCCCCCGGCGGAGAAGATCCGCTCATGCGATGACGTCAGGACGACGACTCTCACGGCATCGTCGTTCTTGGCGACATCGAATGCGAGCAGCAGCTCGTCCAGAAGTTGGTCGCTCAACGCGTTTCGCGTCTGCGGACTGTCGAGCGTTAGGTACGCGACGCCGTCCTCAGTGGTCCGGTATCCGACTATGCCTGTCATGAGTTTCCTCGTCTTGATCGAGTCACGGGGTCGACGACAGGAACAACGACTGTCGCTTGAGGAGCAGGGCAACCTCACCTGCAAGTTTGATGCCTTTCTGCACACTCTCGGCCGCGGGAACGATGGTCACGTGCCTGGCCCCGGCGGTAACGTACGGCGCGAAAACCTGCCTCAACTGATCCTCGATCGCCCTCACGGCTGAAACAATACCAACTTGCTCCGACGGGACTCTCGAGGCGCTAGTGCGGGAGAAGAGGAGGCGATGACAGTTGACCGCTCCGAGGCGCATGACTGCGTAGTCGAGGCGTGCGAGTTGGTCGACGCCGACTCGGGCATCGGTTGCTTTCACCTCGCCGATGAAGATCGGGCGCTGGTCGCGGCGGGGTCCAGCTTCGACACCGGCGAGGTCAACCTGCACGTCCGTCGCGCCGCCTGACGCTGCGTCCAACAGCGTTGGGCCGACGAGGGCAAGGGCACCGCCGAACATGAAGGTTCGCTCCGTGCTCATGCACGAACTCGTCACCTACATCAGCAGCACCGGCATGACCCAAAGCCAAGCCGCTCGTCACTGCGGCGTTACCCAGCCCCGCATCTCGGACCTCACCCGCGGCAAGATCGACCTGTTCAGCATCGACACTCTCGTCAACATGCTCACCGCCGCCGGCCTCCAACTCGACCTTCACATCCGAGCAGGTCAGCTGATCTCAAGACTGAGACGCGGCGTCGGTTCGACGGAGGTTACGAGTGGGACGTGCTTGCTAAAATCATTGACCGCTGTTACGGACGTAGTCCGATTCAGAGCTGACCATCCAGCCAGCGTTGAACGACGATCGGTGTGCGGAGTGCGAGCGCTGCGCCATCGCTGAATGAGCCTAATAAGGCATTCACATTCGGCAACGGCCGTGCCACCGAACTCGCATGGTTTGGCGCAAGTGACCAGGGGTCGCGGCGAACATCAAAAATCCAGCGATTCGCGTTCTACTGGAACAAGACGTCGCGATCCTCGTCGTTACTCCGCGGATTGGAATAGGCCGAGCGCGGCGGATGTCGGCCCTCGTAGATATTGACCTGAATATGGTGTCGGATGCGGCTTTAGTCAGGTCCAATCATACAGGTGGATCCGGAGGGATCAGGTGGCACAAACAAGGGTCGAGTCCGAGCCGCAACGGGTGATGTCACCAAGGCCGCCATCGTCGATGCCGCGATGCGGCTCTTCCGTGAGCACGGTTTTGAGGCCACCACCATGCGGGCCATTGCGGCTGAGGCCGGGGTGTCTCTTGGCAACGCCTACTACTACTTCGCGTCGAAGGAGCACCTCGTCCAGGGTTTCTACGGTCGCATTGCAGTCGATCAGGCCGTTGCCACGTTGCCCGAGCTGGTGGGTGAACCGGACCTGACCAAACGCATGATGATCGTCATCGAGACCTGGATCGACATTATGGAGCCGTACCGGTCGTTCGCCGGGAAGTTCTTCAAATTTGCGGCCGAACCCAACAGCCCGCTCAGCCCGTTCAGCGCTGATTCGGCTCCTGCTCGCCAGGCGGCCCTCGGGCTGTGGGCCTACGTCATCAACGAGTCGAACCAGAAGGTTCCAAAGGCACTCAAGGACGAGTTGCCCGAGGTGATGTGGCTGGCGTTTCTTGGCGTGGTGTTGTTCTGGGTGCACGACACGTCTGACAACAACGAGCGCACCCGACTCCTCGCCACCAGACTGGTGCCCATCGTGGTGCGCATCATCGGCATGAGTCGACTGCCGGTCATGAAAGCAACCGTCGCCGACGTCGTGTCCCTGCTGAGCGAACTACGTCCCGACAGTCCTGAGCCGTAAGGGCCGGAAGGCGCGCCACGCGTAATCTGGTCAGCGTGAACGGACCCTTGACCGAAGAGGAACGCTGGCGATTCGATGTGCAGGGTTTCCTCGTGCGACGAAAAGCCCTCACCGACCACGAACTCGATGCGCTCAACACGGCGGTCGATCGGCTGAACCTGCCGACGCCGGATCACACCATTGCCAAGCAGCGGTTCAACAACCATCTGCAGTGTGACGCTGCGTTCGTGCGCCTGCTCGACCACCATGCGATCTTCGAAATCGTGCTCGAACTATGTGGTGACGGGGTGCGACTCGATCATGCCTACGGCATCGTCATGTCACCCGACACGGCCGGTCTGGGCCTGCACGGCGGCAACATTCCGTTCGATCCGGCCCAGTACTACGTGACCGATTTGACGGGCATCCACACCGGCCTGATCGCAGTGCAGTGGGCCTTGGTGGATCACCTGAAGGGCGGCGGTGGCTTCGCCTGCGTACCCGGATCGCATAAGGCCGCATTCGGCCTGCCCGGCTCGATTCCGATGACCGATGACGCCGTGATCGAGGTCGAGCTTCGTGCGGGCGATGTGGTGCTGTTCACCGAAGCACTGACCCACGGCACCCATCCGTGGATCGCGCCCTATCAACGCCGCACGCTCCTGAACAAGTACTCGCCCGGTAGCTCTTCATGGGGCAAAGACGAGCGCTGCCCACCCGGCCTCGAGACTCGCCTCACCGAGCGCCAAAAGCTCCTCTTCGAACCGCCCTACGTCGCCTACCGCAAACCCGTCGTCTAGCAGGGTGCTGAAAAGGGTGCGTTGGTGCGTCCCGCGCCGGAACCAGGGGAAACAGTTTCGGCCCGCCAGACCTATCGGTGCATCCGAGTGCACCACGAGAGCCGGTTCGAGGCGGTGCATTGCCGTGCACCGGTAGGTCCAGTGCAGCTGCGGCAAGTAGTCGGATGCCACCGGCGGTACGGTGAAGCCGCGAGAACCTCGTGGATCACTTGGCCCTCAAGCCTTCTCAGCAACCTGCTAGCGGCTACAGGCCCGACCCTTTGCAAGACTGAATCATGGGCATCAACTCACAGAGCCTAAGGAAGGTCGCCGGGCCATTCGCAATAGTGGTCCTCGGCTTACTGACTTCTGCCTGCGAGAACTCGCACCGTTCGACGATGGTCGCGGTCGTTGTTGGATTTCGAGACGGACGAACGTGCGTTGTTACAGAACCCTCTAACGTCCGATACGAACGGGTCAGTGTACGCACCGGGTGCTATCTTCCCGACCCGAAGTCGTCGATCGAGCTCGCAAAGGGCGACTGCATAAAGGTGGGACTCGCCTACCTTTTGAAGTGGCCGACGGAGACGATGTCGGTCAAGCGTCTTGTGGGTCGTACGTGTGACATTCCGGAGACGGTTGTCACGTGTCTGTGGAACCACATGCAATCCGTCGAGGAAGTGACCGGGGTTCAACCAGTCGCGAAATGGAATCGGGATCATCCACCGTGCTCCTCGTTGAAATAGATCGACAGGATCGCCTCGGCTTGGGATGGCCCATGCAGCAAATGGGCAAACCTGATCGTGACCAAACGCCTCCAGTAGTCGGGCCGACGCTCGCTCAACTCTGTGACACCCTCTGCGTACCGTTGAACGTATGCCGCACGACACCTCCGGAGGGATACGCTTATGGCCATGGCCACCGCTGCACAGTGGGTTGACGACGACGATCGTTGCTTCGATCCGGATGACCTGAAGATGCCCGAGAGCCCCGAGCATCGCCGTGTCATCGATGCCATCGGCATCGTCGCATCCCGCCTGCTTGGTCCGGACGTTGTCGTCTATCGCGACATGAACTGGTACCCGACGGATGGCGCCAACGCAGTTGCGCCCGATCTCATGGTGCTCCCTGCCAGTGGGTTCGTTGAACGGTCCTATAAGCAACCCGCTGACGGTCCCGTCCCGTCGGTTGTTGTCGAAGTACCGTCAGCCAGCGACGGCTTCACCGACTTCTTGCAGAAGGCGGCGCGCTACCAGCGGCTCGGCGTGTGCTGCTACACGGTGATCACCGGTTCCGGCGTCTGTGCCGTGCTCCGCCACATGCCAGGCGAAGGTACCGCGAACACGGTGTGGACCGGCGAACCGATCGCTGAACTCGGCGGGCTCCGTATCGACGTGAGCGACGACCGAATTGTTGTGGTGACACCAACGGGCGACGTGCTTGTGCACGACAGCGACCTCGTCGAAGCCACCGAGCAGCGGATGACCGAGGCGGACCGGCGGACCACCGAGGCCGAACGGAGGGTTGCCGAGCTGGAAGCTCGGCTGCGCGCCGCGGGCATCGAGCCGTAGCCCGCACTGCTAGCGGATGTACTGCCTGACGGGTTCGGTGACGCCTTTCGCGAGGATCACGGTTGGGTCGGACTCCGGCTTCCAGCCGAGCTGCGCCTGCGCCTTCGACGCGTCGAACGTAGCGGCCAGGCTTCGGCCGTCGCAGTCGTCGTAGCTGGGGAAGAACGCCTCCGGGTCACGGCCAACTTTCTTCACGGCCCACTTGCCACTTGATGCCGCAAACAATCGCCAGGCAGCTACCGGGAAGCGGCGCAGTTTGATACCTGCGGCATGCTCCATCTCATCCAAATACTGGTTGGCTGAGATGCACGGTTCGCTCACCAAATTGTACGACTGACCGTCGATACCGGGCTTGTCGAGTGCAAGGACCAATGCGTCGGCCACGTCGTCTACCAGCACGATGGGTAGCTTGTTCTCACCATCGCCCCACAGGTTGCATACCGAGGTGTAGGGCCACGCCGCGATGCCCCAGTGATAGGGACTGCCGCCGACGCCCAGCACCACGCCGGGGCGGAAGATGACGACCGGTAGCTTCTGCGAGCGGTGCAGTTCCATCAGCCGCTTTTCGTTCTCGACCTTTGAGCGGCTGTACGGCGCGACACGGGCCATCCCGTCAGATGGGGGAGTGGACTCGGTGATTATCCCGTTGCGCTCGCCTGCGGCGTAGATCGCGATCGATGATGTGTAGAGCAGCCGCTTCACACCATGCTTCACGCACAGCTCGCCGAGGCGTTGCGTTGGTTCCACGTCGGTGGTCAACATCTCGGCCCAGGTCTTCCCGCTGCCTTTGCCAAGGTGATACACGAAGTCGATACCGTCGAGTGCCGTTTCGAGGGACGCGACATCGATCAGATCACCCTTCACCACGTCAACCCCGAGCGCCCGCAACGACGGCGGACAGCTGTTCGGGTTGCGCGAGAGCATGCGTACCCCATGGCCAGCCCCACGGAGCTTGCGGACCAGCGCCTGTCCGATGAAGCCGGTACCGCCGATGACCAAGACGGTCGAGGTCGGAATGAAGGGAGCATCGTCGAGCGCAGTCACTGGAGCGGTTGTTGCAGATGCAACCAATCCCGAGCCCAGCGCGACGAGTTCCGCGAACTGCACACTGCGTTCGCCCAGTGATGCCGAGACGCGGTCATCCATCGACGACTTACGGGTCGTGTAGAAACTTTCGACGGCACGGAAAATACTCTCGCCGTAGGGCTGTACTTCCTGTGTGAGCTTCATCTTTGACGCCACGAACGTACTGACCGAACGCACGGCTTGCTTGGCGGAATCCTTGGCTGGCTTGAGCACGTTGATGAGGTGATCGGCATCGAGCAGATAAGGCGAGTGCTCCTGCACCACATAGGTGTTGTGCTCGAAGTCGACATGGGCAACCGCATTGGTGCCGCGCACGTGGATGTAGTGCTCGGGGTAGCCGTCGATGAACGAAAAGCGCAGACGAACGCTCACCTCGCCAATGGTGCCATTCACGTCCCACTTGCGGTAGAAGTCCTTACCCGTCGGCAGCACAACCTTGTCTCGAACATCGACGGTGATGCGGTCGGGCGTGCCCACCAAGTGCAACGCGTGAGCGAACGAGTGAGGCGCGACTTCGAACAAGATGTTGGTGGGTGCTGTCAGCATGAATGCGCCGAACGGGCCGCCTCGGACCTGACCGAGGTACTTGTTCCACACGATCTCCACCTGGTCGATCTGACCGAGACGACCGCTGCGCAAATCCTCGACCAATCGCTCATAGATTGGGTAGTAGAGAAAGTTGTGGCC
>JANMCE010000113.1:0-57777 GCA_031360915.1 Actinomycetes bacterium | reverse complement strand
ATGCACTGAGGACGCCAGTATCGACCAGTAACCTCACGAGGCAATAGCAGCGGCGAAGGCGTCGGCCTCTTCGTCAGTCAGATCCTCGATGAGGAGCTGGTCAAGAGAAGTAAGGACCGGCGCAGCATCAAGCTCCTCGGGCGTGAGGTCGCGAGGAAGCAGGTCGGTTCCGTGTGGAGGCTCAGGTCGTTGGCGGGCTGCGTCGCTCATGACCGAAATGATACTTCGTCGGTCTCAAATCGCGTGTCGGGAATCCAAGTGCCCAACCTTTTTTCAGTGTTCGTGCTGCGACATCACCAGCTCAAGGCGAGATAGGAACCGAGCCTTGAGGTATCAGGCCACCGCTGGCGCTCATCCGGCTGGTAGCTGAGGCGGACGATGGCGAAAGTTCCATCACCGCATGCGAAGACGACGTCGTCGCAGGCACGGCACTTGGCGATCGCCCGCAGTCGACTCTGTGAAGTTCGTGGCCCGGCTGGATTCTCGGAGTGCCTCTCCGCATAGCCGCTCGCATTCCTCCGTAGTCGGGGTCACCCATAGTGCTTCTTCGCGTCATCCACCGAGCTGATCATCTCACCTTCGCTGTCGCCCGACCGGACCTATGAGTCCTGGTTCCATCGGTATCGCCATCCTCCGTCTGTGGCAGTTCGCCAACTGTCGGGGTGGGGCTGGTATCCGAGGCCCAGGATCTTGTCGATGATGATTGCGATCCCCGCGTCGAATGGGACGTGTTGGTCACCTACTTTGAGGTCGCTTGCGACGAGAACGTCGAAGTCGACCGGCTTGGAGCGAGCGAGAACCGATGCTTCTGCGAATACTTGCTGTATATCAACGAGAGGTCGCTGATGACCGTGCTGCGGGTTTGTCCTGAAACTCGCCCGTCGGTGTTCCATCCATGATCGCGTCGAGATCGCATCGCCAGGCCTGCTCCACTTCGGACTCACCCCGGACTTGCTCTACGCGGCGCACCAGTCGATGCCGTGGAACCCGCGGATCGCTCGCGTGCTGCACCAGCGCGGGGTGGCGATATCGGAACTCCAGCTCGGTCTCGCCCCAGCTCTCTGGGCGGTCGTATGGAATATGCCGGGAGAGTTCGACACCGATACCGAGCGCTTGCAGCTCGGCCACCACTGTTTGAAGCTCGGTCTCGTTGAGGTCTGTACGGCGGCCCACCCACGAGGCTGCTTCCTTGCGGCGATCGAGCACGATGGCGCCCGCAACCGTCACGACCACCGACGCCACGATGGACAGCCACGCCGACCAACGCGCTACAAACAAGAGCAACATAACCATCGGCAAGGCAGCGCAGAGAAGCACAGCCCAGCCGACGGCGTTGAGTTGTACCGTGTGAAACGGTCGTAACCGATAAAGTCGGAACGAGCCGAAGTGAGCGGCATCTCCGCCCTGGTCATACGCGAACCATCCTCCCTGTGCCACGAAGGAAGTCTCGCGCCACTGTGATGAGCTCGCAGCGCCGAGCCAGTAGGCGAGCCCGAGCCTTCCCTCCGCTGGGGCTGGGCCATTGGTTGCACTTGTTGCACAACGGGCCTACGGTGAGTTCATGGCAACGACGATGACGGCTCATACGTTGGACCCGGCGGATGCTGATGTGCGCAGCGACGCTGCCCTGCTCGCTGAAGGTGTCGATGTTTCAACGACGGTTGGCCGGTTCGTGCGGTCGATGCTCGATCATGTTGCGGCCGGCGAAGTTGTCGTGATGCTGCGTGCCGAAGACGAGGTCACTCCGGCAGAGGCGGCGCGGATTCTCGGCGTCACGCGGCAGTACGTCGATCGGTTGTGTGAGGACGAGGTGTTGCCGTTCCGCCGTCTTCCCGGCAGCAGTCACCGTCGCCTGCGTGTCGCCGATGTGCTCGCAGCGAGCGACGTGCGCCGACGACTTCGCGAAGGCCACGAGGAGATGCTGGCTGCGATGGTTGACGCCGGTCTCGCCAACGACTGACCCTGGATGGCACGACTGCAAAGTGTCTTTGTCGACACCAACGAACTCTTCCAGTTCACCATCATGGATACGTTGCTCACGCTCGCCGAGGAACGAATTTTCCCGTGGGTCTGGACCGACGAACTGATCGATGAATCGTTGGCGCCTGATTCCGATGATCGAGTTCACGCTGCCGCATGTTTGTTGGGTGAGTCGATGTGCTCGGCACTCGCAACCATCAAGGCTTCCCGCTGGACAGGCTGACTGAAGTCGGCGTGGCCGTCATGTCCTCCGACGACTACCTCGTGTCGATGCTCGGGAAGGAGCGGCGTGCGGTGCTGCTCGCGATGATCCTCACCGCGAGCCGAAAGCGAAACCCACCCAGGACTCCGTGCGAATTTGTCGCCGATCTTCGCCACGCCCGCCAAATTTCGCCGGCCGTCTCGTGACGCTCCTCGGCTGCGCAGAGGGGCTGGAGACACCCAAGCCAGATTACCGAGCCCAATCACTCTGCTCAGCGACACTCCCCGGAGTTTGCGCTGTCCCCCAAGTCGGTCACTTAAGAATGCTGATGATCACTCCGACGATGGTCGCGATCGCGCCAACAGCTGTGCACACGAGGCTGCCACGAGCAAGGCGCACCTTCCTCAGCCGGTACCCCAGGTTGAACTTGTTCGCTCACTCGTGGTTTCTTGACGAAAGCTGGTGCGTTCATCAATGGCGTCTGGCGCGAGAGTCGATCTCAGCGAGGACCTCGGCCTTGAACGCAGCCGAGTACACCGTTCCCGCTGGGCGAACCTCAGGATCAGGGCGCGACATCACCCCAACAGTAGTAGTAGACATTCTTCCTTCTCATCTCTCACCCTACTCACAGTAACCGACATTCAGCTACCGGCAACCCCCGTTATGTCAGAGAGGGATGAGCCTCCGGGCGCGCCACTGTTCCGTCGATGGCAAGGATCCATTCGACGGAACAGTGATGGCGGTTGGTGTCAGTCCGCTGCTTCGGCGCCGCCAAGGGCCTTCGTGAGGGTGGCCGTCTGAGGGGCCGCCCCGCTGGCGCTCACGACGACGCTGCCGTCAAGCGCGTTTTTACTGCTGTAAAAGACGCTGAACTTGTTGACGGGGAAGTGGTCGACGGCGCCGGTGTTGTCAAAGTGGGCGACGCGTTTGCCGCCAGCCGGGATCGCGAACGTGTCAGGCAGTTTGGCGTAGTAGCTCTCGGTGACTTTCGTCGATTTGTCCGTGTAAGTGTAGTAAAATTCGAATCCGCTCAGGTCAGTTTTGCCGGTGTTCGACAGGGTCACTTCGAGGTGGTCGTTGACGGCTTTGCCAGCGGAGTCGACGTTGTCTTCGACGTGGACGGACTCGACCTTCAACGCTTGCACGGTCGATGCATTCTTGATCGGGTTCTCCTTCGCTGGCAAGACCGGTCCGGTTGCCGCGGCGGTGGCAGACGCTGGCGGCTTCGCAGCCGCGGTCGATCCCGTGGCCGCTTTCGCGATTGTCGCTCCCGGCGCGGTGGTTGCCGTCGGAACAGTGGTTGCGGACTTCCCGGGCGCTGCGGTCGTGGCACCGGGCGTTGCCGTCGTGGCCGGAGCGGCAGCGCTGGCGGTCGGCGCGGTTGCCTTGGTGGTCGCAGTGGATGAGCATGCGGCGAGGGCGATGGTGCCTGCGAGAAGCCCGAGAGCGGCGAGCCGATTGCGGAGCGGTTTGGATGTGGGGGTGGTGATCATTTCGGCCCCTCCTTAGGGGTTAACTGGCTGGGTGCGAATGGTCCGACGGAGCCATTCGATGAGTACGGCGGGGTACACGAGCACCCACGCCAGATCGGTCCAAACCCGAGCGAGCAGCCAGCCAAGGCCGAAGGGTCGGTAGCGCTCTTTCACATCGACCATGGCGAACGCGAAGCGCTGATAGTGCTGAGCGAACGACAGGTATTCGATGCGGGTGCGGATGGTTTCATACACACTGAAGTGATTCAGTAGCGTCGTCTCGTCATCCCTGTTGAGGCCGAGCGCCTTGAACAGGCCGCCTGGCACCTGGTTATCGGCATCGAGCGTGTCCCCGATTTGAGGGAAGACGAGCACGATGACGAGCCAGATGGCCAGTGCGATGATGAGCCCGTTCGCTGCATGCTTCGTTTTGGCCGTCGTGATCGCGCCCAGGCAATAGAAGCCCGTCATGTAGATGATCGATGCCACGTATGCGAGCAGGAGCTTGACGATTTCCCGCCCACCGATCCAATCGTGGCCGATCACGCCGGTACCGATCACGCCGACGACTGCGGTGACGGTGACGAGCGTAGCTATCAGGCCAACAGCACCCAGCAGACTGCCGGCGACGACTTCACCTGACGTCACGGGTCGAGAACGGATCAGTGCCAGGGTGCGGTTGATTCGCTCGCGGGAAACAGTGAGGTACCCGAGCGTGATGGCAATGACCGCTCCGATGATCTGCAGATATTCGAACGCTCCACGCAACAGAGACAGGGGCGCGAGTTGCGACGGAGCGATCCGGTCAAGGCCGCTTGCCTGCGCCGCGTTCTTGTATGCCTGGTAGTCGGCGACTTGGCTGCGATGTGCAACCGCCGCGATGTAGACCGACGCAATGGTGACAACAATCAGTATGCCGAGCAGGGTTACCAGGATGCGGCTACGGACCGCAGCCCGGTATTCGTGCCGCGCCAATGTCACGATGCGTCCGAGGGACTTAGTCACGGTGCCCACTTTGCGAGAAGTCGTGGATGCGAACGAGGCGCACGAACACGATCACCAGCAGGGCGAGGACTACCGCGATCGGAAGTATCCGCCGTGCCGTGTCGGACAGGGACTCCGTGGGGGCCGTGGCCAGAATGCGGCCGCTGGCTTCTTTGAACTGCTCGGCTACCGAGTAGGGGCGGGCCCGTGCGGTCACCCGGAAGAACGCCTGTGATGTGCTCACCGGGTCGACGATGGGATTGAGGGATTGGGTGGGGCGCAATCCCGACGTGAACTGCGGTAACGCGAACGTCACCACGAGCCAAATTCCTATCGCGCTGAGCAGACCGAGCGACCGCCGTCGAGCGACCAGGACGGTGACCATGCCGATGGCGACGAAGAGCATCAGGTACATCCACGAGAAGGCATAGAACGCGAGGAGCCGAGCAATATTGGTTGCCGAGGGGATGGTGCGATTGACCAGAGCGACCGCGGCGACGCTGAGGACCCCGCACGCAGCGAGAGTGGCCCCGAGAACCATTGCCGACGCGCTGAGCTTTCCGGCGGCATACTGGGTTCGCGTCACTTGCCGGGAGAACAGAAGCCGGCCGATCCCGTTCGCTTCGTCATCGGCCACAGAGGCGTGGCCGAGCACAATGGCGACCAACGCAGCGATCATGGTGACGTAGATCATCATGTTGGACAGCATCGCCAGTTCCGGTTTGAGGATGAAAGGGTTGGGTGGGGCGCCAGCACCGCGAGTGGCGAGCAGTTTGACTGCTTCGTCGTACACTCCCACGATGGTCTGATGACTGGACCAGCCCAGCACGCCGGCGAGCACCGTGACGCCCAGCAGCGTGGCCGAGACCATGGTCAGTATCCGTTGTCGGCGTAGCGACAGGATCTGGTGAGACGCTATGACCCCGATCATGTCGACGCGCTTTCCATACGGACGTAGATGTCTTCGAGCGACGTCTCGTTGGGGAAGCGGCGGGTGGTCGCCTCGATGGAATCCTTGTAGATCAATTCGCCCTGGTTGAGCACCCCGATCGTGGTACACACCTTGGCGACTTCGCCGAGCAGATGCGTGTTCATGAACACCGTCATGCCGAGGTCCCGGTTAAGACGCAGGATCGTGTTGCGAAGTTGCCGCACGCCAACCGGATCAAGCCCGGCTGTCGGTTCGTCGAGGAACAACACGGTCGGGCGATGAACAATGGCTTGGGCGATACCGATGCGCTGGCGCATCCCGGTGGAGAACGTAGCCACCCGCCGGTCAGCCAGATCGGCACACTCAAGATAGGCGAGGGTTTCGGCCACAGCTTTTCGAGGCTTGTTCACCCCGGACAGCCGGGCGAAGAATTCGAGGTTCTCTGCGGCGGTCATGTGGCCGTATAACCGGACCTCGGCGGGCAGGTACCCGATCGACGCGGTCACGTTGCCTCGGTCGGAAACCACGTCGAAGCCGCAAACTCGAGCGGTACCCGATGTCGGGGTGATCAGCGTCGTCAGAATGTTGATCGCAGTTGTCTTGCCAGCCCCGTTGTGACCGAGGAACCCAAAGATCTCAGCCTTTTCGATGGTGAGATCGATGTTACGGAGCACAGGCTCCACGTCGTATCGATGACTCAACCCGCGAACCTCAATGACTGGTTCGCTCATCTCGGTGCCTCAACCTGGTGTGATCTCATGCCACGACCGTACGATTCGGTAGGCAAAACGACAGGAAGATTTTGGAGAGAACCTTGCCAGAAATCTTGGTGGCGGGAGCAGCCCGCTCACGTTGCTACGTGGAACCGGGGGACTCTGAGAATGTCGGCGTCTCGACGGTTGCAGAAAGACCGAGGTGGTTCAGAATCGACAGTATCGCCTGGTCTTGAGCCTCAAGGTGTTCCTGGATCTGGAGGGCGGTGTGCAGCACAGCCTCGGCATCGTCGAAGGTGGCTTGAGCACGTTTATCCGCCGCAGCCGCCTGGACGTTCTGCCCAACGATGATGATCGGTAGCAGCACCAGCTGCAGGAACGTCTGGGCGATCCAGGAGACGATAATGATTTTGTCGTGACTCTTTACCGCCGAAGGCAAACTAACCAGCGCGATAAAGGTGAAAACGTACGCTGCCCACATGCTGCCTACGCCAATGGTGATGGCCAGGCCGAATCTCGTGTTCCACCTCGAGATCCGACCTCCTGAAGGAAATTCGTCCGCGACCTTTGGGGGGCCCTGAGCCTTGCGCTGGGCTAGCCGCGGATGAGGAACGTGCTCAAACAGGCTCGACATGCGTGCCATCGTCCCATGTTGAACAGCGCTTGGTCGCTCGCGGCGTTTTGATCATAGCGAGAGGTACTTCTCGACAGCAGTGGCCTGAGTGGCCGGTAGTACCGAGAGAAGCGTGGTGTGGAGCGACGCGACACTGGCGATGGGTCTGGCCTTCTTGATCGCTGTCAGCACAGGTGAGGTCAGGCCAGGCACTTTCAATAGGTCGGTGTCGGTCGCCGTGTTGACTTTCACTGCAGCCTTAGCCGTCGCAACGGCAGAGGTGGGCGAACCGACTTTGGCAGAGGTGGGCGAACCGGCTTTGGCAACGGTGCTAGCTGGCGACACCGATTTGGGAACGGTCGCAGCAGGCCTGGTGGTCATCGCTCCCGTGGCCATTGTGGTGACCGCCTTCGCCACGGTCGTTACTGGTGCTACTGCTTTAGCTGCGGTCGTTGCGGGTGCGGTAGTTGCGACGGTCGGCGTCGTCGTAGCGGTAGTCACTTTCGGTGTGGTTCCGCAGCCGGCCACAGCGGCGACGGCGACGACTATCGCGATGGCTGTGCCAACTCGACGATGTTTGAGATTTCGGGTCATAGGGGGCTCCATGGTTTGAGGTTCTGTCCGATACACCCGGACCAGACCACGATGCCTGACCTGACCTGTAGCTGAGCTAAAGGGCCGGTGAATCAGTCGGGTTCTCGCTCGGCCCGATGCAACAAAATGTCGATACGCGGCCGCGAATCGGGTCGCGCGACGGTTAAACGGCCCGGCAAGCTCTCAATCAACCGCCGAGCTAACGGCAAGCCGAGACCGTGCCCGGGAGCAGGCTCCGTACCACTGAACCCGGGGCCGTCATCGCTGACCGAGATCGTGACGGTGTCATGGGTGAAGGTGTGCTCGATGCGGATCTCGCCCGCGCCGTGGACCAACGCGTTTTCAATCAAAACGTCCAGACCATGACGTAACGCAGCCCGACTTCCGCGCACGGTAGGTGCAAACCGGGCAGGACTCACCGCGAGTTTGCGTCCCGAGTGAGCCGCACGACGCGACCAGGCCCTTTCGAGGTCCGCTAAAACCTCGGCGATGGACACCGACACCTGCGTTACCAACGAGACACGAGCGATCTGGAGAAGCTCGGTGATTGTCTGTTCAAGCCGGTCAATGTCCCTGACTGCTTCATGGAGCGCGGCCGTCGGGTCGGCCCGGGGGAAGGCAAGCTCGGTCTCGATAGCCGCCCGCAAACCCGACAGTGGCGTGCGGAGTTGGTGCGAAGCATCAGAACTGAACGCACGTTCACGGGTCACGAGATCGTCCAAACGGCGAGCAGTCGACATCATCGCCTGAGCCGCCCGGTCCAGTTCGGGCACCCGACTACGCGGAACATCCAACGCGAAATCGCCGTCACCGAGTTGCACCGCAGCATCACCCAGCCGTCGCACCGGGCGTGCCAACCGGCCGGCAACCACATGCCCGATCACCGCCGCGACACCCAGCACTAACAGCGCCAAACAGCCAAGGAAGAGCAAGATCCGACGCGAGCGCGCAGAGCTCACTGCCGTGGACTGCTCCGCCCGGATGGCACCGATGACGACCTCGTTCACCGCGACCGGAACCGCGACCACTCGCACGCCCCGGGCCTCGGCGTCAACAACCTCGTTCTTTAACGCCTGAAGCGTCGCTGCGTCGGCTTGCGGCGGACCGCTCCCGGCAACAAGACGGCCCATGTCGTTATAGAGCGCCAACGTCACGCCGTCGGTCGTCACCGAAAGTTCGACCGGATCAGCCGCGCTCGCGAAATCTGACGGCACTTCCCGCGTGGCCAGCACCGCACGACGTTCCACCCGAAGCGCCGCATCCTCCTCCACAAAATTCCTCACACCCATCGCCAACGGCAAGCCGAACAGCAGTATGGCCAAAGCGGCAACCGCCACAATCGCAGTAAGAATCCGGCGTCTCACGACACCTCAAGGCGATAACCGACACCACGAACCGTCGAGATACGGCTCGGACCGTCCACGCGATCTATTCGTCGGCGAAGTGCTGCAATATGAAAATCGAGGGTCTTGGTCGAACCGAACCAATGCTCATCCCACACATCGCTCATCAAATCCTCGCGGGCCACCGTCATGCCGGCGTCGGCAACCAGCCGGGCTAACAGATCGAATTCTTTCGCTCGAAGCACCCGCTCGTCACCAGCGAGCCAGACCTTTCTCGCCTCGTGATCGATGACAAGGTCCCCGATCGTGACGCAATCCGCACGCCGCGCACGCTGCTCCACCCGACGCAACTGTGCCCGGATGCGGGCAAGGAGTTCAGCCAGTTTGAACGGCTTCGAAATGTAATCGACAGCACCTGCGTCAAGGCCCACGACAACATCTAGCTCCTCGTCCCGAGCGGTCAGCATCACGACGTCAATCGTCGAGTCGCCGGCGTGGATCTGGCGGCACACATCCAGCCCGTCGATATCACCCAAGCCAAGATCGAGCAGCACAAGATCCGGGCGTCGGGACCCACATGAGATGACCGCAGCCCGCCCACCCTGTTCCCACGTCGCCTCGTACCCGGACCCGACGAGCGCCCGCAACAACGACGACCCGATGCGTACATCGTCCTCTACAACCAAAATGTACTCGCCAGTCACAACCCCACGCTAGGGCACAACGACAAGAGGGATCATCACCATCGAGCGTGTTGCTCCGTAGCCAAACGGAAGTCGCTGAAGTTGACTTCAGTTGGCCTTTAGGTTGATTCTGCGAAGCTACCTTCATGAGAATTCTGGTGGTTGAGGACGAAAAGCGCCTCGCGGCAGCCCTCAAGGGAGGATTGGAAGAGGAAGGTTTCGCGGTTGACGTCGCCCTCGACGGCGAATCGGGCCTTTGGTTCGCGACCGAGAACGTTTACGACGTGATCGTGCTGGACCTCATGTTGCCGAAGCTCAATGGCTACCAGATTTGTGCCCGGCTACGCGAGGCCGGCAACTGGACGCCGATACTGATCCTTACTGCGAAAGGTGGCGAGTTCGACGAAGCCGAGGCGCTTGATACCGGGGCTGATGACTACATTTCCAAACCCTTCTCCTACGTGGTACTCCTCGCCCGAGTCCGAGCGCTGTTACGACGCGGCGCCACCGAACGCCCCACCTTGATTACCGTTGGTGACCTCGTCCTGGATCCCGCATCCCACGTGGTACGCCGCGGTCCCCGACCGATCGAACTCACCAGCAAAGAGTTCAGTGTCCTCGAATACCTAGCCCGAAAGGGCGGGGATGTCGTTTCCAAGAGTGACCTGATTCAACACGTCTGGGATTGGGCCTACGACGGCGACATCAACGTCGTCGAAGTACACGTCTCAAATCTGCGGGCGAAAATCGACAAGCCCTTCAAACGAAGGAGCCTCCAAACCGTGCGCGGCGAGGGCTACCGCCTGGTGTCCGATGGCTGAACCGAAAACGCGACGATCACGCTCGGTCCGTTTCGGTCTCACAATCATCGCTGCCGGCATCGTGGCTATCGCGCTCACCGCCGGCGCGCTCGGGCTTCTCTTGATTTTGCGGGCCAGCCTTGACCAAGGAATCACCGACACCGCCCTGCTGCGGGCATCTGATGTGGCGTCGCTCGCTCAGACAGGCTCACTCCCTGCGTCATTGGCGTTTCCCGGCGAAGAACGCAGCGTCCTTCAAGTCATCAACGCTGCCGGTGTCGTGGTCGCCTCAACCGGGAACGTCGCCGGGGAACCACCCCTCGCTTCGGCCGGGCCAAACCGGGCCTACACCGTGACGTCACTTCCCGTCGGCGAACAGCAGCGTTACCGCCTCACCGTCACCACTACCGCCGGACCGTCGGGGCCGTTAACGATTATCGCGGGTGAGTCCCTTGACCGAGTCGATGAGACGCTCAGCATCGTAAGGCGAGCTCTGTTGGCCGGCCTACCGGTGCTGATCGGGCTCGTCGCCGCACTGGCATGGTTCAGCACCAAACGAGCCTTACGTCCAGTAGAACAGATTCGAGCCGAGGTCGCCGAAATTACCGCGACCGACCTGCACCGTCGGGTGCTTCAGCCACCCCCAGGAAACGAAATCAGCCTGCTCGCATCAACCATGAACCAGATGCTCGAACGACTAGAGAAATCAAGCCAACGCCAAGCCCGCTTCGTCGCCGACGCCTCCCACGAACTACGAAGCCCCCTCACCTCGCTGCGAGCACAACTTGAAATCGGGCTCGCTCGACCCGACCGCACCGACTGGCCGAACCGTGCTAACGGCGCGCTCACCGACGCAACCCGACTCGAAACACTCATCCACGACCTGCTGCTGCTCAGTCGGCTCGACTCCGCCCAGCCGCTGCGATCGGAACACTGTGACCTCGCCAACATCGCGCAAGAAGCAATAAACCGATGCGACATCCCCGGCAACATCCAAGCAACCCTCCACGCCGAAGGATCCAGCCAGATCGAGGGTGACCCGGAACAACTCGGTCGCGCGCTCGGCAACCTGCTCGATAACGCCGCCCGACACGCCAACACGACAATCAGCGTGTCGGTCCGCCGCACCAAAGATCACCTCATCGTCGACGTCACCAACGATGGTGCCGGCATCGACGCCGCTGATCGACTGACCATCTTCGAACGCTTCGTCCGACTCGACGAAGCACGAGCCACCGACGACGGAGGAAGCGGACTCGGCCTCGCCATCGTCCGCGAAATCGTCGAGGCTCATGGCGGCAGCATCAACGTGGTCGACAGCGACACCGGTACGTGCATGCGTATAGACCTTCCTATCCGCCAACGCTCGTGATCCGTAGCTTTAGCTGGGCTTTAGCTGGTTGGTCCACGTTCGGTCGTCGCGACCGCAGGGCGATTTTCTCTACGGCTCGTCGCAACAAAGCAGACGGCGATAGCGAACGACCCCGGCTACCGTCATGACGTCGGCAGGCATCGCCGTCTTCGAGGAGGAAGGCCGCCATACGCTCCTCCAGGAGATCCGCTAAGCCTCGACGGGGCGCCCGGACCAAGGTCGCGTCCATCACCGTCCCAGTCACACCGGAAACATCCTTAAATCCATCGTCCTGGCACGACAGGGTTATCGACCCACCGGGTAGGTGCGTGGGTTGGTGAGTAAAGCTGACCGACCAGCGACGCGACATCATCACCGCGGCTGCACCCGACTATGTGGGGGTGGCACGTCGATACTTCATTGATGTGCTGACGCCCAAATAGTTGGCTCTTCTGGACGTCATCACCCAGACCGTTGCTGGGGTAACTACCTATGTGAAGTAGCCGGTCATATCTATGGCAAGGTGAGTGGCGACTTGGGAGAAGATGCAGACCTTGCCGCCGCTACCGATCTTGGCAACCGCGTCGGTGGTCACCGTTACTTCTTGCCTCACGTTCATGTTCGACGTCGCCGGTCGGGGCTGATCGCAGGGGAAGACGGTTAAATAGCCACCCGCCGCAGGATCGATCGCAGTGATGGTCAGTACAACGGCGTTGGCGGTGGTGGCTCCGGTCATCGATCCAGCGACCGACAACTCGGTCACCGAACCGGGCGCTACCGCGCCGACCGGGCTAAATTGGCCGTTGCCCGTGGTGGCTGTTCGGGTGTCAAGCAGGCGACTCGGCGAGGTCAACGCAGTGAGCACCGATGACGGCACGCTGCCAGTCAGATCCACAACCAGGTAGGTCGCTCCCGTCGCGTAGATGCACACCTTGCCGTCGGTGCCTAGACGGCTGAATGACGAATTGGCGACGGTCTGCCCTGCGGCATAGGTGAGGCTGGACGTGTTCGGTCGAGGCTGCCCACAGGGGAACACGGTCAGGAACCCGGCTTCGCTGCCCTCGGTGACGGTGACGTTCATCGCCACGGCGGTCGCGTCATTGGGGATGCCAGCTCGGCCCGTCATCGTCACCTCAAATGTGCTGCCCGCAACGACGCGGCCCGGGTCGGCGGCACCTCGGTCTGTGGAAGCAGGTCGAGTGTCCGTTACCCGGGTGGGTACCAACAGCAGGTTTATGGAGTCCGTAGTGAAGTAACCCTCGATGTCGGCGACCAGATGGGTCGCGGCGTGCGTGAACAGGCACACCGTGCCGGTCGCGCTTACCCGGCTGACAGCGTTGTTCGATACCACTTGGCCGGAGAGGTAATTCAAGTTCGACGCGATCGGCGTGGTCTGCCCGCAGGCATACACGGTGACGAACCCACCCGCCTGTGGATCGACAGCGATCACATTGAACACCGCCGCAGTAGCGCCGGTTGGTGTGCCTGCGCGACCGGTGACCTGCAGCTGCAGCACCGAACCGGCTGGGCGCACACCGAGATCGGTGAACGTGCCATCCACAGTTGGGCTCCGCCGGGTGTCAAGCAGCCGCGCCGGGCTGGCAAGGGGCACATAACGACCCACACTCGTCGATAGGACCACGGGCGGAACCACGGGCGGAACCACGGGCGGAACCGGCGGAACCGGCGGGACCACGGGCGGAACCACGGGCGGAACCGGCGGAACCACGGGCGGAACCGGCGGAACCACGGGCGGAACCACGGGCGGAACCACGGGCGGAACCGGCGGAACCACGGGCGGAACGGGCGGAACCACGGGCGGAACCGGCGGAACCACGGGCGGCGAAACCGGCGGAACCACGGGCGGCGGAACCGGCGGCACCGGTGACGATGTCACCGTGGTGGATCCGGTGAGTCTTGGGGCGGCGTTCCAGGTGGCGTCGCCGGACTGGTCGGCGGCGATCACACAGGTGCCTGGGCCGGTATAGCTGACGACACCTCCGCCCAGTGAGCAGGCGCCGGCGGTGGAGCTGGCATCCACCGAGAAGGTAACCGGAAGTCCGGAGCTTGCGGTGGCAGTCGGCGTGTAGGTGCCGCCTACTTCACCGGTTACAGGTGCCACAAAGGTGAGCGTTTGGTCCTTCTTCGGCGGCCCGGCGATAGCGCCGAACGGGCAACGCTGACCATCGCCTAGCACGTTGATCGGGCCGAGCCAGTTTCCATCAAGGTCGCCCAGTACCGGTAGGTGGGCGGCCCATCGACCGGCAGCGCAAATATCATAGCCAGTCGCCCCCGTGGGCGGAAAGTCGATCGTACCGGTGGCAGCGGCTGAGAGTCCTGCACCGACATTGGCCACCGGTGGGCCGATTTGCAGCCAGAGCGGCGTGACCATGACCGTGCCGGACAGGGAGGCTTTGAGTGCGGTCGTGACGCAGGTGGTGGTCGGTTGGCCAGCGGCATCGACGCATTTTGAGACCATGGTCGCGCCTCCGATGTCACCAGGGTTTGAACCGGGAATCCAGCCGCCGGTGAGGGTGTATGTCCCTTGGTTGATTGTGATGGTCAAGCTGGCATCAGCGGTGATGCTGCCTCCGACCACGAAAGCGAAGCCAACAACATTCGGGATTCCCAGCCCAGGAATGGGGATGGCCTGACAGCCCGAGATGGTCCCCGACAACGACACGGTGGCCACGAGCGGCGTCGCGACTGTGAGCGTTGCCGATGCCACGAACGCTGTCGGCAGTTTGATGGTGTTGTAAGACAGGCCGTAGTTCGCAGACACGTTGAGCGGGCCGCCCGCCACCCCGCCGCCGACTGTCAGACTGGCCGAAACGCCCGCCGGGATGCTCTTCCCGCAAGCGGCACTACCTACCGCGCTGCCGGCGGAGAACGACTTCGAGAAGCTGAGATCGATAGGGTCAGTGAAGTTGGTGGCGCTGGTCGACGGTGCCATGTAAAAGAATTCGTCAGCGCATCCGGTCGGCAGGATCGAGAGGCACGCTTCGGGCGATGTGCCAAAGGTGCTGTCCACCAGTTGGAGGGCGACGCCCGAGTCGGCCTGAGTCGTGGGTGACGGCGGGGGAAGAACACTCCATAGCCCTGGCGCAGTTCCGGGTTGGATGTCGGTGGTAGCGACGCCACCGAACCATACGGCGGTGGGCGTGCCGACGTTCGTGCTGCGGACCAAGACGCGGCCGGTACCTGGTTCAGTGGTCGTGCCACCGCCGACCGAACCATAGGGCGGTGTGACCTCATCCACCGAGGGGACAACGGCGGCTGGCACGGCAGCGGTCACAGTGACCGCAGTCGTACCCGTCGTTCCGTAAACCGTGACGGTTAGTGAATCGCCGCCGTGCACGAAGTTGCCGACGCTACCCAGGCACCTGATGCCGTACGCGCCAACCTTCAGGATCATCACCGTAGGCGTCGACAGACCGACTACTACTCCGCAACGGGAAAAGAACGAAGAGTCCCGACCCGCCCACCAGTTGGCGGTGGTGTCGTTCACCGTTACGAGGGTGTCGGAACGATCCGCCGACACGCCGATCAGCGCGGGGTCGGTGACCGGCAGTTCGGTGCCCGTCAGGATCAGCGTCGTGCGGCAGTCAGCCGAAGGCGAAGTCGTCGTGCAGTTCCACGAGCCGACCGCTCCGGAGATGGTAAATGCGGGAGCTGCGGCTGCCGGTGTTGCGGACGCCACCAGTCCAACGAATCCAACCGCCGTGGCAGCCAGAACGGCAACGAAACGTGCAAAACATTTAGTAGTGCGCTGCAAGGTTTCCCCTCCCCTCGAGCGATGCAACCGTCACCCAAGGCGGTCATTTTGACTATATCGAGACACCAATCCGATAGCAATACTGTTCCTCGTCGGGATTGAGGCGGAAGTGCTGTTGACGTTGGTGACATCGCGATTCAGGCTGCCCATTTGCGCGACACGCTGACCCAGATGCGCTCCATCGTCGGCAATTCAGGGCGGTTGACCTTCTGAGGTTCGAGGAGTACGGTCGAAAAGAAAAGGGTAGGTGATTCCCATGTCGAAGGCACGTGCAGAGTTTTGCCTCTCCGTGTTGGCCGGTGTCCTTGCACTCGTGACAGCCGTGTGGCCGACGTGGGTCGAGACAGTCACCGGTGTTGATCCTGACGCTGGGGGCGGTGGCGCTGAGTGGGTCGTCGTCGTCATGTGCGTTTGTCTGGCCGCAGTTGCTGCGGTCGACTCGCGTCGCCGTTACCGCCTGGCTCAACCGGCGACATGACAACGGCCGAGTGTTAGGTGCCCAGATCGGGGTTCGCTCGCGAGAGGAAGTCTCGGTGCGCGGCACCATGCGTTTGTCGGCCGAAGTGCTTGAGGAGTTGGCCGTTAGCGTTCGTTGCGTGGCTCGTACCAGCTGGCATCGTCGTTGTTTGTCAGCGGGTCAAGCGGTGCTTGCATCGAGCCGAAGACGAGCCGGACGGTGCGCCTATCGGGACGCCCGGCGTACCGCCTTCTGCCGGACGGGATCGCCCTGCGACAGGTGCCCCGCAAACGATTCCCGGCACGATTTACCGTAAGCCCGACCCTATGATCTACGACCAGTACTGGTTAATGGGGAACGGCATTGCTGTCACGTGGGACAACCCTGATATCCATCTTGAGCGCCCGCTCGGGAACCCCGTGTCTTCACACGATCTGTTGCCCTCGACCGCGTATCATGTGATCGCACGAGTTTGGAATTTGTCCGAGTCGGCTGCGGCGCCCAGGATGCCTGTGCGGTTTTCGTTCCTGAGATTTGGCATCGGCGGTGGAAAGACAACCTTCGCCGAGGACGTGGTCGACGTGCCAGTAAAGGCCGCGCCGGGCTCTCCTGTCACGGCGGTAGTCGAGTGGATGACACCACCCGATGCTGGACACTTTTGCCTTCAGGCCGAGCTGATCTGGCCCGCCGACGATGACGCAAACCCGGGCAACAATCTCGGTCAACTGAATACCGACGTGAAAGTGCTTCGGTCTCCGGCGCTGTTCACGGTGCCCGTGCGCAACGACGACTTGCGCAGGCGCAGATTGATTCGGCTGCATGTCGACGCGTACCAAATACCTGAATTAGTTCCGTGCGACGACGCAGCGCGCGACCTGGATCCGCAGGCTCACGTTCGTAAGGCTCGCGAACGCCATTCGATTGAGCGGTTTCCCGTGCCTGCGGGCTGGACGGTGCAAGCGATGCCGTCTGAACTGAGTCTTGGGCCAAACGAGGAGGGCATTGTGGTTGTCACGGTCACCGCACCCGACGGCTTCAGAGGTCGGGTGCCTTTCAACCTCCACGCCGTAGACGACAACGATCAGTTGCTCGGCGGAGTGACGCTGTACGTAGAAGGCCTTTGAGCTGAGCTGAACAATCAAGGAGTTGAGCTGCATGACCGGACCCCAATATTCGAGCTGCGTCAAGCCGGAGGACTACGTCGAGACATCTGGGGACGCGGCTATCGCGCTTTATCTCAACCTTTGGGAAGCCACCGATTACATGCTGCACCGCAAGCTGGTCTGCATGGGCAGTGTGCATCGCGGCACCACGTCTGACGGAACCCCAAGACTGATCAGCACCGCAGAATCCGGGACGACATGTGCAATCGGCCGCGTGATGAGCTTCGAGCCTCCATCGAGCAAGAGCTTCCCGGACTCGATCGACAACGACTTCAGTTTCAACATCTTGTTACGTCCCGACGATGCAATGCCGGAACTCTCCGACAATCCATTCAGCGGTGGTGCGTGGATGAAGAAGACAGCCGACGAGCGCCTCGCGGCTGTGCGCCGAGGGTACGAAGGAGAACTCCTCACCGAGCAACCCGGAACGCCGACGCCTCGCGAGGCCGACGGCGGCCCGAACTACGCCGGGTACACCAGCGAGATGTTCTTCGACTCGAGCCGAAATCAGAGTGGCGCTGCGGCCGCCATTCTGGCAAAACGGTTTGTGTGGTTCCTCGACGGGACTGTGAAGACATACCCCCTCACGCAGGATGGGGCCTACAACGTGCCGGTGCTGCACTGCGAATGTGAAGGAAGCCGCATCCATGATGTGTTCAATGTCGTGGATCAGATGCCCGGCGGTGGGGCTGGGTGCAAGAAGCACTGGTACACCAGCATCCTGTGCTTTATCGCTCGGCTTCTCACGTTGCCGTTCACGTTGGCATTCGTTGCCGAGGCGTGGGCCAAGGCTCGTGACGGCGACTACCACGACGCTATGGAAGGAAACGGGGAACTCAAGATAGGCGATCTCGTACTGGTTCGCGGGCGGTGGGTGTTCGACGCCGGACACAAAGGCCACAACGAGATCCACGCGGTGCTCAGCATCCAGAAGATTCCCGAAACGGACCCGACGAAGCCCGCAACGCCACCACCCGGATCGCCGCCGGCCGACTTCGACAACTTCTACCGGGTGTGGTGCGATCTGGCCGACCAGGCCCCGCCCGATCATGCCCCGGGGCAAAGGCCACCCGATATGACCCCGCCGCAGGTCGAGACGTACGACAACCAGCAAAGGCCCGACAACCAATATCAAATCCACCCCGAAATCGATGGCTGCGCTCCCCGAAGCCAGCCTATTATCCGCACAGTCGAACCGAATCAAATCAACCGGCAACTCGGCGACACCGAGATTTCAATCATCGGCTCGAACTTCGTCCATGGCGCCACGGCTTCGCTGCACGGTCCCGACGTGACCGTAGAGGGTGCAACAGTGCAGAGCAGCACCCGTGTAGTGGCCACCTTGCGGATCCGAAGCGACACCCCTGTCGGCCCCCGCGATCTTGAGGTTCGCAATCCAAGCGGATCCAGCGCGTCCAGCCCCGGTGCTGTGGTGATCTTCGACGATCCCATCCTCCATTGAGAGCATAAGCGCACCCGGTCAAATCGTTGAACCCGGCGCACCCTCGAAGCCCCGGGTTCTCAACCTCGAGTTCGGTCCCAAGGGCCCGCCGTTCACCTGCCTCGGCCACCCCAACGACGCCACCGAAGAGCTCACCTACTTCTATGCCGGGCCGCACTCGGCCCCCGAAGAACCGTTGCTGATCCCCCGGTCATCCGACGCGCCGGAGGGGGACGGTTGGCTGGTCTCGATTGTCGGTCGACGGGCTGAGAACCGCACCGACTTGGTCATTTCTCGACGCACTCGACATCGCAGCCGGGCCGGTGTCCACGATCCGGATCCCGTTCCGCCTCCACGAAGGTTTCCACGGCACCTGGGTAGGCGGCACACCGGTCCTCGACCGCCTCGGCAGCAGCGGTTCCGCGCGAGCTCCCGGACTCCAGGGTCATCCGGCGTGCGAGGCCCGCTCGAGCTCGGAACGCAGCCCAGCGAGGAACTGCGCACCGGTAGCGCCGTCGACGGCCCGGTGATCGCACGTAAGTGTGAAGCGCGCTATCGGCTTCCATTCCGGGGCTTCGGGTGCCCACACCTGCTGCATGCGGGTGGAGCTCACGGCGAGGATCGCCACCTGCGGTACATTGAGGATCGCGTCGAACTGGTCGATCCCGAGCATGCCGAGGTTCGACACCGTGAACGTGCCACCGGTGACATCGGCCATCGTGAGCTTCCTGGCGCGTGCCCGGTCAACCACTTCGCGGCGGGCTGCCGCAACACCGTTGAGATCGAGCGTGTCGACCTGGCGCACCACCGGGACGACGAGCCCAGCGTCGGTGGCAACGGCCAACCCGATGTTGACGTCGTTCACGACGCTGACCGACTCGTCGTCGTACCAGGCGTTGAGGCGAGGGTGCGCCCGCAGCGCGGTCGCACATGCGACGAGAAGCACATCGGACACGGTGACTCCCTCGCCCGAGCCCTTCGCCGCAAGGGCCTCGGTCATGTCGACATCGACGCCGAGGTGGAAGACCGGTGCTTCCCAGGCCTTCACCATGCGACGAGCAACCGTGCGCCCGGGTCCTGTCAGCCGTGTGGTGACGACACCCGCTTGCTCGATCGTCGCCGTCACGAGGACACCGCTGAGCGTCCGGCGCAGCCATACGACCGGAGCTTGGCCACAGTCGCGGCGACCATGCGGTCGCGCCCTTCGGCCATCGCTGTCTCAAGTTGGCGGTCGCCCTGGGACCAGACAGCCTCGATGCCCGCGCGGAACGCGTGACGAAGGTCGGTGTCGGCGTTGAACTTGTGCACACCTGCGGCGATGGCGGCCCGCACCTCGTCGTCGGGGATCCCCGAGGCACCGTGCAGCACGAGCGGCACGCCGGTTGCGTCGCGGATCTGCTGAATGCGAGCGATCTCTAACGGCCTGGTGCCGGCGAGCGGCACGCCGTGCACGATGCCGACCGAGATGGCAAGGGTGTCGACCCCCGTCTCGCGTACAAAACGCTCCGCCTCAGCGACGTTGGTGTAGTACGACTCCCAGTCCACCTCCTCATCGGCGTCCGGAATGTTCCCGAGTTCAGCCTCGACGGCGACACCGAAGGCGTGGGCCACTTCTACGATGCGCCGCGTCGTGGCGATGTTCTCCTCGAAGGCAAGGTGCGCACCGTCGTACATGATCGACGCAAACCCCAACTGAATGGCCTCGAGGCACTCCTCCCACGGGCCGTGGTCGAGGTGCAGAACGAGTTCGGCGCTCGACACGTCGGCAACCCGACGGGTCATCTCTGCCGCAGCGCGCAGACCCATGTGAGGGACGACCGCTCGTCCGACCTGGAGGAACACCGGCGAGGCTGCTTGCTCGGCTGCGATGACGAGCGCCTGTGTTGTCTCAGGATTGTGCATGTTGAAGGCGCCGACCGCGTAGCCGCCTTTTTGGGCGGCGCGGATCAGGTGAAGGGGATCGACCCACGTCACAGGTCAGCCCTCGTCGATCAAAGCGATGACCGTGCGAACCTCTACGGTGTCGCCCTCGGCAACCTTGATCTCAATCAGCGTTCCTGACGCCGGGGACTCCAGGGTCTCCTCGACCTTTTCGGCCTCGATCTCGGCGAGCGGCTCGTCCTCGGTGACGCGATCGCCAACGGCCTTCAGCCAGTTTGTGATCGTTCCCTCGCTCATACCCATACCCCACTGCGGGAGCAATACTTCAATAATGGCCATTTTCACGGTCTCCTTTTCGGTTGTCTGGTGGTTGCCGGTGCTCAGCCAGCCGTGGTGGCGGCGATCGGTGCTGGACGTGCCCCAAGCACGCGGCGCACCGCCGCCGCGATCGAGCTGCTGCTGGGATAGAGCTGCTTCTCCAGCGCAGGGCTGAAGGGGATTTGGGTGTCCGGCGTCGCCACGCGCACGATCGGTGCTCGCAATGACTCGAAGGCTTCCTCGGCGACGATGGCTGAGATTTCGGCAGCTGCACCGCAGGTGCGGTGGGCAGGATCGGCCACCACCAGCCTCCCGGTGCGCTGCACCGAACGGATGATGAGGTCGACATCGAGGGGGACGAGCGTGCGCGGGTCGATGACCTCGACCGAAATGCCTTCCGCCGCCAAGGCATCAGCGGCCGCAGCTGCCTCCGGCACGGCGCTGGAAATGGCGACGACGGTGACGTCGGAGCCGCTCCGGACTGTGCGCCCTATCCCGAAGGGGATGCGGAACTCCTCCTCGGGGACGTCCTCCTTCAGCCCCCATAGCAGGCAGGCCTCGAACGTAAGGACCGGGTCATCGAGGTCGACGGCAGTACGTAGCAGACCCTTTGCATCAGTCGGGCTTGCAGGCACCATGATCTTGAGACCGGGAACGTTCATGAACATTGGGTAGGGCCGGTCTGAATGGTGGGCTCCGGTGTTGAGGCCATAGAACATGGCCGACCGGAAGACGACTGGCATCGAGGCCTGGCCGCCGAACATGTACCGGTTCTTGGCCACCTGGTTCACGAACTGGTCCATCGCCATGTAGAGGAACGATGAGTAGGAGAGGTCGACGATTGGCCGCAGACCCGTCATCGCCGCGCCGGCCGCGGCCCCGACAATGACCTCCTCGGAAATGGGGGTGTTGCGGATCCGGTCCCTTCCGAACATCTCGAGGAAGTCGCCCTTGTCCTGGCGTGATTTACCGGCGCCCGTGGTGCCGTACACGTTGGCCTCGACGTCCTCGCCAATGATGATGACACGATCGTCGGCCTCCATGGCCTCGCGTTGCGCCGCTCCGATCGCACCGAGATAGCTCATCATCGTCACGATGCAATTCCGATCAGTGGTGAGGTCACGCGCAACGGCGTCGGCTCGGTGTAGAGGTCGGCGAAGGCGATAGTTGGGTCCGGGAACGGGCTGGCCTCGGTGAACTTGAACGCAGCCTCGACCTCGTCGAGAACGCCTGCCTCGAGCTCGTCGAGTTCGGCCTCGGTCGCCATCCCCATCTCTATGAGCTGCGTACGGAACAGCACGATCGGGTCGCGTCCGAGCCACTCCTCCTTCTCCGCCGAGTCGCGGTAGTCGACGCCCAGCCGCAGCCCCTCGGAGTGCTCACGGAACCGGTACGTGACGACCTCGACGAGAGTCGGGCCGTCACCTCGCCGGCCGCGCTCCACGGCGTCGAGAGTCGCAGCATGCACGGCGAGCACGTCCTGGCCGTCCTCGACACGCACACCCGCTATGCCGAAGCCGGCCGCCCGCTCCGCGATCACTCCTGAGGTGACGGTGTGGGCCGGCGTCGAAAGGGCGTACTGGTTGTTCTCGCAGAGGAACACGACGGGAAGGTCCCACACCCCCGCCAAGTTCATCGCCTCATACAGGCAGCCTTGGTTGGCGGCGCCATCGCCGAAGAAGGCGAGCGCGACGCGGCCGTTGCGAAGAATTTTTGCCGACAGGGCAGCGCCCGTGGCGATCGGAATAGACGAACCGACGATGCCGGACTCGCCGAGACTTCCGACGCTGAAGTCGGCGAGGTGTAACGAGCCACCCTTGCCGCCGCAGACGCCAGTCGCCTTGCCGACCAGCTCAGCCATCAGAGGGCCGAGCGGTGACCCCTTACCGATGGGATGGCCGTGGCTGCGATGGTTTCCCGTCATGTAGTCGCCGTCGCCAAGTGCCATGCACGCCCCCACGACCTGGGCCTCTTGGCCGATCGACGTGTGGACCGTGCCCGGAATCTGCCCGCGCTTGACCATTTTGGACGCGCGTTCGTCGAAGTGCCTGATGCGTAGCATGCGCCGCTGCATCTCGATCAACGTCTGCTTTGAGAGTGACATCGCTACCTCTGGGAATATTTATGATGGATCAGCATTTACATTCTTCCATCCTCGAAGGCGGATGGCAAGGGCTCAATCAGAGACCGGAGTATCGGCCGTTCTGTCGATGAGGGCGTCGACTCGGTCCAGGATGTAGGTGGGGCGACGGTGGGCCGGCAGGTCGGCAGCCATGGCCCTCGTGCTGTCCCCGGTGAGGACGAGCGCAGAGTCGATGCCGGCGTCTACCGCCATAGCGATGTCGGTAGAAAGACGATCGCCGACCATGAGACAGTCCTGCGGCCGTAACCCCAAGACAGCCGCTGCGGTGTTCAGCATCACGGGATCGGGCTTGCCAAGGTTGGCCTCGCACCGAGCTCCAGTGCTGGCCTCGATCGCGGCCAGGATGGCCGCGGCGTCGGGTTCGCCACGGCCTCCGGGCATCGGGCAGTACGCATCGGGGTTTGTCGTCACCAGCCGGGCCCGGCGATGCTGCCACAACGCGTCGAACGCGATCTGCAGCTTGCGGTAGTCGAAAGATGTGTCGTAGCTGGCGACAACGATGTCAATCTGCTCGGGGTCCTCGGACAACGTGCACCCCGCGCCAACGACCGCCCGCCGGAGCGGGTCGGATCCCAGCACGAACACGCGTGACCCTGGCGCCTCGCGACGAAGCCATGAGGCCAGCGTGACGAGCGGATTGACAACCTGATCGGGGTCGGTCGGGATGCCGAGTCGCGACAGCTTCTCGGCATACATCTGCGGGTCCTTGGTGGGGTTGTTGGAGAGGAAGAGCACGTGGCGCCCCATCTCGCGCAGGGTGCTCACCAGCCGGTGCGCACCAGGGAGCAACGTGTCTCCAAGATAGATAGTCCCGTCAAGGTCAAAGAGGTAGCCGTCGTAGAGACGCAAAGCCCCCACGGGCCGGTCGTCAAGAGCGGTCACGAGGCCACCGCCGCAGCCAACCGTGCGAAGACTGGCCGCAGAGCCGGGTAGATGTCGCGGTAGACGGAATAGAGCCGGTCATAGACGTCGCTGACCGCCGGATCGGGGCGGAAGCAGCGGGCCGTACCGCTCATTGCGTCAGCGGCGTCCGTGATCGACCGATGGACGCCGATGGCGGCTGACGCGAGCATGCCCGCCCCGAGGCAGGTGCTCTCCGGTTCACGCACGACCTCCACCGGCCGACGCAGGATGTCGGCGATGATCTGGCACCAAACCGGACTGCGTGACCCACCGCCCAGGACGATAAGCCGCTCGATAGGGTCGTTGATCGACGACTCGGCCCCCTCGGTGAGGAGCCGCTGTTCAAACGCTATGCCTTCCAGCAGGGCACGGTAGACGTGCGACTTTCCGTGAACGCCGGTGAGGCCGAGCATCGCGCCGCGCGCGTCGTGGTCCCAGTACGGCGTCAGGGCGCCGGCCCAGTACGGCAGCACCATGAGACCTTCCGCACCCGGCGGGAGCCCAGCGGCTGCGGTCTCCAGGATCGACTCTGCACTGACGTCGAGCCCGAGCGCTCTCGGGTCCACAGAGGAGAACCGCTCAACGAACCACGTTAGGTTAAAGGTGCCGCCGCCCATGAACGTCTCGAGGCTGAAGCGCCCCGGCGTCGCAGCGAAGAGCGTGCGGTACTCGAGTCCATAGCTGTAGGTCTCGCTGACGGTGCCGGACACGATGCCACTGCCGAGGTTGAGGAAGGCTGCCCCCGGTGAAGTGATGCCCGTACCGAGCTGTGCGGCTTGCCCATCGCCCGCCCCTGCCACGAGGACCGTCCCGCGGCACAGCCCAAGGGAGTCGGCGATGTCGTCGCGCAACGGCCCGATCACGTCGCCGGGCTGCGTGAGTTCAGCCATGTGACTTCGGTCGAGGCCGCACGCCGCCAGCAGGTCGTCCGAGTAGTCGCCGGTCGAGAGGTCAACGAGCCCGAGCGGATCCGCGCTGGCGATCGAGGTCGTCCACTGTCCCGTGAGCCGGTGGACGATGAAACCGTGCAGATCGACGACCTTTCCGACCCGTTTCATCGTGTCGCGCTCGTGCCGCTGGAGCCAGACCAGCTTGTACCAAGCGGGAGTGGGGTTCGGGGGCTTGCCGGTGACACGGTGTACCTCGGGAGTGCCGAGTTCCTCCACCTCGAGCACGGCGCGACGGTCAAGCCACAGCATTGCCGGACGCAGCGGCTGGCCGTGGATGTCGAGACAGACGAAGGACTCGCGTTGATGGGTGAGCGTGATCGCAGCCACACGTCTCGCGTCGACGATCTGCAGGGCGCGGCGTACCGCTCCGCAGAACGCGGACCACCAGTCCTCGGCGTTCTGCTCCCCCCATCCGGGGCGCGGCTGACTGAGCTCGTAGGGCACGCGCGCCGAGGACATCGCCGTGCCGTCTGGAGTCCAGACGACGGCCTTCGCTGCGGTCGTAGAGCAGTCGACACCGATGACGAGGTCGGCGCTCACGCCGTCACGGTGGCCGACGCTGCTACAACGACACGGGCGAGAACATCATCGACATCGGGGTCCTCCCACCATCCAAGCAGTGTGAGAAGGTCGACGACCGTGAACCGCTCGCGCATCAGCGCGCAGTTTTGTACCGCCCACCGGGCGGTCAGGGCATCGACACCGGAGTCAAGATCGTTGAAGATCACTGGGGCTCCGGCGGACCTCAGCCCACGAGCGATCACGTCCGACGGGCGCGCCAGCGCGTGCAGTTCGTTGCGGTGCGCTTCCCAATCGGCAAGCAGGGCATCGATCTGGGTGACCGCGGTCCGCAGCCGTTCGAGCTTGCGCGCGTAGTCGTTCCAGCACTCGTCGCTGATCCGACGCGACGGGTCGAGCCCGTCGAAGGCCGCACGTACCCGAAGCTCGGCCTGCTGCGCGTCGAGTGCTTCAGCGCGGACCCTGGCGCCCGGCTGGGCGGCCAACCGCTCGTGCAGCATCTCCCAGGCGCACGCCGCGATGACCGACCCGACGCCGACCTGCTCGCCGTGCAGGCCGGTGGGCACGGCCAACTGCGCGGCCCGTAAATCGAGCATGTGGCTGACAAGATGCTCGACACCGGACAGGCAGGCGGTCGTCCCCGCGACACCGGTAGCGATCCCGCGCAGTGCCAGCGCCCAGGTGAGCGTCTGGACGGCCGATGGCTCACCCGCAGCGACACCCGCGGCGCAGGCGTCGAGCTGGTCGGAAAGAGCCGCAAGTAGCGCTATGGGTCCGTTGTGAAAAGAGCCGTCCGCTCCGACGAGAGCGGCAAGTCGCCAATCCGCCGGTGCGACGTACATCGATGTCATCTCGCCGTACCCGGAACGGGTCATGCGGGCGGGCGCGCCCGCCACCGTCTCAGCATCGCCGAGGACGATGTCTGGCCACCGCGAGGCGACAGTTCGCTTTACACCGTGTTTGAGCGTGACGGACACGTTGTCGGAATAGCCATCCACCGACGCGGCGGTGATGACAGTCACCAGTCCCAGCCCCGGACGGGTGGCTGCCAGCTTGCCGATATCACTGATGGTGCCTCCGCCGAGCGCGACGACGACGTCCGCACCCGCGCACCCGGCGCGAGCGGCCTCAATGACCTCGTCAACCACATGCAGATCGGAGTGGCCGTCCGAGAGCGTCACGCGAGTGACGTCACAGTCAACAGCGAGTTCTGACTCGACTCGCGCCTTGATGTCGTCCCCCTCGCGCAGGATCACCGTGTCGTCGACGAGCAGCGTCACTCGGGGTCGTCGCCCGAGCCCACCGCCAGCGAGACGCGATACGGCAGCCGGGAGCTCTCGCATGGCGCCCTGACCCACGACGAGATCGAGCAACTCGCACACGACAAGGTGGTTTTCGGAGTCGTGGATCGCAATGAGCTTGCGGACGTCGTCCAGGCTGGTAAGGGTAGGATTGTTGGGCACAGAGTCTCCGGACTTCGGGCGTCAGACCGCATCGACGTGAGACTCTTGAGTTCACGACAGCGGGTCAGCGCAGGGGTTGGGTGGTAAGGGTGAGCGCTAGTGCTTGCCGCCAGCCCTCGAGTAACGCCGACCGGCGTGCTCCGGGCATCTCTGGGTCGAAGCGCCGCGCGACGCTCCAGGTAGCGGCGACCTCATCTGGACCGGACATCAGTCCGAGTCCGATCGCCGCGATGAACGCCGCACCGAGTGCCGTGCGCTCGAGCTCGTGCGGCCGCAGCACTGACACGGAGCATACGTCTGCGATGAACTGGCACAACAGGTCACTGGTGGCGCCGCCACCGTCGACCTTCATCTCCGAAACCAATGCCCCGGAGACCCGCAGCGCATCGACGATGTCGGCCACCTGGTAGGCCATGGATTCGACCGCAGCGCGCACGACATGCTCCAGCCGCGTTTCGAGGGTCAGGCCCTGGATCGATGCGCGTGCCTGCCGGTCCCAGTGGGGTGCGGCCATGCCGCCGAATGCGGGCACGAGGTAGACACCGCCGTTATCGGCAACCGAGCCCGCCAAGCGGTCCACATCCTCCGTCGCTACGGGCATCTGTAGTCGCTCGCGCAACAGTTGCAGTGTCTGGCCGCTGTGGAACACGACGCCTTCCGCCTCGAACGTGGTCGTGCCCTGCACCGTCCAGGCCACGCTAGAGGTGAGTCCCGGGATGAGACGTGGGCGCGATCCGGTGGTTTGCGTCAGAACACCGGCGGTGCCAAGCGTGTGCTTCACCGCGCCCTCGTCGTAGCAGGCCTGGCCGAACATGCTCGACTGCTGGTCGGCCACGACGGCACGCACAGCTGGTCGTGTCTCGATGATGTCAGCACGGACGCGGCCGAATTCGCCGTCGCTGGGCCGCACCTCGGGTAGCAACGAAACGGGAATGGCGAGCATCGCGCACAGCTCGTCGTCCCAG
This sequence comes from Actinomycetes bacterium, assembly GCA_031360915.1. Lineage (GTDB taxonomy): Bacteria > Actinomycetota > Acidimicrobiia > Acidimicrobiales > Ilumatobacteraceae > JANMCE01. The sequence goes on along the minus strand of JANMCE010000113.1, from coordinate 30,133 downwards.
GCCATCCGCTCGAGGTTGAACAGCGCAGTGCGCGACGCGCACGATGGGTCGGTAGCGTGCACCTCGCCACCCGTGAGGTTCCAGAGGAGCCAGCAGTCGATCGTGCCGACGACGAGCTCACCGGCCTCGGCGCGTGCGCGCACGCCCGGTACCTTGTTGAGCAGCCAGGCGATCTTGCCCGCTGAGAAGAACGAGTCGTTGTGGAGCCCAGTGCGCGGCTGAAACTCCGCGCCGATGCCCCGCTCCTGCCAGTCAGCGACGATCGCATCGGTTTGCTTGGAGATCCAGACCACGGCGTCATGCACCGGCTCACCGGTGACTCGATCCCACATCACGATCGTTTCGCGGTGTGAGGTGATGCCGATGCCGGCCACTTGCGCGACGTCGACGCCACCGGAGCGCAACGCGCCATGGATCGTGGACCGCACCGACTGCCACAGCGCCAATGGATCGAGTTCAGCCCAGCCGGGATGAGGATGCGACCACGAGACTGGCGCGCGGGCATCACCAATGATTCGACAGGGCAGCTCCATCGCAATGGTGCGGACGCTGCTCGAACCTGCGTCCACAGCCAGCAGCACCGGGGATCTCATGTGCCACCTTTCGCCACGACCGCAGGGCTGGCACCAAAGCTCTCCGAGCGTGGGCCCTGCGGGTCAGGGATGGCGAGGTGTCCCAGCCAGTTGCGGTACCCCTGTACCTCGACCGCGCGTCGGGCGTCGTCCCACCCGAGATGCTTGGCAACGACGTCGGCGATACCCTCGATCGACTCCAGCCCATGGCCCGGCTCGAACGCGAGCAGAACCCGCCGGGCGAGGATGTCGCTGAGCGTCTGGGCGTGCTCCCGGCTTACGGCATGCACAAGTTCGGCTGCGGTGAGGCCGCTCGCCAGGTGCACCACGTTGGCCAGCGCGGAATCCGCCTCGGCCAGGCTCCACACCTGGCGGGCGATGACTCCGTAGGTTGCGACCAGCCGTTCTGCCACGGCGGCCGAGGCACCTCGCCCCACCAGCTCGCCCCGCAAGTGTGGTGCGTCGAAGTGTGCGGCGCCCGGAAGCGCGCGGTTGCGAGTGCGGCTCGGGGTTTTTGGTCGTCCCAGGCGCCGAAGCACGTCGTCAACCGCGTCCTCGGCGAGCTGGCGGTAGGTGGTGAGCTTGCCGCCTACGACGCTGACAAGGCCGGGGAGTCCTGAGATTGCGTGGTCGTGCAGGACGTGGCTGCGGGTGATCGAAGACTCTTGCACCCCTGGCTCGTACGGCAAGGGCCGCACACCGCTCAATGTATAGAGGACATCGTTCATGGTGAGATGCGCCGCGGGTACAAGCGCGTTGACCTCATCGAGCAGATACTCGGCCTCGCCGATATCGCATCGGGCAAGGTCGGGGTCGTCCTCGAAGCGCACGTCGGTCGTACCGATCATGACCTTGCCCATCCAGGGAATCACGAGCACGAGTCGGCCGTCACGTCGCGACTCGTAGTAGACGACGTCGGTCGGAGCACCCGGGAAGCACTCGACCACCAGATGGCTACCCTTTGTCCCGCCATTGAGTCGCGGCTGCAGCGGCACCGACCCAGGATTAAACACCCGATCAATCCAGGGCCCGGCAACGTTGTAGACGACCGGGGCCCGCAACTCGACCGACTCGCCGGTTAGGGTGTTTGTGCCCCTCACGCCGACGACTCGACCACCTTCAACGACCGGTGAATCGACCCTGGTGTGCAGCAGCAGATCGGCGCCGTTGTCCACCGCGTCAAGCGCGATCTCGACGCAGAGACGCTCGGCGCGCTCGACCTGGCCGTCGTAAAAGAGCGCAGCGCCGCCGAGTCCTTCGCTGGCGATGCCCGGGAACCGACGGAGTGTTGCTGCGCGGCGCAACGGCCGGTGCATCGGCGGCGTCTTGCGCAACGAGAGCCCGTCGTACAGCAGCATTCCGAGTTCGATGAGCCATCCGGGACGGCGGTTGTGCCGGTAGTTCGGCATCAGCAACGGGACGGGACGCACGAGGTGCGGCGCGTTACGAAACAGTCGCTCACGCTCGACCAACGACTCACGCACCAGCCCGAAATCGCGGTGCTCCAAGTAGCGCAGTCCGCCGTGCACGAGCCGTCCGGACCACGCAGACACTCCACTGCAGATGTCGTCCTGCTCGACGAGTGCCACTCGCAAACCGCGGAGCGCGGCATCGAGTGCGATACCCACTCCGTTGATCCCGGCACCCACGACAACCAGGTCGTAACTGCGTTGCTGCTCAACCATCATACGGCCTTCTTCGCCGAACGAAGTAGGCGAAACAGGGACCCGCCGGTCCAATTCCTGTCGGTGAGCACCGCCGCCAGGATGACTGCGCCGACCACGACCTGCTGCAGGTTGGGGTTCACATGCAAAAGTGAGAGGCCGTTGTTGAGGACGCCGACGATAAGTAGGCCGATGAACGTGCCGCCCATCGAGCCGGAGCCACCAGACAGGCTGGCACCACCGATGACCACGATTGCGATCACGTTGAGCAGATACCCAGAACCGGCGGTTGGCTGTGCCGAGTCGAGCTGGCTGATATTGATCCAGCCCGCCACTGCGGCCAGCGAGCCGGACATGACGAACGCGAGCGTCTTAAGCCGCCGTACCGGCAGCCCCGACAGCCGTGCGACCTCATCATTGCCGCCGATGGCGTACAACGCGCGGCCGCGCGGCCGGAAGCGCAGCCAGAACGCCAGCGCCAGGTAAATGGCCGCCATCAGGTAGGCTTGAAACGGGACCCCGAGCAACTTATTGCCAGTGAGATTCCTGAACCACGCCGGAAAGCCGTGGATCGTGTTGCCGTTGGTGACGACAAGAGTAAGTCCGAGCGCGGCCGACATCGTGGCCAACGTGGCCACGAACGCCTGGACCTTGCCGATCGTCACGATGAGACCGTTGAGCAACCCGACGATCGCACCCAAGAGCAGGCCAACGGCGAGGGCGAGCCCGAACGGGAACCCGTGCTGTGCGAACAGCCAGGCAGTGACCATCATCGTAAGCGCCATGACGGCAGCGACGGAGATGTCGATGCCCCCGATGAGGATGACGAGGAATGCGCCAGCCGCCATGATCCCGACGTCGGAGATCTGGCTGAGAATGTTGCTGAGGTTGCGCGCAGTTAAAAAGTAGGGCGACTTTAGGCTCAGTGCCACGAACATGACGATGAGTCCGACGACGGGACCGCCGACGTGAAGCGACGGCCTGGATCGGGTGCTGGACTCGCTTGCCGGATCTATGTCGTCGTTCTCGCTGCTGGTGGCCACGGGCGCCTGCTCTCGGTTGTCGATGCTCATCTTATTTTCGCAATCAGGTCTGATGGATCGGCAGCGGCCCCGGGGAGGTGCGCCGAAGTGGAGGATGTGCCGACAGGCACTGCGAGGCTCATGATGGCCTCAGACGTCGCTTGCGAACGGTCCAGCACGGCACGCTGCTGCCCCGCTGACATGACAAGGACGCGGTGGGACAGCCCGAGCACCTCTTCGAGCTCGGACGACACGACAATCACGGCGACGCCACGGGCTGCAGTGGCCCGGATGATCTCGTAGATCGCAGTTTTGGCCCCGACATCGACGCCGCGCGTCGGCTCGTCGAGGATGAGCACCTTCGGCTCCTTGACGAGCCACTTGGCCAGCAGCACCTTCTGCTGGTTGCCACCCGACAGCCGGACCACCGGGCCGTCAAGCCGACCTCGGACGTCAAATTCGGTCCGGCTCTTGTCGGCCAGCGATCGGATCCAGCCGCGGGTCACCAGCGATCGTTTGCGCAGGACCTGCTCCCACGGGGCCACGATGTTCTCTGCGCCCGTGCGCTCGAGGTTGAGTCCGAGTCCCTTGCGGTCCTCGGGAACCATCACAATGCCTTGGCGAATCGCTCGCGAGGCATCACCCTTCCGTTGCGGATTGCCCTCGAGCAAAATCTCACCACTGTCGTAGCGGTCGACACCCGCGATGGCACGAACCACCTCCGTTCGGCCGGCTCCGACGAGGCCCGCGATGCCCAATATCTCGCCACGGGCAACCGAGAAGTTGACGCCCGAGAAAGCTCCATGGCGGGTGAGGTTGCGCACGTCGAGGACGACATCGCTCGTCGCCGCCGCCGGGGGGTGATGGTCGAAGCTGAAGTCGCGGCCCACCATGGCACTTACGAGATCGTCCTGAGATACTGCACCTGTGTTCCAAGTGGTGGCAACGCGACCGTCGCGCATGCACACGATTTGACGAGCCACCCTCTGCACCTCATCGAGGCGATGGGAGATGTAGACGACGCCGACCCCTCGACCGCGAAGCACCTCGATCTGATGCAGGACCAGATCTGTCTCATGCCGAGTCAACGAGGCTGAGGGCTCGTCGAAAATGAGGTAACGAGGTTGTCGTGTGATCGCCTTGGCGATCTCGATACCCTGCTGGGTTGCAATCGACAGACCAGAGACCGGCCGACGCGGGTCAAGGCTGATACCGAGAGCTCGCAGCACGTCGCTGGCATCGTTGAACGCACGACGCATGTCAACCGTGCCCCGGCGCATCGGAAGGCGACCAAGGTAGATGTTCTCAGCTACCGAGAGTTCCGGAACCATCCGGATCTCCTGATGGATCAGGGCCACGCCCTGGTCGAGCGCGTCCGCGGGCCCGTGGGGCGCATACGCGGTACCATCGAGGGTCATCGAGCCGGCGTCCGCCTGGTGGATGCCAGCAATGATCGCACTCAGCGTGGACTTCCCGGCCCCGTTCTCGCCGATGAGCCCCACCACGGAGCCAGCCGAGATCGTGAGGTTCACCGCATCGAGAACGCGCACCCCTGAGAAAGCCTTGGTAAGGCCTGAGCAGACCAGGCCCAGTTCGGATGGTGTATCCACGGAGTCTCCTTCGTGCGAGGACGAATCGTGCGACGACAGCGGGGGTGGGGCTGCAGAACCGACCAGCGGCGCTGCAGCCCCGAGTACTACTTGACGTTCGGGCCGTAGAAGTCGACCGGGTTCACCGTGTTCACGTTCGCAGACGTGACGAGGACGGTGTCTTGGTACTGCAGCGCAGGCACCGACTTGTCGCCGCTGGCGACCTTCATGGCGTCGACGACCGCGAGCTGGCCCATCTTGTAGGGGATCTGAGCCTGCGTACCCTGCGTCAAGCCGTCCTTGATTCCCTGGACCATGGTCGGGAAGCCGTCGATACCCACCGAGACGATCTTGCGGTTCGCGTCCTTCGCGGCCTTGGCAGCGCCGAGGGCCATCGCGTCGCTCTCGGAGAAGATCGCCTTGATGCCGGGATTCGCCTGCAGCATGTTCTGCGCAGCCTTATAACCCTGGGTCTCGTCCCAGTTAGCCGACTGCGTTGCTACGACCTTGATCGCAGTGTTCAGAGCCAGGGCCTTGTTGCACCCCTCGGTCCGCTGCACCATTGCGGTGGCCCCGAGGACACCCTGCAGGATTCCGATTTCGCCGCTGCCGCCAATCTCCTTGAACAGCCAGGTGCACAGGTCCTGTGCGGCCTTGACGCTGTCGGTGGCGATGTAGGTTGCGAGCTGGCCATCACCCGACTCAGGCTTTTCATCAACTGCGATGACCGGAACCTTGGCGGCGTTCGCGGCCTTGACGCCAGCCGCGGCAGAGGTGGCGTCCTGGGCGATGAATATGAGCGCGTCGGGCTTCTGGGTCAGCAGGTCATTGACCTGGTTGACCTGCTTGTTGGCGTCGTTGTCGGCCGAAAGGACGTTGAGCGTAATCCCAGCGTCGGCCGCAGCCTTCTTCATCCCGTCAACAGCTGCAATATAGAAGAGCGACTTTTGGTCGGCAACCGAGACGCCAATCGTAAGCTTCTTGCCAGCCGGCTTAGCAGCGGCAGCCGTCGTGGCGGCGGCAGCCGGCTTAGCGGCGGCAGCCGTTGTCGTTGACGTAGCCCGCGAGGAACTGCAGGCCGCCATCGACACTGTTGCGAGGGCGGCCACTGCCGCCGACGTTGCGAATCTGTTCATAGTCATGGAAGTGGATCCTTCGTCCGCGGAAGCGGCTCGTGTAATGTGGGCTACGAATTAATATTCGCGATTGGAATGGCTACCCACACCGCTAATCTATGACGGTTGGCACTCAGAGTCAAGGTCTGGTGTCGAGCGCTTTACGGAAAGGAGAACGGCCGATGACGAAGTACCCCGAACATCTAGGTTCCGCTCCAGCCGGGCTGGCGCCCAATGACACTCCGGCATCAGGAGCGCCCGGCGTGGACGCAGAACAGCTCCGACTCATGACGCGGGTCGCCTGGCTCTACCATATCCGTGGCTTCAAACAGAGCCAGATAGCAGAAGCACTCGACGTGTCACAGTCGCGCGTGTCGCGCCTCCTGGATTCCGCGGTGGCACAAGGGATCGTACACACGACCGTGCGGGTTCCCCCAGGCCTCCAGCTTGAGCTTGAGCAGGCGTTGCAGGAGTCCTTGGGCCTGCGTCATGCGCACGTGTTCGACGTGCTCGATCCCAGCGACGAGCGCTCCCTGTTGAGCGACCTCGGCAAGATGCTTGCGGTCTACCTACGCGAGCAGCCGCTTGACGGCGACGTCATCGGATTCACATCATGGAGCCGGAGCCTTCGCGAGACCGTGCGCTCTCTGGACACCACGCCGCGGCGGCCAGCCAGGTTCGTGGTCGAACTGCTCGGTGACGTCGGGACGCCGGCAGTCCAACACGAGTCCGCAGAGGTGACAAGACAGCTCGCCCGGATCACCGGTGCCCAAGCGCGGTTCCTCCGTGTCCCGGGCGTGACGGCGTCGGCAGCGGCTCGCACGACGCTGCTCGATCACGACCCGCATGCCCAAGAGACGCTCGCGCTGCACGGCAGCCTCGACGAAGCGCTCGTCGGCATCGGTACCTGCAACGTCGATCCGCCACTGAAACCGGGAGACAACTTCTTCACCCACGAGCAGTTCGCCCGCGCCCGCGCACTCGGTGCGGTCGGTCAAGTCAATCTGCGGTTCATCGACGTCGAGGGCAATGCCATCACCAGCGAACTCGATGACCTGGTCATCGGTGTCACGCTTGAACAGCTGCGTCGGTGCCGCCGCACGATCGCAGTCGCCGGGGGACCGACGAAGTACGACGCGATCCTCGGTGCGGTCAGGGGCGGGTGGATCAACTCGCTCGTGACCGACGTCCGGACCGCCGAACACCTGCTGGAGGCGGGGTCCGGCCCCGTTCGCCATGTTGGTGCGCGTGCCTAGGGTGGTCCGATGCAACGGCCTCATCTACGCTTACCGACAATCGGCTCCGACAGGACCGGATAGGGTTTCGATACCCATGCGTCGGACCGAGTCAACAACGAAGCTAGCGCCAGTGGCTGGGTCTAACAGACCACATCTCGGACTCGGCCAAAAGGGTTCAAGAAGTCATTCTCGACGCTAGCCATGACGATGATCGGCCCAACCCGAGTGCCGAACGAAAAGCCCTGCGAATCGACGACTGAGGGGTGAACCCTCGGAGACCGCAGAAACGGAAAGGTGTAGACATGAACAAACGACGAGAACATGGCATCGCAAGACCCAGCTGGCATCACCACCCGGCTGTTCGGTCGGGGGATCGTTTGACATTGGGTGAACGCTCGGCCGATCGGCTTCGCAACGGCATGGGCTCGTGGGGCTTCAAGGAGATCCACGAGCTCTCCCGTGAAATCCACACGCGTACTGTTGTCAGACGCTCCGCGAGTATCGATCAGTAGGCACTGGCGTCCCCTTGCTTCGAAGGCAGATTCGTCGAACCGGTTGGGCGATCTCGCGCTACGTAAGGCGTGCGCCCGGAACACACATCTATCTACTCATTCTTCTCGTCACGACCGCCGCCGTTCAGTCCCTGCACCCGGTCGTGGCCACCGAACTTCTCCGCCAGCTGTCGACGAACCTCACACAGATGGGCCGCTCGGCCGGACGAGTGCTTCTGCTGAGCGCCTTCCTACTCGATCGCCAGTCATGGCTGGAGCAGTTGATCCTTTTCACAGCGGTGTACGTGCCGTTGGAGCGTTGGGTCGGCACGTGGCGATGGCTGCTGATCGTCGGGGTGAGCCACATTGTCGCCACCCTCGTGACGACAGTCGGGATTTGGGCGGATGTACGGTCGCACCGTGGTGGGCTGCTGCTTGCCGGTACTATCGATGTCGGTGTGAGTTACGGCTTTTTCGGGGGCCTTGGATTCTTGGTGTGGATCTTCCGTCGCTGGTGGTTGAGGGTTGCGTTCGCCGCGGCGACCTGCGGCTTCCTGGCTGTTGGGCTGATCCGCGACTCCACGTACACCGATGCCGGTCACGCTGCGGCCTTCGCGATCGGCTGCTCGCTTTACCTTGTACTCGGGCCTGCGGTCACGTCGCGACGACCTGGATCTTGGACGGAGCAACCGCAGTACCGCCATGTGTCTGGCAGGGCACACTGATCGTAACGTCGATGCTGGCAAGTTGGTCCCCGGCGTGGGCTGCGATCTCGACGCTGACGCCGCGACGGTTAGTCGCCTTGACCGACGTCGTGGAGGCATCAAACGACCGAGTTCCGACGGTCCAGCCTGTGTGGGTCAGGTCGGCGTCCGCGACGCGGAGAATTACCTCGATCTCGCTGGGAGCGACCGCTCCGATGATGGAGGTCGCTATGGCGGCAGCGGGAGCCGGGCAGGCGTGTTCGGAGCGCGCTCCCGGGACCGTTGGTCGATCGCCAGCGAAGTGCTTTGCAAAGCGATCTGCGAGGTCGGCTGCAGTCGTGAGGCGTGTTGCTGGGTTGTGAAGTTCTCGATCGATCCGCCGCTCCGAGTTAGAGAACAGCCCGGTCGTTCCGCCCGTGTAGGAGACCGCGAAGAGCAAGGCCAGTATTGCGACAAGGAGGCCGCCTCGACGCGTCCAGGCGGCGGTCATGTTGCCGCCGGATTTTTCTGTGCATGCGGTTGATGCCGGGTCCGTATCGCGTCGAACGCTTGCACGAGCGCGAAGGCGACGGCGAGCGCCACGGCGTGCTGGATATCGACGATTCGATGCTGGACAGCGAGCATGGCAACGTTGAACCCAACAATCGAACCAACCGTTCCGGTTCTGAGTCGCCCTTTTGGCAGCGCCAGCGCGAGGGCCAAAGCAAGCACCCAAGCCCCTGAAGAAACCCCGCCATCGCGTTGCGAGAGCAGACGGCTCGCCGTCGAGCTTCCCAATCCGGCCGCAATGCGTACACCGATCCACACAGGAACGGTGGATAGCCAATCGCCCAGGGTGAAGAGCGCAATGGTTCGTCGGCTGCCGAGGAAGTGTTCGGCCAACGGCAGAATGGGGACGAGGAGCGCGATGTTGCCCCAGGCGAAACCCGACTTGGTTTGCACGAGTTGTGAGGTTGCGAGTCGCCAGATTTGAAGGTGGACGAGGTCGTGCCAGTCAAGGCCGATATGGCGAAGCAGCACAGCATGGGCTCTCGGCTCGATCGCCGTCATAGTCATGAACCAGAACACCAGAGCAAGCACCGATGCGGTCACGGGGTACCGGCGGGCGATGGCCGCTAGCCGCGTCGGAAGTCGACGTTCGTCGGGCAGCTCACCGGCGCGGGTGACCGCTGCGGCCACAAGGGGAAGCTCAGACATCCTGCGGTAGCAGAGAAAGCGCGGCTCCCACCTCGGCTGCCACTTCTCTTTGAACTCGGCGAGGCCACGAAAGTTGAACGCCTGCTCACCGTGCTCATACAACAGATGCAACGACCGAGCGGGCAAAGTATCTCCAGTGACACCCGCGAGCGGAGCGAGCCCGAGCGTCATCCCAGTTCGACCTTCGCGACGAAAGCGTTCGATCAGTCCAACGAACAGAAACTCCATGAGCCCGTTCGGTGCCTCGGGGTCACGTCGCATGAGGTCGAAGTTCCCAACGCTTGATCGATAGCTCGGAACAATATTCGCGAACGCGCCTATCCGACCCCCGTCATCCACGGCCGCGACGACGGTCGTCGATTGCAGGTAGCGCGGGTCGAAAAGTCCCAGTGTGAAGGTCCGCTCACGATGTTCACCTGATGCGAGCCAGCGATCCGACACCTCCCGAAGCTGACGCACTGTGTCGTCATCGAGTGGTGTCGGCAATTCAACAAAGTGGTACCCGGCCCGCTCGACACGACGGATCGCAGATCGTAACGATTTATACCGGCGGTCTTCGATGCTCCACTCTTGGACGGGCACGATGGCCTCCTCGCCGATCTTCAGCGCCGGGAGCCCGAGTTGTGAGAACACGGCCAGTCCCTCGTCGGAGACTTGATGAAACGCTGGGATCCAGCCATTCGCGTCGCACAGGTCCAGGAACTCGGTCGTGACCAGTTCGAGCGATGCCGTCGCTCCGACTGGTTCGCCGAGGACGACAGCGCACCGGTCGACGAGCTTGTAGCCGACGAACGCCTGCTCATCGGAGGCGATAAACCAAATTTTGTCGTCGAGCAGGTGGAAAAACGCCAACGACGATGTCGCATAATTCGAGAGCAGCGATCTGACGATTTGTTCGTCCTGTTGGGATCGTCCACGGCCTAGCACGACGGTCGCAACGAGCCGGACAACAGCGGCGAAGACCACCGCAAGCGCTGCGACGCGGACAGAGTCGATGAACCAAGTGCCGTGTCGGTTGGCCGGTTCGATCGTTGACGTGCCGAGGAGCACCAGCACTCGTAGCGTCTCCGTGATGGAGTGAGCAACCGTTGCATTCGTCGGAAAGGCCTCACCCATGAGATAGAGTCCGGTGACGCCGTAGACGAATACCACACCAAGGCCGAGCCCCAGCAGCTGCCACCCTTGTCGGGCACGCGCCGGGTCGCTACGCACGCGAAACGAACTGCTTGCCCAAACGAGGGTTGCGATGAGCAGTACCGCTACGGTCATGCCGACTACGTCAGCGTTCTTCACGTGATGCCCCGGAATGGTCACGGCGCTGACAATGATGGCGATCCAACGCGCCGTCCTCTTGCCATGCAACAGCGGCCGTGCCAACAGCACGAGCGTGATGCCACTGAGCACCACGACATATCGAGCTCCGAAGATTGCGCCCTCGGCATAACGGATGACCGGAAAAGGGCTGCGGAACCGTCGGCCGCTCGATCCCGCAAGCACGAGATGAAGACAGCCGCTCGCCACCGCTAGAAATGCGCACAACCGCCTTGATGCCCGGCGCGAGTTCACGTCGCTGGTTCCATCCTGCGAAGGTAAATCGCCGATGCCGCGCCGACGAGCAGCGGTAGCCACAGCTCGAGCACGCGGTAGAGCACCACCGTGGCGGCGGCTGCACCGGCGGTCATGCCGAACGATACGAGCAGAGCTCCCATCGACACCTCGACAAATCCCACACCACCAGGCAGGATCCCCACGATGGTGAAAAGCACCGACACGGCATACGCAACAAACGCGACCGACCACGCGAGATGTTGCCCGAGCGAGTGAAGAACCGTCCACAGCATCGCGACGCCGATTACCTCGACGAGCAGGGCATGCAGGAACACCGGGCCAACGGCGCGAGGGACCGTCCGCAGCATAGTTATCGCTTCGAACAATTCATCGGCGGACTCGTTCTGGTCCTCATCGACCGGAGCTTCGCGCCGACGTACTTGCGCTATCCAGCGCCGTGGTATTGCGTAGATACGACGGACCGACTCGCGGCTCCGCGCTGCTGCGGCGACCAGGGTGAGCCGAGCCATCAAGTACACGGCGAAGACCGCAGACGCCACGAGTTCTCCACGCGTCAGATGCCCGTCGATGCTCACTACGACGATTGCGACCGCCAACGTTGCCGCAAACGCCAACTCGCCGACAACCACCACCAGCATGTAAGCAGCAACGATTGCTCCCCGCGCTCGTCCTCGTCGGCGTCCGTCCGCGACGAACACGGCCAGCCCAGCCATCCCCCCGGACTTGGCGACGAGATTCAGGAAGTTCCCGGCCAACGAAACCGGGAGTAGATCGCGGACTCGGACATCGGCACCCGACGCGCGTTGTGCCGCTGCGTGCAACGCGGACTGATTGACGGACCAGCACGCCGCCAAGGCGAGAGAGCCGACGAACCAGGTGAGATCTACGGAGCGAAGTGCTTGGCCAGCGACTCCTATGTCTGACCGGTTGGACGCTACGAGAAACCCAAGGCCAGCGACGACCGCGAACGATGCGACGGTGTGAAATAGCGGTCGCGCTTGTTTCACGCGTCCGATCCTCGGCACCCGAGGAACCGTCCGATAGTCGAAGCTCCCAGACCGCCTCTGCGTCGGGCATCACGAAACATTGGATCTCCAGAATCGCCGACCGGACTTCGCGGCACGCCTCGATTGTGTAAATCAGCATACCGTTCGCTGCGCAACACCGATCCGGTAAGCGGCGGGCCGATCAGACGCTCCGTTGTCCAGCGGCTTGTTGACGGGCAGAACCCACTACCTACGGGTCTACATCGCTGGGCTCTCAACTGACTGTCGCGTGGCGAGGCATGGGCATGTTCCTGCTCTACGCAATAGCCGCGCGGTGGTCCTCCGGCGCCGCGACGTGTACGGAGCGCGGTCACACCTACCAGGTCGAGTTCAAGCCATCACGGGTGTCGACTCGTTGCTCGCTGATCGGGCCGGTTCAGACGAGGACGGCGAGCATGTCGGTGAGTGCTTTCTTTTCGGCTATCAGGTCCGGGGTGCTGGCGCGTAGTTGGCGTAGGACGGTGTCGTCTTTGCCGTCGATGAGTGTCCAGGTTTTTCCGTCGAGGGGTTGGAGGCGTGCTGCGGCTTTGTCCCATTCGCGCTCCAGGTCATCGACCCGTTTCGTCGCTCCGGCCTGGTCACCGGCGTTGAGTTTGTCGAGGGTGTCTTGCACGATGACCCGGAAGTTGGTGAGGTTTCCGAGCTTGGTTTGCGGCGCACCGGCTGCGGCGATCGTCGTGACGCTTCCTCCCGCGGCGGCCGCGCTGGTCGAGGCAGTCTTGTTGATGGTCGTTGCGACCGGTGCCGTGTCTGCACTGGCGTTCGCGAGCGAATGAGTTCGAACGTTGTAGAAAAACGTTGCGCCAATGACGAGGGCACCGACGTAGAGCGCCGTCTGCCAAAGGCCACCGCGGTGGTGTATCGGCGCGGCCTCCGGGGTTGCCTTGTTCGTGTCGATTTTCGTGACGGTGAGGAACAGTACGACCGCAACGATCGCGACGAGGAAGATGACGCTCGTTTTCGTGGCGCCGAGACCCAGTCCACGTTCCGAATGAGGTTGCAGCAGGTAGTCACCGATTGAAGCGCCGAGCGGACGAGTGAAGATGTACACGATCCAGAATCCGAGGATTGGGTTCATTCCACTGCGCCACAACAGCGATGTGAGCACGATGAGGCCGGCAACGATCATTCCTGCAACCAGGTAGCCGTAACCAAGCCGTTCGGACATCAAGTCGCCTGACGCCGTCCCGAGTGCGAAGCTGACAAGGACGGCCATCCAGTAAAACGCCTCACGACGTTTCGTGAAGATCGAATGGATCGACAGGGTGTGATCGGTCGCGTACCAGATAAGGAACGTGGCAGCGAGCAGCACGGTGAATACGATCGTCGTGACTTCAAGGCGAACATGGGCCTTCTCGCTCAACAAATCGGTGACAAGCGTCCCGAAAATGCTCACCAACGCGACCGTCGCCCAGTAACGCCACGGCACATAGCGCTGCGCGGTGAACTGGAGCACGAGAGCGACCACGAGGAGCACACCGGTAACGACCGATGTTTTCGTGAGGCCAAGGCTACGGTTCACGTTCAAATAATCCGCCGCGGTCTCGCCAACGGTGGTGCACAACACTTTGATGATCCAGAACCAGATCGTCACCTCTGGCACCTTGCTCAGAACACGCCTAAGTTCGCCAGGCGGTCGGGAAGCGGTAGCGGTGGGTTTGGGAAGTGACATCGTGTGCTCCGGGTTTGTCAGCGGGCCGTTTCGGCTGGCCCCGTTTGACCGTTGGACTGGCGCGCACCCTTGACGCAGGCCGGCTTGCGCCTTCGCCGTCGAGAACCGCCGATGCAGATCCTGCCGGTCCGAACCTTGAGAACAGCTAAAGTTCAAAGAATTCACAGCTACGGCCCGGAAAAATCGTCCGAGAGTGCGTGATCGCACGGGCTTTAGGATGTCTTCAGGTCGGTTGTGACAGGGTGTTTCCGTGAGGATTCTGGTGGTCGAAGACGACGCACGGATCGCGAAGACCGTTCGGCGCGGTCTCGAAGCGGAAGGGTTCGCCGTTGACAATGCGCTCGATGGCGCCGATGGCCTTTGGCTCGCGACGGAGAACATCTATGACGTGATCGTGCTCGACATCATGCTGCCGAAAGTCAACGGATTCGAAGTCTGCGCGCAGCTCCGTCGTGCCCACAATTGGACGCCGATCCTGATGCTCACCGGAAAGACCGGTGAGCTGGATGAGGCCGAAGCTCTCGACACCGGCGCTGATGACTACCTGACGAAACCGTTCTCGTATGTCGTGCTTCTCGCTCGCATTCGCGCGCTGCTACGCCGCGGCGGGCGAGAACGGCCAGCGCTGCTAACGATCGGCGATCTCATCCTCGATCCCGCAACACGAGCATGCACGCGCAGCGGGCAGGAAATCGAACTGACGGCGAAGGAGTTCGCAATTGTCGAGTATCTCGCGCGCCATCCGGGCGAAGTGATCTCGAAGCACAACATTCTCGAACACGCGTGGGACTTCGCGTACGAGGGCGACGCAACGGTGATCGAGGTTCACATCTCGAACATCAGAGGGAAAATCGATCGGCCGTTTGGCACACAGATACTTCGCACCGTTCGGGGAGCCGGGTACCGGCTGGTAGCCGATGAAGTCTGACCATCGGGCACGACGTCGTGGCCTTCGCGTCCGTATCGCGGCGGTGTCGATGCTTGTCGTTGCCGGTGCGATGGCATTCGGTGCAATCGCGCTCGTCGGCCTCCTCCGCTCGAACCTGAGCAGCACGGCAACGTCGGCTGCGAGCGTCCGGGCCCGTGACATCGCTGCCCTGGCGGCCGACGGGTCACTACCGGAAACGCTCGCCTTGCCAGGCGAGGAGGCTGCCCTCGTGCAGGTGATCGACCAGTCGGGCACCGTGGTCGCCGCCAGCCTCAACATCAAAGGTGATCCCGCGATCTCGAACCTGGTCCCGACCGGAGCCGCACCGATCGTCACCACGATCAGGCCCTCGCTGCTCGGCGAACGCATCAGACTGCGTCTCGTCGCCGTCCGGGCAATATCGCCGTCCGGACCGCTCAGCGTGTACGCAGCCGAGAGCCTCGAAGGTTTCGACGCAGTCACACGGAAGGTCGCCATCGTGCTGTTCGCCAGTGTTCCCGTGCTCGCTGCTGGTGTGGGTGCGCTTGCGTGGTGGGCGGTCGGACGTTCGCTTCGGCCGGTCGACAACATCACACGAACCCTCGCCGACATCACCGCAACCGACCTTCATCGCCGGGTCGACGAACCGGCCCGGTCCGACGAGATTGGTCATCTCGCGAACGTGGTCAACCAGACGCTGGCGCGCCTCGAGACATCAGTTGATCGGCAACTCCGATTTGTGGCAGATGCAAGCCACGAGTTGCGCGGCCCGCTCTCAAGTCTTCGGGCCGATGTAGAGATCTCACTTCTTCACCCTGAACAGACCGAGTGGCGTCCCGTGGCCGAGGACTTGCTGACCGACATCGATCGTCTGCAGTTTCTCACCGAGGACCTACTGCTGCTCGCCCGGCTCGACACACCAATCGCGTCGCCGAACGAGCCTGTACAACTCGCACCGTTACTAGCTGATGTCATCGCGTCGGTTCGCCGACCGGGTATCGACGTCGATTGCCGGCTCGCCTCAGAAACGACCGTCATCACCGGCAACGCCGCCCAGCTACATCACATGCTGCGAAACGTCGTACACAACGCAGAAGCGCACGCCCGAAGTCGAGTGTCGATCAAGACGTCCCTCGACGCCGGTTGGGTTCAAATCACCGTCGCCGACGACGGCGCGGGAATCGAACCAGAGCACCGGGCGCGCGTGTTCGAACGGTTCGTTCGGCTTGATGACGCCCGCACCCGCACAACCGGCGGAACTGGCCTCGGTCTGGCCATCGTCCGCGACGTCGTGATCCGGCACGGCGGCACCGTCGCCATCCACGACACCGATCCACACGGTGCCACGTTCTCGATCAAACTACCGGTCAACGGAACTTCGGGCTGACAGCCCGGGCCGCAGGCAAGAAAGTGACTGACGATGCCTTGGTGGCGATCCGCTCACAGCCCGGAGATCGATAGCGAACAACTCAACGCGGTCATCGACCGTAACGTTGCCCTGGCCCGACGGCTCGCGGCACCGGAGCGGGAACTCCTCGCGGAGCTCACCGTCGAACTTCTGCGGTCCAAGGACTGGGAGGCGGCCAATGAGTTCGCGCTCACGCCCGAAATCACCGTCACGCTGGCCGCCAATGCGGCCATTCCGATCCTGGCGATCGGTCTCGATGTCTACGACCGCGTACGCACCATCATTGTGAGGCCAACGGTGGCGTTGTCCACCGGGCTGCGCTCGGGCCCCTTGGCCGGCACGGTGAGCGACGACGAACTCTGGACCGATGGCATCAGCATGCCCGACCGGGGACCCGTCGCCATTTCCTGGGATGCCGCCCGACACGAGAGCCGTCACCCATCGGCTGGACGGAACGTCGTCATCCACGAGTTCGCCCACAAGATCGACATGGCCAACGGGTCGGCCGACGGCACGCCCCCGCTTCGCGGCCCGAACCTCACCAACTGGACAGCGCTACTGACCGATGAATACGGCCACCACGAACACCGCCCCTCCGACGACGTGCTCCGCCCCTACGCCTGGACAAACCCCGCCGAGTTCTTCGCCGTCGCCACCGAAACGTTCTTCTGCACACCTCACGATCTCGCCGCCGCCAAACCCACCCTCTACCGAGCGCTCGCCGACTTCTACCGCCAAAACCCCGCCTGAACCTGCCTTCAGATCCTTCAAGTTCCCGAACAAACGACGCACCATCTACGCAATGGCAGGTTCCTCAACGACTGGTGACCGGCGGGGTTTCATCAGCCCACCGATGACGGGCAGTTCCCAGATCGATTCAGCCTTCGCGACGGCAAGCGCGATGGGCACCAAGTTTTCGGACCCGTGGTAGACGAGAAATCGTGGCTGCCATCGCGGTCGAAATTTGGCGTTGTACCTCCAGAGTGACTCGATCTGCATCGACCCGCTCAACCGGCCGAGCGCCCATCGTTCGACCTGTTGACCTCGACCGTCACCCGATTCGCCTGCCAATACCGCTCGCATCGTCGCGAAGTTCAAACTGAGGAACCGATGGCCGTCGGCTGCGAGCCGTTCGATGGTGCGTACCAACACGAAATCGGTCAAACCGTTGGGGTGCTCGCCAATCGCACGGCGCATCAGGTCGAGTGAAAATCCGTCGCCGCCAGCCGGCACGTATTGGCAGAACGCGGCCGGTGTGCCGTCGGGACCGTGGCAAACCGCAAGTAGCAAACCGGTGTCGATCGGGTCGAACAGCCGGGACAAGGTCATCGAGAAACCGCGCTCAACGTCACCCTTGCGGCTCTCGGCCATCATCGCGAGCAACGCCGCCATCAACGACGCGTCGACATGCGCTGGGTCGTGGAACGTGATGGTGTAACCCTTGTTCGCCACGCGGTTTACGGCCTGGCGCAAGCCCTTCATTGGCCCGCCGTTCAGGGTGAAGGTCGCTATATCGACAATGCCTTCGTCACCGACATACAACTTGCGCATTCCGCTCGCCTCGTACACGTCGAGGAAGTCTTCACCGGCGCCGAGTACGCCAAGTTGCCATCCATGATCGGTCGTAAATGACTGGAACGCCGCCCACGCGGCTACCCGCTCCTCGGCTGGCCCGATCGGGTCGGGTGAAACCAGGCACACGCCGCTGTAGACGCCGTAACCGACCAGTGTGTCACCGTAGATCCAGTGGCGCTTGTCGCCACGCAGCGCAAAGTAGGCAAGTGTCCCGGACCCATATTGGTCCACGATGGCACGTGATCGGCCGATCGGGTCGGGGTTCGCCAACGGCCACAACGCCGGACGAACCACCAGCCAAGCGAAACCGAGCACAACAGTCGCGCCGACACCAGCGAGGGCCGGGGTAAGAAAATGATCCAACCGGCCGCCAATCGAGATCGACGAAACCGCCCCCAACCGTTCGACGACAGCTAGCAATGACCGAGTGACAGAAAGGCTTCGTCGACGAAAGACAACGCTCACAAAAGCGGCCAACACCGCAACGATCGCACCGCCGAACAGCGGAACAACAGCCCGGCGCAACGGCTCCGGGTCGGTGGGGGCCCGGAAGTAAGCGTGGTTGATCACCAGATATCCACCGGTGAGCGCGGTCGCAGCCGATTCCTCGATATCGATGCTCTTGAGTGTGTGAGTGACGACGATCACGATGGTCAATACAACGGCCATCCACCAGGCGCGTCGTTGTCCGCGGCGGACACCCCGTGCGAGCTGGATCAGTACGAGACCCCCAACGGCGGCAACGAGAAACACTGCCTGATGGACTGCGACGGGAAGCAGGTCTTCGACTCTGCGCAGTCGGGTGGTGAGCGACGGTGTCACCGAAGAAATCACGGTGATCAGCCCGCTGGCCAACAGCCCGATTGACCCGAACCGGCGGGCGCGCTCAGCCTTTTGCCGAACGGACCGGGCAGACTTAGGTGCTACCGAAGCAAGGGCGTCCGGTTCCTCGACCGCCTTGCGTGCGACGTCCGGAACCGTAGTCACGACTGCAGCCTACCGAGCAGCCCCAGCGCAACGTAGGCGTCGGATGTGCGAAACGTCATCCCCGTGCCTCGGCTGCTTAAGGTCGGCTCTAGGCTCGGGGCTCCGCTAAGAGCCGTCCGATCAGGGTCGACAACAGCTTCGAGCGCTGAAGTCAGCCAGCAGCAGGAAGGACGAACTGCACGTTGAGGTTCAGGGCGACGGCATCACTGACCATCGGCACTCCGAAGCTGACACCGTACGCGCTCCGGTTGATCGTGCCAGTCGCTTCGAAACCCATGTGGGTGGACTGGTCCATCGGGAAGACCGCTGCGCCGTTGTAGACGGTCGTCAATTCGATTGGGTGGGTGATGCCGCGAATGGTGAGATCTCCGGTCATCAGATACCCGGCGTCCGATTCTGCAATTGAGGTAGACACGAAGGTCATCTGCGGATGTGCGGCAACGGCTAGGAAGTCGTCGCCATGAACATGCTGGTCGCGCATTGAGAAGCCGCTATTGATCGAGGCGGTGTCCGCTTCGATCGTGACCGTCGTTTCCGTCAGGTTTTCGCCAACAGTGAGCGAGCCGCTGAAGCGATCGAAGGTACCGCGCACGGTCGAGATACCAAGGTGTCGCACCGCGAACCCGAGCTGTGAGTGGACTGAGTCGATGCCGTAGGCACCTGGTGCGATGGGAAGGGTCATGAGAATCATCCTGTCTTGTAATGGTGAAGTGGAAACGAACGCTGAGAGACTACAAGGAGACGGAAAGAACAACGCGGCTGAGGTTCTGGCCAGCTCGATGCGGCGGTGGGCGTCGGCGGCTTCTTCGAGGGGAAGGACCGAGTCGATGAGCGGTCGTAGGCTATTGTCGGCGACGAGTTGCCAGAGGCGGTCCTTCGCCGCGTTGTTTGACGTGCGAACGCCAACGACCGTTGGCTGAGGGTGTACAGCGAACGCAGGTCCACTTCGACACGGCCCCCGAACTTCGCTCCTGAGGTGACGGCTGTCCCTCCAACGGCGAGGCTTCCAACCGAAAGCGCCCAGGTATCGGGCCCACCCAAGTTGTCGAGCACAATGTCAACACCGCGGCCGACCGTGAGCGAGCGGATTTGGTCGAGCGCGTCAGGTTCGCTGAACATACAATGTCGTCGGCGACGCCGAGGTCACGTAGCACCGTGGCCCGTTCAGACGAGCGCGTGGTGCCGATGGTGGACAGACCCATCGCCCGTGCCACCAAGAGCGCCATAGAACCCGACGATGACCCCGCTGCCTGCACCAGGACGGTCTGACCAGTGGTCGAACCTGCTGCGAGTAACTGCGCCACAGCGAGCGGGCCATTCACTCCGAGCGCCGAGCGCCGAACAAATACTTTCAAGTTCGCGTATCTGTTTCTCCTCAACCTTCTCTGTAGAACACCCTTACCAATTTGGAGGTCACCATGCAGCAACTTCCCATCTATCGCTTGGCACCGGCAAACGTTTCGACGGCATCGGTGATCGATACAGCAGCTCGCGTATTCGGTATCCGAGACAACTACACACTGACCGACAGCGCCCATCGGATCGGGCTTCAATCGGGCTCGCTCACGGTCGAGATGGAGACTGCGAGCGGCGCCGTTTGGGCGGCCGATCGATCACAGCTCTTCAACCCAACCTTGCGCCCAACTCTAGGTTCTGACAAAGAAGCGTTGGCTCTGGCAAAGTCGCTTTGTGACGACCGGGGTCTGCTGCCAAAGCTGCCCGACGGTATCCGCTGGGGGGAACCGCTCGTAGCTGGTACCCGTTTATCGACGCTTACCGATGGAAAGCAAGAGGACGTCCGACTCGATCTCCAAGTTGTGTTTCCAGTCGAGGTGAGCGGCTTCCCGGTCGTTGGTGGCGGGGGTGACTTCACGGTGGTGTTCGGTGACAAAATGGAACCAATCGGCTTTCACGGCGGGTGGCGAGATGTCATCGAGCAATTCGATGCCAACGTCATCGATCCGAAAGAGGCCGAAGCCGATTTCGCCAAGCACTGCGAAGCGGGATCGCTCAAGCTCGAGAGCGTTAGCTCGTACGTCGCCTACTACGCAGCACCGGGAAGCGAGTCGCAGCAATTTCTCGCCCCCGTGTACGTCGTCGGTGGCTACGCCGTTGTCGGCGATCAGCGGGTGCCGTTGCGAACCGCGTTGTTCCCCGCCACCGAATTCGGGCCGAAGGTGGTGTGGCCAGAACCCCAGACGCCCCGTCCGTCCAAGGCCCGGCCACCCGTGATCAAGCGCAAAGAGAAGGCGAAGGGCTCGACTAGGCAAGGGGCCTCGGGTCCGCAGACGTTGATGGCTGGCGCGGCGCTGACGGCAACCAAGCCCTGGGAGGCTGGAGCATCCTGGATTGGCATGTACGGCGGTCTGCCCGGCAGCAAGAAGAACGCCCAAGGTTTCATCGATGCCTGGCGTGCCGATGGATGGATAATCGACTTCAACTGGGGTGACGCCGCAGCATTCGAATCTGACTGGCGGCGAAACGACGACGTCTGGGTCGACAACGCAGACTTTGTCTTTTACACCGGCCACGCCAACATGAACGGCTGGGTTCTCGCCAGTCCCGACGACGGCAGCCTGCAGTTCACCGAGGTCGGCAATGCTCCGGATGCCCCTGGTGACCTTTGGGGTCAGAACGATCTCGAATGGGTGGTGATCGCTGCTTGTGGTCCGTTGCAGGACAACGTGATCTCGCCTGGAGGAGGAAGCGTGCTGGCCCGCTGGGATGGCGCCTTCGACGGTCTGCACCAGCTTCTCGGCTACGGCTCGGTCACCAATGACAACGAAGTCGAAGGGAAGCTGCTCGCCCAATATTGCCGAGAGGGCCAGACCGTCATAAGCGCCTGGTTCCGTACCGCCAAAGAGGTGCAGCCATCCGCTAACGGCTACTCGGCCCCGGACGGGCCGACGGTCTGGGTGGGAGCCATGTGGGCATCGAAGGCCGGTGCGGACCCCGCGAATGATCATGCTTGGTCACACGGTTCGGTCTCCGCAGACCCCGTCTCGCCTACAACGCTGTCATGCATGTGGACGGTCTGCTGAGGGTCAGCACCTTCATTGCAACAGATTCCATCGGACAATAAGGAAGGTCACAGAAATGGCTACGAAGAAAACTGCGTCAAAGAAAACCGCGCCGAAGAAGGCGAAGGGCGGGTTCGATCCGTCAAAGTACATCTGTAACGTCCAACCGTCGAAGGACACCGAGCACGACTGGTCCTACGCCACGTCGGTAACCGCCGGTGCTCTGACCGCTGTAGCAGCACCGCCGGCCGCAGTGGATCTCCGCCAACCGTGGTGGACGATCAGTGATCAGGAGCAAACCGGATCGTGTGTCGGTTGGGCGGCTGCCGATGGCGTCGGTCGTTACCAAATGGAACGCGCCGGAAAGATTGCAGAGACACAATCGCTCTCGGCTCGCTTCATCTGGATGGCCTCAAAAGAGACGGACTCATTCACAACACGGCCGGAGAGCTTCGTAGAAGGCTCCGGTACCACGCTAAAGGCGGCGATGGATGTTGCCCGTCGCTACGGGTTTGCCTTGGCTGACGACCTGCCCTTCCACATTCAGACCAACATGTATCTGGGAGATGAGGACGCGTTCTTCGCTCGCTGTGCCATGCGCAAGATCAGTGCCTACTTCAACCTCCAGAGGAACCTGGGCAATTGGAAGATGTGGCTGGCGACGAAGGGTCCTCTGCTGGTCGGACTCAGCGTGGACAGCGGCTGGGACAACGCAACCGCGAAAGGCGGCGTCGTTGATACCTTTGACCCTGGTTCAGTCCGCGGGGGTCACGCGGTCACCGTCGTCGGCTACCGGGCAGATGGCAAATTCATCGTTCGCAACAGCTGGGGGACCAACTGGGGCGACCAGGGCTTCGCGTATGTTACGCCGAGCTACATCAACGCCGGATTCTTCAACGAGTCTTACGGGGTGACGATCTAGGGGCCAAGTGTGACCCACGTCGTCAACCCCTTGACCGTTCGACGGGCCCACCGCAAGGTGGGCCTCCGACGTTGCAGCTGTTGCGACCTTTCGTCGTGTGGACAATCACTTACATGCGCGGCGAGGCGCGAAGGTGGGCCGTCTGGGGCTCGAACCCAGCCTCTTAGCATCAAAGTCGCCGCGAAAGTGTCCGGCAAGTGCTGTCGAGTGCACGTTTGTCCTGGTCAGTCCACATTTGCCGTCCCGCCCGTGGTAACCCGTCCGGGTCGATATGGTGTGGTCCGTGAGACAATCCGTGAGACGGGCGCCCCGCGATGCGGCCGGAAAGAGCTCTTAAATAATATTCAGTTCCGGCGACATGCTGGATGTCATCGCAGCGTACTGATGAACATGAGTGCGGCGACTTGGTCCTCGTCTCGTCCGACGGTCGACTTGTGATCGTCGCTGTGAGAGGGCCACCTGCACGGCTTTGATGCCCGGCTCAGCAACATCGTCATGAATGGCATCTCCCGCCGAGTACCCAGAAGTGATTCGACCAGATCGTCGAGACGGAGACTCACGTTCAACTTGGCGTCATGCACGAACGTTCGGTTGACTTCGATCAGCTCGAAGCTGAGATAGCCAAGCGGGCCGTCCGACCCGAATCAGCTCCTCGTCGCCGCGCTGGTTACGACCTCACCGGTCAAGCGATAAATCTGATCACGCAAGGCAGCACCTCGAACGCTCCCTGGGTGTAGACGACGTTCAAGATGCCTATCTCTGGTCGGTCACCGAGGAGCGGCGGTGCCTTCTCGTCATGGGAAGCGTGCATGACCACGCTGAGTTGCTTCGAGCTTTGCTCTACTAGGGGCAGCTATTCATCATCCGACGCAAACTTCAAAATCGTCTCCGTCGTCAGAAACAGATTCAGTGGATCGGTCGGCGATTCCAGGAAGTTCTTGACCTGTGCTAGGTAGAAGCCACGAGCCGCCTCGTCTCGGCAATGAATGAGCAACGCCCGAAAGCCGACGTCTTTGGAAACCCGAGCAGTTCGGAGAACTGCGTCCTGCATTAGGACGTACCCAATGCCGCGACCCTGTGCAGATTGGTCTACCCCAAGCCGTGCAAGCAACACGACAGGAACGGGATCAGGTGCATTCTGCCGAACAGCTCTCGGTGCGTGCATTCGTTCTAGTCCGCCCGTTGCAAAGGCGTAGAAGCCCAATACGCGATCATCCTTTGCGAAGACGTAGACCGAAGCGTTACCCACCTGTTGGCCTTTGCGTGCTCGCTTCTGCAGCCAGTCATCAATCTCAGCGGCTCCGCACTGGAAGCCGCTGAGATCGTGATGCTCGCTGAGTTTTGGCAGCTCGGGTTCAAGCACGCGTTACAGGTCCGACAGATCGATCTCACGGCGGACACGCAGCATCTTGCGAAGCTGCGGATCATCCACCGCAGGCTGATCGAGAAGCTCGTGGAACCTTGTCCACTCAGCTTCGGACAACATGAACCAACGTTGTTCGGCCAGTACTCGCTCGGCCTCGAAAGCGACGCTCTCCAGAATGAAGTCGGTAACGCTCTTGTCTACTGCTGCGGCTGCTCGCCGGATAAGGTTGTCCTGCCGCTCGGTGACCCGAAGATTCAGGCGACCTTCCTTGGAGCGGGCTTCGGTTGTTTCTCGTTGGGATGGGGTGGACGACGTGACGGTCTTCACGGTTGCCTCCTGGCGTCTGCAAGTACATCGTACATACGAATCTATAAACACAAGAGTTTGTTGTGTTGCAATATCAGCAACAAGTTCGGCGCTAACATGAAATTGCATCCATGAAAGTCAGTACTAACAGCGAGATGCCTGACATTGAGGCTTTGAATGTCAGTAGTTAACTGACAACCAATGAGTCAATGTCAGTTGTATTCGCTTATGCTTGACATCTGTGGATATCTCCCGACTTCGGAATAGCCCCGTTGGAAGACTTGTGCCGATCTCTGGGCACGACGCGCGATTCGGTAACGAGGCTTTTGAACACTGGGCATTCATGCCCGATCCGCTCCCCGACACGATCTCGCTCACAGCAGCAACCTGGCGAGCAATTACCGACGCAAGCATCAGCCTCGGACGACTCGATCAGGCCGGACGACAAGTCCCGGAACCTCGACTGCTGCGCCGTCCAACACTACGTCGTGAGGCACAATCCACCTCCGCTCTCGAAGGCACCTTCGCGCCGCTCACCGAAGTCCTCGGCGCCGACCTAGACGACAAGCCAACACCTGGCCGATCAGCAGAATTAGCTGAAGTGCTCAACTACGTCCGCTCGGCAGAGTACGCCTACGCCTCGGTTCAAGATCGGCCCGTGACAGCAACACTGCTCTTCGACGTCCACCGCCTACTCGTATCTGGCACAACCGCCGACGGCACGCAGGCTGGCCGCATCCGCGATCACCAAGTGGTCATTGGATCCCAAGGCCAACGAATCTCCTCAGCACGATTCATTCCACCTCCACCCGGGCACGATCTAGAGATCGGCCTACGACAATGGGCCGACTGGGTTGAAGCTCCATCGGACCTACCGGCAATAGCCAAGGCAGCGCTCGCGCACTACCAATTCGAGACCCTTCATCCCTTCAATGATGGCAACGGCCGAATCGGTCGATTGGTAATCGTTCTTCAACTTCTTCGATCCGGCGTGCTCCACGACGCACTGCTGACCGTGTCCCCCTGGTTTGAGGCCCGCAGGCGCGAGTACCAGGACCAACTCCAACTCGTTAGCGAGACCGGAGATTGGGACCGTTGGACATCGTTCTTCTGCGAGGGTGTCGGCACGCAAGCCGACGCGACCGCGTTGAAGGTGACACGACTGCTCGCCTTTCAGGACGCTACCCGTCGCTTGACGCGAAGCGCTGGGCTTCGTGGCACAGCGTTCGATATCGCTGACGCGATCATAAGTAGGCCAGTGTTCACGATCGCCCAAGTCGCAACTGAACACGGCATCAAGCGTCAGACTGCAACGGTGGCCGTAAACCACCTCGTCGCAGCCGGAATCGTCCGTGAAGCCACGGGCCGCACCTACGACCGCGTGTTCATCTCCGACGGTGTCGTCCAAATCCTTGAGGACTGACCAGCCGTCCCTCGACGAATACTGAGCAGGGTGCCAGTGCCAGTGCCGGGCGCAACTCCGGCGACAGCCGTTGGGTCGACCTCAGCAGACATCCAACCGGCGACAGTAACGCTGCCACCGCCATTGGGTGTACGTGCGCAGAGCGAACTAACGGCGAAGATGACCCGGGATGAAGCCGAAGCAGCCTCACTGACTTGCGGGAGCGGCTCGTCGCTGACGCAGGGCTTGACCTTGCTTGGGAGTTTGTCGACCTGGGCGCTGGCCTCCGCACGGAGCTATGAATCTGCCGGTCGTGACCGTTCAGCAGGTCATGGCTGAACTTGCACGAATGACCGAAGACGCGGCGCGCATCGGTACACACCGAGCGCTGGCCATGCGGGCCGAACCCATGTGGTCTGGGCCTCCAACCGTGCGCCTCGGAAACGTTGAAGTCCCAGTGGTGACCGCACGATCACCACTGGATGTTCACGCCTCGCTGTCGGCCAACGACGGCCAGCCGCTCGTCATCCTCACCTCCTGTCAGAACAGCGATCTTTCCCTTGATGCACGCGCCCGGCTCGTGGAGGGCCGAGTCGCAGCTTCGACCTGTTCAACACGCTTCGCGCCATGTTCACCGCAGAGGTGATCGACCCCGCCCTCGCACGACTGCACGAACTTTGCGAACTTCTCGTACAGATCGCGCCGACGGGTGGCTACCCCGCCGCACCCGATGGTCTGCTCGACCTGGCGACCGGCTGGCGGGGCTTCGATCGTTGGTGCTTCGGCACCGACATCGCCGATGATGCAGCGGACCTCATCCGGGCATTCGCAACCGCGCTCCACCCGACTCAGCAGGCGGTGCTAGAACTCGCAGCCCCGGTCGCGGAAGCATTGTGTCAGCGGTGGGCCGCAACCGGCCTGCCCGTGCGAACACGCTGTTTCGCAACGTGATCTCGACGGCGTGGAGCGGCACATGGAAAGCAGCGGAGACATCGAGGCCCCACTCGTACAGCGTCCACGCAAACTGCTCGTCGCCGTCGGCGACGTGAGGTAACGGGCGAAACGCTCTTCGCTGAACGCCACCCGAAGACGGGAGATATTCAGGGCTGTTCCCTTACCCGCGTCCGGCGGTATACTTGTCACTTGTAAGCCCCTGTGCAGCCTCTCCTCGACCTCTGGTTGGGTGATGCGGCCAGGGGCAGATTTCGTTTTCCGACATGATGCGCTGCCTCGCTGGACAGGTGCGCTCTTGTAGCCGAGCAGGTCGTTGAGCATCACACACTCGACCATCGTCTAGCCGACAACTTTCCCCAGAGGTTCCAATCGATGCAATGGCTCGGGTCCGGACGATCGTCACGTGAGGTCGGGCAAGGTCGGGCAAGGTCGGGCCGACGATTATCGCGAACGCCGACAAGCCTGCGATGGGACACCGCCATAAGCGACATCAACAATCAGTTGAGTAGCCGCCGAGTTATAGATGCAGACCGTGCCGGTGGTGCCGGGTTTGCTGATCACGAGATTCGCGATATCAGTGCCGGTCCTGTAGTTCAGGTTTGATGAGTTCGGTACGGCGCTCCCGCACGGATACACCGTCAAGAACCCATCGCCGGTAATACCGGTCGCGGTGACCGTGATGCTGACCGCTTTCGCGTTGGCAGGGATGTTGGCACTCCATCCTATCGTCACTGTTGGTCGACCCGGCCGGGGGCAGACCACCGGCCTTTTCGAGGTTATGGACGGTCCACTGGGGCGAGTGTCGAGAACTCGGGCCGGGTTCGCCGACACCAACGATGAGCTGGCCGGGAACAACCCGTTCACGTCCACGATCAAGTGCATCGCAGCGGACACGAGGATGCAAACTTTGCCGTCGGTACCGAGTTTGGTGATCACGGCGTTGGCCCGGTTATGTCCGCCGGTGTAGTTGAGGTCCGACGCGTTTGGTCGTGTCGACCCGCACGGGAACACCGTGGCGTACCCGTCCGAGGTGGGATCGACTGCGGTGATGTTCAACGAGACAGTTTTGGCGTCTGCGAGAACACCACCACGGCCAGGGACTGTGAGCTCAAACGTTGAGCCTTCGGTCCGTGCGCCACCGGCGGCGAACGAGCCGTCAACGGTGACACCGGTCGGACGGGTATCAGCAAGATCCCAGTATGGGCTGGTGACGACGTAGTTCCCGTTCGACAACACAGTGACGCCGAGGTCCCCGAGGCGTCGTTGTTGGTGCCGACGAGGCTGTTCGATGCGCTGACCATGCCGGTGATACCGCGTTGCCCCACGTGACCGCACCCGCATCCATCGCGGGGCATTATCCCAGAACAAGGTGGCGACGACGCAGTTCCCGTTCGACAACGCAGTAACCCTCGCCGTTCCCGATGTTGTCGCCGCTGGTGGTGCCGACAAGGCTGTTGGATGCGGTGACCGTGCCGGTAATACCGGTGGTGCCGTTGCCCCAGGTCACCACATCAATCGCGGTGGCGCTGTCGCAGGATGAGCTGGTGACGACGTAGTTCCCGTTTGACAACGCACTGACCCCTAGTTCCCGATGCTGGCGTCGTTGTTGGTGCCGACGAGGCTGTTCGATGCGCTGACCATGTCGGTGATACCGGTGGCCCACGTGACCGCACCCGCATTCGGAACGCGATCGCGATCCGCTACCAGATGGCCATAGGCGGGCAGGCAGCCGTGGCCACCGGCGGCAGGACGATTTCTGAGGGTCGTCGCCACCTCGATTGGGAGGGGACTGACGATGGGGCCATACCCAGGTGACGATGGGGTCATTTATGGTTGCATTTAGAGCACTCTTGATCTAGCATCGGAACCATGGGAAGAGCTGTGTTTCTCGATGACATGACCGACGAAGTTCGCGCCAGCGCTCAGGCAGTGGCGACCAAGGTCGGCAAGCCCCGCAGGCGGCCCAGTCAGGACGTACTCGACGAACTCCGCGGCCAACCAGCGCTGCGCGATCTCGTCGCCGCGCTCGCCGAACGACTCGTGCGCGACATCGCAGCCGGACGGCACCCACTCTACGTTACCTCTGAGGACGACGTCTCACCCGCCGAGGCCGCCCACATCCTGGGCGTGTCACGACAATTCGTCGATCGCCTCCTGGCCAGCGGACGGCTCCCGTTTAGCCGCAAACCAGGATCAACGCACCGCACCATCCTCGTCTCCGACGTCGAAGCCTTCGCAACCGAACGCAACCGCCGCCGAACCAACACCGACAAAGCAATCGCCGCGCTCCTCGACGGTGGTCTTGAGTATTGACGTCGCCAGCGGAACGCACGACGCCGCTCGTCTTCGTCGACACCAACGTCTTCTATCCAGTTCGACTCGCCGACCTTGTGCTGTCCTGCGTTGACGATGGCCTCCTCGACCTTTGCGTCTCGGATCACCTCCTCGACGAGATCAAACATGTCCTCGTCGAACGCAAAGGCCTATCGCCGGCGAAAGCCAAGATATTTCGCGACGCTGTCGCCTCGAACGCCACACGCACTGTTCCGCAAGCCGACTACGAAGCGTTGGCAGCCAGACCGTCTGGCCCGGACCCCGACGATCTTTGGCACCTCGCCGCCGCGATCGAAGCAGGCGCGACCGTCATCGTTACCGGAAACATCACCGACTTCACTCGCGCCCGCATCCCCGAAGGCCTCGTAGCGCCACAAATCGCCACCCCAGACCAACTGTTCGCCAAGCTCATCGCCGACGGCCTCCACAACGATGTCCTCGCCACCGTTGCGCGGATGTCGGCCAGGTTAAAGAACCCGCCCAGATCCCGCAACGACATCCTCGATGGCCTCGCCACATGCGGGCTCAAAGCCACCGTCGACGCACTCCGAATCCGACTCGCCCAACGCGAACCGGACTGAGCCAACAGCCAACACGCAGAACCCGTTCCCCAACCAGACGACAAGACCGGGCCCCACTTCGAGACTCCCGCTGGACCTCGCAACCGGCACCATGCCTCCGACGTAGAGGACCGTCGCCGACAAAATCAGTACCGATTTGGTGCTGATCTCGCAACGCCTCGTCCCGCGACGCTCGACGTGGTGACAGCTGCCCTGGAACACACTTTGATGCGCTCGCCGACACTCAAACCGCGCGTACGCGTCGCTCCACCATGCCGTCTCTATCCCCAAATCTGGGTCAACGAGCCAGTCGAAATACCCATCCGTGAGATTTTCGTGAGGCGCGGCCCAGATGGTTGCATATGCAACCAGTAGACAAAGCTATCGAAGTGCTGTTCGACTTGTTCAAGAAGTACTACTTGATCCTCACGGCCACAGCTCTGGCTTCGGTCGAGCCGGTGCCTCAGTACGACCTGCTGGGCCCCTACCGAATTCCCTGGATCGACCCGACCA
>JANMCE010000091.1:0-2770 GCA_031360915.1 Actinomycetes bacterium | reverse complement strand
AAGCTCGACGGTGTTGCCGTCGACATGCCTGCCGTCATGACGGCAGCCTTCGGCGGCACCATGCCAGAGGTCCCCTACAAACTTTCGGACATGTCCGATGATGCGTTCGGTCTGCTCGATCACCTTGACATTGACCGAGCGCACATCGTCGGTGCCTCGATGGGCGGAATGATCGTGCAGACCATGGCCATCGAGCATCTCGAACGAGTGCTGTCGATGACGTCCATCATGTCCAGCACCGGCGAACCCGGCTACCACGAGTCGGCACCTGCCGCGATCGCCATCCTGCTGACCCCGCCGCCATCCGACCGAGACTCGTACATCGCAAGGGCGCCGGCAACGGCGCGCACCCTCTCACCTCATCGCTTCAAGGATGATGACGCGGCCCGCCGCTACGCCGGACTGCACTTCGACCGGATGTTCTACCCGGAAGGTGGCACCCGCCAGTTTGCCGCCGTCGCCGCATCGGGGCATCGAGGCGACGGCCTGCGCGAGCTCAACGTTCCGACGCTCGTCATCCACGGCCGAGTCGATCAGCTCATCTTGTTGAAGGGTGGCGAGCGCACGGCCGAGCTTGTACCGGGTGCGTCGCTGATGGTGTTCAACGACATGGGCCACGACCTCCCCTGGCAGCTCTGGCCGCAGATAGTGGGCGCCATCTCCACCCACGTCACCCAGGCCCAGAAGGCTCGCTCGGTTCTTCCCGCCTAGCCATTGCGCGAGATAGCAGGCACCCTTACAATCTTTCCAAGGGACAACTGAGGGGAGTGTGGGATGACGACCAAACCGTCAACGCCATCGAGCGGGGCGCGGATCAATCACTTGGTGCTTTCGGTGAAAGACCTCGCCGCATCGCACACGTTTTACACCGAGGTGCTCGGTTTCCAACGGTGCGCCATCCTCGACAAGGAGCGCCACAATCTCGACATGTACTTCTATCGAGGTAGTGCCGATCACCATCACGACATCGCGCTAGTACAGGTCAGCGATCCTGAGCACGCTGTAGGCCGCGACTCGTGGGTGGGCTTCGCGCCGACGACCGAACTCGGCATCAACCACATCGCTATTGGTTACCCATCGCGAGATTCGTGGCTGGCCCAGATCGAGCATATGCAGACCATTGGCGTCGAGTTCGTCGTGCGCGGCAATCACGGAATGACCCACAGCGCGTACATTTCCGACCCCGACGGTAACGGCCTGGAAATTGTGTACGACGTTGCCAGAGAGCAGTGGGAAAACGACGTGCAGGCTGCGCTCAACCACTTCGATCTGCTACCCGGCACGGGGCCAGAGTCACTACTTGATCCGGCCTCACCGGTCTTCGGCTGATGGCCGCCCGCACAGGGGAGCAGTTCTTGAAGGGCCTCGCCGCCCGACAGAATGACCTGTGGGTGGGTAACGAAAAAGTTGGTGACGTCACCGAGCATCCCGCGTTTGCGGGAGCGGCTACACAGATGGCCGCCGTGTTCGATCGCCAGCATCAGTACGCGAACGAGTGCCTCATGCCGGACGACGAAACCGGTGAGATGATCAACGTCAGCCACATGATCCCGCGGTCGGTAGCCGATCTGAAGAGGCGCCACATCGGTCTGTCTCGGATCTCTGAAGCGACGATGGGCTTGATGGGTCGTACGCCCGATTATATGAATGTCACCTACGCCGGGTTTGCCGGTGACCCTGCGGCGTGGAGCGGACCGGACAACGTCAATGCGCAGGGCTGCGAGAACCTGATCAACTTCCAGAAGCGCCTGCGACGTGACGATGTCTCGCTCACGCACACCATCGTGCATCCCACCATCGACCGTATGCACGACAAAGATTTCACCGACAATCGTCACGTGCCCTTGCACAAGGTTGGCGAGACGTCCGATGGCATCGTCGTGCGGGGCGCCCGCATACTCGCCACGCTGGCGCCTTTCGCCGATGAGATGGCGGTCTATCCGGGCCATCCACTGCCTGACGGTGCCGGCGGCGAGTACGCCATCAGCTTCTCCATACCGATGGACACACCCGGCATGGTGCTTCTGTGTCGTGACAGCACAACCATGATCGGTGTCGATCCGTTCGACAAACCGTTCTCCGGTGGCTACGACGAACAGGACGCGTTCGTGATTTTCGACGACGTGGTCGTGCCGCACGACTGCGTCTTCATCGGTGGCGACGTGGAGACGTACAACACGGCCATGGCCACCAACTGGTGGCCCAACATCATGCAGCAGACCACCATTCGGGCGCTGACCAAGATGGAGTTCCTCTACGGCCTTGCCACACGTATGGCCGAAGCCGTGAACGACATGAACGAGGCCACGCTCGACATGCTGGGTGAGTTGGCCGGATATGTCGAAGTCACTCGCAACGCTATCTTGTGCGCCGAGGATCACGCCTACGACAACGGCAACGGGGTGTTCTATCCCGAAGGCCGGGCGCTGCACCCGATGCGGGCGTTGTTGGCCACGTGGTTCCCGCGAGCGAATGAGATCATCGCGCTGATCGGCAGTCACAATCTGATGGCCACGCCCACCCGCGCCATGCTCGACGATGACCGGTTGCGCCCACTGCTCGACCGGTATCTGTGTGGCGCAAACGGTGTGTCGGCCGAAGATCGGGCTGCGGTGTACCGCCTCGCGTGGGACTTCATTGGTTCGGGTCTCGGTGCCCGCAACAACCTGTACGAGCGCAACTACCTCGGCTCGGCCAAGACCAGCCGCGTCGGTGCCCACATGCGCTTCATGGACCGCACCCGAGCGTACGCCCTCGTCGACGACATGCT
>JANMCE010000044.1:0-11614 GCA_031360915.1 Actinomycetes bacterium | reverse complement strand
CATCGAGACCTCGACGCGCGAGGGACGCCTGCATCTCGGATTTCATTCTCGCCCAGGTGCGTGCGTCCTTCAGCCTCGCCACTATTGCGATCTGGCCTCCTTCGAGGTGAGCTTCTGGCCGATCTCGCCCGGATCGACTTCCAAAAGCACCCTTAGAAACCGTTGAGTAATTCGTTCTTTCTGACTTCGGTGAGCCAACCATTCCTGCTACCTTTTGTCTGTGACATGTATCCGATCAGATACACCCGAAACCAACTGGGATGCTCCCGACCCAAACGTGAGGTTGCGCCGTAACAGTCGACATACGTCTTAGGCCCCGTCGACGGCCAGGACGCGGCCTGAGCCGTTGGGGGTGCCGGGCACGTGACGGTAGGCGTCGAACACGCCGTCGAGGCCGCGCACGTTGCGCAGGGTGGCTTGGATGTGGGCGGGGTCGCCCATCTCGATATCGAAACGCATCTTGCAGATCCGGTCGACGCCGGTGGTGGTGGAGGACGACACGATGTTGAGATCGTTCTGCGACAGAGCATCGGCAACGTCGCGCAGCAAACCGGTACGGTCGTATGCCTGCACTTCAATGGACGCAACGAACCGTGAACGGGCCCGCTGTTCATCCCATTCCACGTCAACCAGGCGGATGGTCTGCACCTGTTCGAGCGACTCAGCGTTGGCGCAGTCGGTGCGGTGCACGCTGATGCCGCGGCCTCGGGTCAGGAAGCCGATGATCTCGTCGCCCGGCACCGGCGTGCAGCATCGTGACAAGCGGACCATGACCCCGTCGAAGCCTTCGACGTGGATGCCGACTTCGCTCTTGTTGTTCCGCAGCCGGGCGCTGGGGCCCACCGTGCTGCTGAGCAACTCGTCCTGGTTTCCCGACTGCAGGCCAACCAGAAGCTGCTCAACCACAACGCCAGCGTCGACATGGTCGTCACCAACTGCGACGAGCAGCGCGTCGGTGTCGCTGAACCCCAAAGCAGTTGCCTCTGCAACCATTTGCGGACCCTCCAGCAGGCGTTGCACCGGCAAACCGGCGCCGCGTAAAGCGATGGACATGTCCTCGCGGCCCTGTTCGAGCAGATCGGACTTTCGCTCGCGTGAGAACCACTGGCGGATCTTGTGGCGAGCGCGGGTGGACGCGACAAACTCAAGCCAGTCTTTGTTGGGGCCGCCGCTGTCGACCTGGCGCAGCACGATCTGCACCGTCTGGCCTGCCTCGAGTTTCGTGTCGAGCCGAACGAGATCACCGTTGACGCGAGCCCCGATGCACGAGTGGCCGACCTCGGTATGGACGGCGTACGCAAAGTCGACCGGGGTGGAACCGGTGGGCAGACTCACCGACTGACCCTTCGGCGTGAACACCGAGATTTCGCCCTGGTCGAGATCTCGTTTGATCTCATCAAGGAACTCGCTCGGGTCGCTGCCGTCAACCGGACGGTCGGCCAGACGGGAGAGCCAAGCCAACTCGTCCTGCCCCGAGCCAGACTTGTAGGACCAGTGTGCGGCAACGCCGTTTTCGGCCACCTCGTGCATCTCGACGGTGCGGATCTGCACTTCGATGGCACGGCCATCGGGCCCCATGATGGTGGTGTGGAGCGAGCGGTACAGGTTGTACTTCGGCAGCGCGATGTAGTCCTTGAAACGACCGATGACCGGCTGGTACGCGAGGTGGATGGTGCCGAGTGCGGCGTAACAGTCGCGCTGGGTTCGCACCACGACCCGCAGCGCAACCAGGTCGAAGATCTCGGTGAAGGCTCGGCCCTTGATCTGCATCTTTTCCCAGATGCTCCACAGGTTCTTGCTGCGACCGGTGATCGACGCATCGATGTCGACCTCGGCCAGTTTCGACTTCACGTCGGCCACGAGCCGGGCCACGTACAGGTCACGCTCCGGGGTGCGTACGGCGACCATGTGATCAAGCTCCGCGTAGCGCTTCGGGTACATGGCGGCGAACGACAGGTCTTCAAGCTCCTGGCGGATCTGCTGCATGCCGAGCCGGTTGGCGAGCGGTGCGTAAATTTCCAATGTCTCAGAAGCCTTGCGTTCCTGCTTCTCGGAGGAGACACCGGCAATGGTGCGCATATTGTGCAGGCGGTCGGCCAGCTTGATGAGCAACACACGGGTGTCACGGGCCATGGCCACCAGCATCTTGCGCATGGTGGCGGCCTGCTGTTCCTCCTTCGAGTCAAAGCTGATGCGGTCGATCTTGGTGACGCCGTCGACCAACATGGCCACGTCGGCGCCGAACCGTTCTTCCACTTCGGCGAGCGACACGTGGGTGTCTTCGA
Source organism: Actinomycetes bacterium (assembly GCA_031360915.1). Taxonomy (GTDB): domain Bacteria; phylum Actinomycetota; class Acidimicrobiia; order Acidimicrobiales; family Ilumatobacteraceae; genus JANMCE01. Next base: position 9,329 of record JANMCE010000044.1, on the reverse strand, counting down.
CCACGTCGTGGATGAGCGCGGCAACCACGGAAGCCTCATCGAGCCCGATGTCGCTCACGATGCGGGCGACGGCCATTGGGTGGTTGATGTACTTCTCGCCGCTTGACCGGTTCTGTTCGCGATGCGCCTCGGCAGCCAGATCGTAGGCGGCGATGATGTTGTCGAGCCGAGCCTTCGGCCGCATCGAACGATAGGCATCGAGCAGCGGCGTGAGTTCGTTCGCGTGCGTCGGTGTCGACGAGCGGCGCCAGGAGCGGACGCGGTCGACAGTGGCCATGGCTTTAGTACGTCACCAGACTGAAAGCCTCGCGGCCCTGACCGAGGGCTGCTCGACCGCCGAGATCACCCAGCTCGATCAGGAAGCCAAGCCCGGCAACCACGCCGCCGAGACCTTCGATCAATCGCACGGTCGCCATGGCCGTACCACCGGTGGCAAGCACGTCGTCAATGATCAGAACCTTCTCACCCGGCAGCACCGCATCGCGGTGGATCTCAAGCTGATCGTGCCCGTACTCGAGGCTGTATTCCTCACGGGCAACCGCCCAGGGCAGCTTGCCGGCCTTGCGGACGGGCACGAACGAGGCCCCGGCCCGGTAGGCAACCGCGGCGGCCAGGATAAATCCACGCGCCTCTATTCCGATGACCCGGTCGTACTCCACACCGTTGAAATGATCGGCCAGGGCATCAATCACGAATCGGAACGCATCGGCGTCACCCAGCAGCGGGGTGATGTCGCGAAACGTCACACCCTCGGTTGGGTAACCGTCGATGGCTCGAATGTGATCAGTAAGCCATGTCGTGTCAGTCACCATGAGCGCAGCTTATCGGCGCTTCTTCTTCCGGGGCCGAGGAGGATGGGTGAACACCGGAACGAAGGGCGCTGAACCACCGGCGGGCGTCACGCCGACGGCACCCGTGGACACACCTGCGGCGACGGCCCGGCTCTTCAGTACCTCGCCGCCCCCGCGACCAAGGCGAGTCTCAAGTGCTTTGTTACGCGGCTCGCGATTCTTCAGGAACCACAGGATCGGCGTAGCGATGAAGATGGACGAATAGGCACCGACGAGCAGACCGACGAAGAGGGCGAGCGCGAAGTCCTTGATGGCGACGGCCCCCATCACGCCAGCGCCGATCACCAGCAGCGAGAGCACCGGCAGCACCGCAGCGAGGGTGGTATTGATCGAGCGCATGAGCGTCTGGTTCATCGAGAGGTTCACAACATCGCCGTAGGTATAGCGGCCGGTGGTGAGCTTTCGGGTGTTCTCATGCACCTTGTCGAACACGACGATGGTGTCGTAGAGCGAGAAGCCCAAGATGGTGAGAAACGCGATGACCGTGGCCGGAGTAACGGTAAAACCAAACAGTGAGTAGACCCCGACAGAGATCGCCACGTCATGCACAACTGCAGCGAACGCAGCAACCGCCATCTTCCATTCAAACCGGAAGCGAATGTAGATGGTAAGGGTGATGAAGAACACCACCAGAGCCGAGATGGCCTTGCTAGTGATCTCCTTACCCCAGGTGGAGCTGACGGAGTTCACCGGCACGTCCTGCAGATCCGTGATACCGGCCTTGGCTGCAAGGTCGCTACGGACCTTGGCCTGCTTGGCGTTGTCGAGCACACCGGTCTGCACGCGAACGCGTTCACCCGATGAGCCATTGACGGTCTGCACTTTCGCGTCCTCACCGGTGATGCCGTTCGCCTCAAGAACTGACTTCACGTCGCCGACGGTCAGGCCGTTCTTGGCCGGGACGTCCCAGACCACGCCGCCTTTGAAGTCGAGGCCGAGGTTCAGACCACGACCAAGTAGTGAGACGAGGGTGATGGCCAACAGCACGGCCGAGATGGTGAAACCGATCTTGCGCTTGCCGACAAAGTCGTAGGTCGTCTCGCCGTGATAGAGGCGGTGCCACACACTGCGGGGTGCGACCGAAACCGGTTCGGCCGCGTCTTGGATGATTGTGTCGGTCATGCCGCACCTCCGGCGACTGCTTCGCCCGACATCACGCCGAGTACGCGGCGATTGGCGAAGAACTTGCTGCTGGCCAAGAGCCGTACAGCGTTTCGGGTGAAGAAATAGGCGACGACCAAGTCGATCAGGGTCGACAGGCCGAGGTAGTAGGCGAAGCCTCGCACCGAGCCAACGGTGCGCCAGTAAAGGATGCCCGCAGCGATGAGCGACACGGTGTCGGCGGCCACGATGGTGCGCCATGCGCTGGCGAAACCCTTGGTGGTAGACGACCGCAGCGTCTTACCGCTGCGCACTTCGTCCTTTAATCGTTCGAAGAACACGACGTAGCTATCGACGGTGACGCCGATGGACACGATGATGCCGGTGGCTCCGGCCAGCGTCATCACGGCGTGCTGCCAACCAATGATGCTCCAGAGGATGGCGGCGGAAACACCGAGGCCGAAGACCACGATGATGGCAAGCATGCGGTAGTAGAACAGCATGAACAGCAGCACTAGGCCGATACCGACCAGACCGGCCACCACGCCAGCCTTCAGTGAGTCTTTGCCGAGTGTGGCAGACAGCGTCTGGACGGCTTGCGGCTCAAGCTGCACGGGCAGTGCGCCGTAGCGCAGCACGAGAGCGAGCGAGCGAGCGTCTTTTTCTTTGAAGTTGCCCGAGATGGAGATCTGGTCGGCTTTGAAGGGGGAATAACCCTGGCCACCCGACTTGCCTTCAGGCTGAATCTGTGGCGCTGACTGCACCTCACCGTCGAGCACGATGGCGATACGACCGGGGGTTCCCGGGCAGGTAGCGCCACCGTCAAAGCACGTCTTACCTGCCGCGTTCCAGGCGTCGATGCCGTCGGCACCGCCCTTGACCGAGAGCGCAACCGACCAACCGCCGTTGTCGCTGAACCGGGCCGATGCATCGCTGACGGCGATACCGGTGAGGAACGACGGGCCGAGTTCGAAGCGGGCGACGATCTTCTTGGTTACCGGATCAACCTGGGGCAGAACCACGGTCTGACCTGGCTTGTCTTCTTCAGGCTTGGTGGTCTTGATGAGAGTGGTGGGCACCGGCGGCGACGTGGTAGTCGGTGCGTTCGGATCGACCGTGGTGGTGACACCGGCGGTTGCAGCCGTCGTGGTCGCGCCGGCGGTCGAAGTGGCCGTTGTGGTGGTGGCGTCGGCGGCCGTTGTCGTGGTGGCTGTCTGGCGGGGCGCCGACTTTCCGAGCGAGCCGGCAAGCGTGGTGGCGGTCGTGGCCGTGTCACCGGCAACGGTGGTAGCCGGCGCCGTAGCGGTGGCTGGGTCGATCGATACGGGCGTCGCCGATGCGTTCGTCAACGCTTGCAACGCGGCGAGGTCGTAGTCACCCACGTTCTCGTCCGGGTTCAACTGACGCAAGACCGGACGGAACCGGAGCTCGGCAGTCTTGCCGACAAGGTCAAGTGCCTTTTGCTGATCGCTTACACCGGGCAGCGAAATGACGATGTTGTTGCCCTGCCGGGTGATTTCGGGCTCGGCCACGCCGAGGCCGTCTACGCGGCTGCGGATGATTTCCTTCGCCTTGTCGATCGCTTCTGACTTGTACTCGCCTTTGGCCTGCAGCACCACAGAGGCGCCACCCTGCAGGTCAAGACCGAGAAGAGGTTTCTTCCCCAAACCGAGCGTCGTCGAAATGGCCACAATGGCCAGAATCACGATCGTCAAGAGAGGGACGAGATAGTTCCGCCGCATGAATCAGCCCTTTTCGCTGTTGTCGCCGAGATTGTCGGGGTCGTCGGTGCGAGGTTCGCCACCGGCCGGTACGTCGTCTACTGCACCGGCCGCCGCCGGGGTTACTTTGCCGATCGCCTGCTTGGAGACCCGAATGATGACGCCGTCGGAGATTTCCAGCCAGATGATGTCGTCTTCCACCGCATGCACGAATCCGTAGATGCCCGATGCGGTCATCACTTCAGCACCTTCGGCGACCGAGTTGACCAACTGGCGTTGCTGGTCCGCCCGCTTCTTCTGCGGGCGAATCAGTAAGACATACATCAGCGGAAGCATGATGACGAGGGGGAGTATGTTTGCCATGGGAGAGAGTCCAGCGATCAGGAATTGAGGGAAGCTAGAGATTACTTGGTCGGTCCCGAGCGCTAGGAATCAACCCCAGACGTCAAGAATCCTCGCTTTGAACCCGCCAAACGTACCTTCCCTGATGGTTCGGCGCATGTCATCCATCAACGCAAGGGTCCAGGCCACGTTGTGTATCGACACGAGACGACTGCCCGTTGGCTCACCAACCTGCAGCAAATGGCGGATATAGCCCCGCGAATGCCGTAAACAGACCTCACACGGGCAGGCGGCGTCGATTGGTTCGTCGCTGAGGGCCGCCGCCGCATTCTTCAGATTTACCTTGCCGACAGACGTCAACGCGGTGCCGTGGCGGCCGAGCCTGGTCTGCATCACGCAGTCGAATTGGTCGATGCCGAGGCCGACGGCTTCCACCAAGCTGGCCGGGTCTCCCACTCCCATCAGGTAGCGAGGCTGGTCCTTCGGGAGGTTCTCGAGCGCAGCGGCGAGGGCGGGCAGCATTTCGGCGCGGGTCTCCCCCACGCTGAGGCCACCAATGGCGTACCCGTCGAAATCGATGGCGACCGAACGCTGCGCCGACTCGCGGCGCAGTGCAACGTCGAGTCCACCCTGCACGATGCCGAACAGAGACTGGGTCTCGAGGCGATGGGCCTTGCGGGCGAGGGCCGCCCACTCACTTGTGCGTTCTACCGCGGTGCGGATGACGGCGGGCGCGCTCGGCAAGGGCGGACACACGTCGAGCACCATGGCGATGTCGGCACCCAACTGCTCTTGCACCCGCACCGCGATCTCTGGCGTAAAGCGGTGCATCGATCCGTCGTACACCGACTTGAAGGTGACCCCGTCGTCATCCACTTTCGGGTCGAGCGAAAAGACCTGGAAGCCACCCGAGTCGGTCAGGGTCAACCCCTTCCAACCTGCGAACGCACCCAGGCCGCCGAACCGCTCAACGGTGTCGGCGCCGGGGCGCAGCATGAGGTGGTAGGTGTTGCCGAGCACGATCTCGGCACCGAGACGCTCGTAGTCGGCGGCCGACATGTGCTTGATGGCGCCACGGGTTCCGACCGGCATGAAGCATGGCGTCTGGTAGCTGCCCCTCACCGTCGTGGCCACCCCGGTGCGGGCAGGGCCGTCGGTGGCTTCTACCCTCAGCTCAACCTTGAAGGTCACGGTTGCGCTCCAAAAGCATGGCATCACCGAATGACAGGAATCGGTAGTCGTTGGCCAGCGCGGTCTCGTACAGGTCGCGCCAGCGAGGCCCGATGAATGCGTCAATCATGAGCAACAGTGTGGTTCGTGGCAGATGAAAGTTCGTCATGAGCACGTCGACGTACTTCCACGAATACGGACGGCGGATGAACAGGTTGGTACGGCCGAACGCTTCACCCGTTGCGCCGTAGCTCTCCAAGGCGCGGGTCGAGGTAGTGCCAACAGCAATCACCCGGGTCGCCTTGGCCAGTGCGTCGATGGTTTCGGGTGGAACCCGGTAGGCCTCGGTGTGCATGGGGTGATCGGCGGGGTCCTCCACCGCAACGGGGCGGAAGGTATCGAGTCCGACCACCAATTCCACCCTCGCCAGTCCGACGCCCACGTCGGCCAGACGGGCCAGTAGGTCTTCGGTGAAATGCAGGCCGGCTGTGGGCGCAGCTGCACTTGCCGCGCGCCGGGCGTACACGGTCTGGTAGCGATCGGGATCATCGGGCCGTTCGGTGATGTAGGGCGGCAGCGGCAGTTGGCCGTGCTGTTGAATGGCACCGAGCGGATCTTCGCCGAGAATCTCCACCTCGCGCTGTCCGGTGTCGTCGAGCTTCTCCCCAACCCGCACCTGCAGCGCGCCGACGGTGACGATTTCATCGACGGCGATCTTGCGACTCGGCCGCACCAGTGCGGCCCACCTGGTGGCCGTATCGTTGCGGCGCTCCAGCAGCAGCACCTCGACCTGACCACCAGTACTCCGATGCAATCCCAGTCTCGCTGGAAGCACGCGGGTATCGTTTACAACTAAGAGGTCACCGCGTTGTAACAGCTGGGGGAGGTCACGAACATGCCGATGCTCAACCCCCTTAGTCGGCCCTCGATCCACCAGCAGACGCGCCGCATCCCTAGGCTGCGCTGGGTTTTGCGCGATGGCACGTTCGGGCAGGTCATAAAGCACATCGCTCATCAGCACAGGGCACCGATTCTATTCGCGACTTTGCCCCTTTCCCCGACGTCTCCCACGCGCCAACATGAACAGCAGTGCAGGCAACACCCTCGTGAAACCATGAATGCCCTCGACCAGTTCGACGAACAGGGTCGACGCACCGTCGCGTTCGCCCAAGAGGAAGCCCGCCTTCTCGGACACAGCTACGTCGGTACTGAGCATCTCCTGCTCGGTCTGCTCGACTCGTGCGACGAGCCCACTTCCAGCATTCTCTCGGCGGCTGCTATTACCCGACCGAAGGTGTGGCAGGCCACGATCGACGTCGTCGGCAAGGGTCGCCGGGCACCGGTCGGCTTCGTGCTGCTCACGCCCCGCGCCCGCAATGTGTTGGAATCAGCCCTGCGGTACCGGTCGCGCCACACGCCAGCCAAGATGGTTTCGGCGACCGATATCCTGATTGGCATCGTCGATGAGCCGACCTCGATTGCGTTGAAAATCATCGAGTCCCTGGGCGTCGATCAGGCCCAAATGCGTCGCCTTACCGAGCAGGTCGTAGGCGTACGCGAGGCCCGGCACCGGAGTTCCGTCAAGCCGGCTGTTCGTGCGTCGTGCCCCCAGTGTCGAGCCAAGTTGGCGACTGCATTGACGACCACGATGATCGATGACGGCGACGCCATGGTGCGCGTCACCTACTGCGGTGAATGCGGCTATGCGCTGGGTACCAATGAAGTTGGTCCGTCACTCGAACAGTGACGGGCTCTGGTTTCCTCGGTCGGGCGGTGTCATGCCGAGGTGCTCGAACGCCGCAGGCATCGCAACCCGCCCCCGTGGTGTGCGAGCCAGAAAACCTTGCTGGATGAGGAACGGTTCGTAGACATCTTCGACTGTTTCGGTCTGCTCCCCCACACTGATCGCCAACGTGCTGAGCCCGACCGGGCCACCGCCGAACTGACGACAGATGGCCGACAAGATGGCGCGGTCAACCTTGTCGAGTCCGCGCTCGTCGACACCGAACAGCGACAAGCCAGCCTTGGCGGTGGTGACGTTGATGGTGCCGTCGCCCCGTACCTCAGCAAAGTCCCGCACGCGTCGCAGCAGACGGTTGGCGATACGAGGCGTGCCGCGGCTGCGCTTGGCGATCTCCCACGCGGCGTCGTGCGTGACCTCGACATGCAGAATGCCGGCGGCGCGATTGACGATGGCTTGCAACTCGTCTGGGTCGTAGAAGTCGAGCCGCGCGGTAAGACCGAAACGATCGCGCAACGGCCCCGTGATCAGGCCCGTCCGCGTGGTGGCGCCCACAAGAGTGAAGCGCGGCAAGTTCAGCCGAATCGAACTGGCGGCCGGGCCTTTGCCGACCACGATGTCGATCATAAAATCTTCCATGGCCGGATAGAGAATTTCTTCTACTGCTCGCGAGAGCCGGTGGATTTCGTCGATGAACAGCACGTCGCCCTCATCGAGCTTGGTGAGGATGGCGGCTAGATCACCCGCCCGCTCAAGCGTTGGGCCGGAGGTGACCAGGAAGTGGGCGTTCATCTCCATGGCGATGATCGCGGCCATAGACGTTTTGCCCAGACCAGGTGGCCCGGCAAGCAGCACGTGGTCGGCGGCCTGGCCGCGGCGACGGGCCGCCTCGAGCATGATGCCCAGGTGGTCCTTCAGCTCGCGCTGACCCACGAAGTCGGCAAGGTGCCGAGGCCGCAGGTTGGTTTCATCCGACGCCTCGATCTCGTCGGCGACGGGGTCGAGTTCGTCACGCACGCTTTGACCCTAGAAGCCCGAGCGCCTCCCGCAACAACGACGCCGCGGTTCCTCCCGCGGGCAGTTCGCGCAAAACGTCGCGGATCTCGTCGGTGCCGTAGCCAAGGCCGGCGAGCGCTTCTCGCACCTCAGCCGTCACCGAGGTCGTGCCACCATTCTTGCTCGCAGCCGGAACTTCAAAGTCGGGCACGTCAAGCTTGCTCTTCAACTCGATCAGCAGGCGGGCCGCAGTCTTCTTGCCTACGCCAGGTACGAGGCACAGCGCAGCATCGTCACCCGTCGCCACCGCTACCCGAAGGTTGTCGGGAGTATGAACACCCAGGATCGCAAGTGCCAGCGCAGGGCCGACACCGTGAGCAGAGATGAGCGCTTCAAATGTCATGCGGTCATCGCGACCAACAAAGCCGTAAAGCGCTTGCGCATCCTCCCGAATGTGATGGTGGATGAAGAGGAATACGTCGCCGCTGCTCGGTAATTGCGACAGCGTGCGGGGTGACACGATCACCCGATAGCCAACGCCCTGCACCTCTACCAGCACCTCGCCACTACTACCGCGCTCGAGCATCTGTCCACGCAATGACCCGATCATCGTGTCTGTCCGGCCAGCGCCGCCCGGGTCAATCGCGACATTGGTGCTTGCGCGAGGTAGCAAAGCGCGAGTGCGGCGGCATCGGCCGCGTCCGCCGGTTTCGGTGGGGCGGCCAGGCCGAGACGGGCCTGCACCATGCGGGCCACCTGTGTCTTGTCGGCCCCGCCCCAACCGGCGACCGCTGACTTCACTTCGTTCGGTGTGTACTGCACGACCTCGCACCCCCTACTCGCTGCCTCAGCCAGGGCCAAGCCGCTGGCCTGTCCGACCGACATGGCCGTGCGCACATTCACCTGGAAAAAAACATGCTCGACCGCGACAACGTCGGGATTTACGTCGTCCATGAGTTTGGCGAGGTCGGCTTTGAGTTCGGCCAGCCGCATCGGCAGTGGCGTCTTGGCGGGCGTGGTCAAGACGCCAATGCTGATCAGCTTCATGGGCTTGCGACGATCAACCTCGATACACGCGAACCCACATCGAGTCAGCCCCGGGTCAATACCCAAAATCCGACGAGGACCAGTTCCCAAAGCAACGAACACAGGTTCGATCCTAACCTGAATCCGTTGGCGTAGGGGGTGATCCGCAGCTTGGCCGATCGAGCATCACGCCTACATCCATCCTCGATACTTGCTCGAAATAAAAGTTTCCTTGCAAGTGACTACCAGTAACTTTCATTTTCGAATAGGAAACGACACTGAGCAGTTCGCCCGCCGATCGACTATCCCCGCCACATTCCGGTATCTGATCGCGGACTCGGGGAGGCACGGAGAGCGGAGGGTCTGCAACCGCCGCTACGG
>JANMCE010000035.1:0-26806 GCA_031360915.1 Actinomycetes bacterium | reverse complement strand
CCACCATCGAGGTCCCGATCGAGCAGGTTGTCGCTGGTGACGTGGTGCTGGTACGGCCGGGTGAGAAGGTGCCGGTGGATGGGGTGATCGTTGACGGGCATTCGACGCTCGATGAGTCGATGGTGACGGGGGAGTCGATGCTGCTGCGAGAAGATCACTCTCTTCGCGGTGGGTTCCGTGCTGTCAAGCGCCTTTACGGAGGGTGGAGATCTGCCAGGCTGCGCCTCGGAGAAATCAGTGGCGGACGTCGGTGACGAGCACGCGGGTTGGCGCCACGTCGATGACCCATCGTCCGTCGCCTGGCTGATCGAACGCTCGGAAGTCAGCGTTGTAACGCTTGGCAATGACGTCCGACAATTGGTAATTGTCATCGGCGATCAGTGTGGCTTGCCCGCGTATTTCGGCGAAGTAGTTCTGCGTGTCGGGGTGATAGATGAGCAGCGACACGTTCGGATTCTTCTGCAGATTGCGGCCCTTCTGCCGCTTTCTGTTGATGGAGACACGCACATGGCCGTCTTGAATGACGTACCAGACCGCGGTCAGTTGCGGCACGCCGGCGGGATTGATCGTTGCGATCACAGCCGTATCGTTGGCAAGGATTTCCGGATCAATGGTATCGAGCATCTGCATGACCCTAGCGGCGTGCCTGTCGGCGCGAAAGCGTCCGCTGCGGCGTTCGTCAACGTCGGGCTCAACGGCGCAGCCCATGCCAGCGGCTAGGTCACTTGGAACGCCATGGCTTCGATCTCCAACAGCCAGCTTTCGTCGTAGATTCCGCTGACCAGAACGGTGAGGGCGGGCGCAGCTCCGTCGAGTTCTTCACGGCGGATGAGCGAGTTCGCCTGTCGGTAGCGACGGTCTGAAAGGTACGTCGTTACTTTCACTAAATCGTGCGTCGTCATGCCCGCGCTGGTGAGGACCGCCTTCAAGTTCGTCCACACTTGACGACACTGCGTCTCAAAGTCGCTCGCGACTTCGCCCGTAGTCGTCGTCGGAATCTGGCCGCTGATATGCAACCAACGTCCGGGCCCAGCAATCTCGACACCTTGGCTATAGCCGCCGGAAACACTCGGTGCGTTGCTCGGACTGTGAAGTCTCATCACCCAATCATTGTGCATTGCCCAACCGCCCTGCAGGCCGGCCAGCCGGGTGGGGACAGGTGGTATGAGCGTCGTCGCGGTTGTCGATCCGGCACACGAGATCGTCGCTGTACGTGCGGTCGATCGCCTTGCTCGTCCAGTCACCATGTGAGCCATCGTGGCTGAGCACGTACGCGTTCGTCCGGTTCGGGTCGCCGGCAACGGCGATGAGCAGCTTTTCGGGCGACGTCACGATCGGCACCAGGCGGTCCGGGTCGCTCGACTCGGCGAACACGGGTGGCACCACGCCCTCGCTCACGAGGTCGACGAGCGTACGTCGTCCGGCGGTGAGGTTGGTCCAGTCACCGATGAGCTTCTCGAACCGCCACGCCGGGATGCGGGCATGCTCGAACAACCCTTCCTGTACCTGTGCTTTTGTCCAGCCGGCGCGTCCGAAAATGCGGGCGAGCACGGGCGACAGCACGAGCAGCGGTCGGTAGTGCCCCTGCCCCAGCCCGTAGACGTGGGTCAGATCCCAGCCCGTGATACGGGCCAACCCGTCAGCCAGGTACGGCACGATCTGTTCCGGCGTTGAGCCGAACACACTGCCGATCATGGCCCCGCTGTTCATGCGGGCGACGGTCACCGCGTCGGTGCCGGCCGGGTGACCGAACGTCATCGCGAACGGCTCCCAACCAATCTCGGCCAGCGCCGCTTCATCCTCGGCGAGCACAACGCGGCTGCTGTTACCGAATGTCGCCTTGTCGTGCTCGTCGGCGGTGAACCCGCACACGTTACGCAGGAACAAACGCAGCCAACGCGCCACCACCGTGTTCGGCGCGCCGGCACCGTCGCGCATTGCACCGGGGCCGTGGTTGAAACCGAGGTCACCGATCACCGGACCGTTGAGCACGATGATCGCGTCGGCTCCGGTGGTGTTGCCCGAGTGTTGAACGTTGTAGTGCGGGTCGAGCAGCACTTCGGCGAGCGCGAGCAGCACAGGAAGCTGCATCGCCTCACACCCAGCCATCACAGCATTGACCGCGATGGACCAGACCGTGACGTCGCGTCCCGATGGACGAATCGTACCCAGCACGCGCCACGGGTCGTGACCTGTCACGGCGATGAAGGCCTCCACCCGGTCGCGTGTCGGGGGGATGATCGCCAAGCCGTCCGACCAGCCGTTGGCGACGAAAGTGCGATGGATCTCGTCGATCGTTCCGCTTGCAACGATATCGAGCGCGCTCGGTTCGGCAGTGCCGTTCTCGTCCCACTCGATCGGTTTAGTCAGGCCAGACACGATCTGCCCCACGGTGTGCTCGACGAACGAGGCAACCATGTCGTCATACGACTGTGCGTCGACGTGACCCAACAGCCCGGCGATCGGAAGTTTGTCGAACCCGAGGCCACGCCCGGTGGCACCCGCTTGGCGCTCAAAACCTTCACACACCAACGACACGGTCGGCACCCCTGCCGCTTCACACGCAACGGATGCCCGCAACACGGCGGGCGTGCAGCTGCCTCAACAGCCGTTGCCGGACACGACGGCATCCACCCGGTGGCGGGCGAGCCCGGCCGCAAGTTGCTCTACGAGTTCATTCTCCTGCGGACCATGCAGGTTGCCGAACACGTCGTAGTTCACAATCTCGACGCCTTCGAAACGCCTCTGCAGCTCCTCAGCGAGCACGGGGAACAGCTCGTCACCACGGAACAAGTAGTCCCACGCGAACCCGATGCGCTTTCCGTGCAGCGTGTCCAGGCGAGGAGCCGGCCGCTTCGCTTGCATCCCGAGCGGCGACTTCGGCCAGACAACATCAAACGATGGTTCCATGCGTAACATCTTCGCATCGTCCGGCTCGCTACGAAAGCGCCGGTGGGGGAGTGCATGGTGCAGGACAGCAGTGCGTATTGGAAGAAGTCCAGGGTAGAGATTCGGGCAGCTGGTTTCGACCCTGATCAAGCGGCGCAGGCAACCGCCGTCGTGACGATTGCTGCTGCGTATACGAATGCGCATCGGTGTAACAATCGAGTACGGCGTATCGGCGACGTGCTCATCGAACTGATCGCGGAACGGGGTGGTCAGGGGCTGCTCGTCGGAGCGCCGGCCGTGTCAGACGCATTGACCCAGGGCACCCCGACGGCCGGCTACAGCCTGGTGTCGCGCGATGTGGTTGCGGACTGCTTCGAGATTGGCCACTACGCCCATCACGGTGATGCCATGATCGTGATCTCGGGCTGCGACAAGACGGGTGCGGCCGCGCTCATGCCCCTGGCTCGCACGAACGCCTACGGGATGGTCCTGTATCCCGGCACAAGTTCACCGGGTCAGGTGGACTTCGGCCCGTGGGCAACGAAGGGACCGAACCTCACGATCATGGATTACGCCGAGGGTCGCGCCGCTCACGAAGCCGGACGTATCACCGACGACGAAATGTCCGAACTCGAACAAAACATCCTGCCCGGCAGCGGCACATGCGGGGCGATGTTCACTGCCAACACTATGAGCACGCTTGCTGAATCGATTGGCATGATGCTGCCGCGAGGCGCGTCGCACCCGGCGGACTACGGCGTCACGAGCGACATCCACGATGACGTGCTCGCACAGGCCCGCGCGTCCGTCGACGCGTTGTATCACATCATCGAAGCAGGCATTCGGCCACGCGACATCATGACCGAGCGAGCCTTTGAGAACGCGATAACGACGATCTACGCCATGGGCGGGTCGACCAACATGTACCTGCACGTGTTAGCCATCGCCCGTAGCGCGCAGATACCCTTCACCATCGAGCGCATCCAGCAGATCGGTGAGCGCGTCCCGCTCCTCGCCAACCTGCAGCCGCACGGCCGTTACGCGATGACGGCACTGCACTCGATCGGTGGTGTCCCGATCGTGATGAAAGAACTCCTCAGACACGGCTTGCTCCACGGCGATGTCTTGACGGTGACGGGCAAGACGCTGGAGGAGAACCTCGCGGCAGTTCCATCGCTGGATCAGCTGGATGCGCAGGACGTCGTCTTGCCGGTGACAAGCCCGATGGCGCCGTCCAACAATCACATCACGGTCTTGACCGGCAACCTCGCGCCCGAAAGCTGCGTGCTAAAGCTGTCCGGCAAGACCCTGGAGAATGGACAGTTCAGTGGGCCTGCAAGCGTCTTCGAAACGGAAGCGGAAACGATGGCAGCCATTCGAGCCGACGACATCGCACCCGGCACGGTGATCGTGGTGCGCAATGTCGGCCCAGTCGGTGCGCCCGGTATGCCCGAGATGATCATGCTCACCGTGCAGCTGCAAGGACGAGGCCTGGCCGACCGCGTGGCGCTCATCACCGACGGTCGGTTCTCCGGCGTTTCCCACGGCATCCTCATTGGCCACATCTCGCCCGAAGCCGCACGCGGCGGACCGATTGCCGCCGTCCGCGATGGCGACATCATTGTGATCGATCCGGCGGCGCGCACCGTGAACCTCGCCGTCGCCGATGACGAAATCGCGCGACGCATGGCCGCTTGGTCCGCCCCCGACCTCAGCGATCGAGTGCAGCCCGGTTCCGTTTTGGACAAGTACGTCCGCCTCGTCTCCTCCGCCCACTACGGCTGCGTGCTCTAGGTAGCGGGGCAGCGCGTGGGCGCAGCGCGACGGGGTCAGCCGCTGTTGCGGATGAAGGTGGCGACGTAACCCTTCTTGGTCCAGTTGGTCAGCGGCTTTTCGAACACGCCGTCGGCCGTCTTGTCGGGCGCCACGGTGTTGCCCGAGATCACGGTGATGCCGTTAGTTACCGATGACACGATGCCCATGTGTTGCCAGGTGCCGGCCTTCCTGAGGGCGACAATGTCTCCGGCGCGCACCGATGGCTGGCGGACGAACGACATCCCGTGCCGACCGTTGTCGGCGGCCACGATCCAGTCGGACACGATGGCACTGCGGAACGGTGTGGGGTCATTGGCTTGCAACCCCGCCCACGTGACGAAGCTCGAACACCACGGCGCATCGAGCGCGTAGTGATCATTCTTCACCGACTTCTGATACTCCCGCACGCGCCGACCCCGGTTCTCGGGGACCTCTCGCACGCCAAGCTGCGATTGGGCAGCCGCCACGACGTTGTTCGGCAGCGCGGCCATCTGCGAAATCGCGGGCGCGGCAACGGCGGGCTCAGCGACACCGACTCCTCCGGCAACCAGCGCAGCCACGACCCACACTGCAGCCGACGGTCTGCGTACTTCTCTACGGGGCAATGCCACGCGAATCTCCTGCCTACGTGCCGCCCGGTCCAAGTATCGCGCACCAAGATGCTCGGTTGCCGTCATCTAGCCAACCTTGGCCAGGTCATTGACAGTTGCATTCACATGAATGCAATATGGAGGCATGCGCACCCTTCGGGCATACCGGCCGGGTCGGACCGTGGCCGACATCGCGGCTCAGCGCGGTCTCGAACACGCGGTGAAGCTCTCGAGTAACGAGTCGGCCTTTGGGCCTCTTCCGGCTGTGCTGCAGGCCATTGACGCAGCCTGTCGAGATATCGCTCGCTATCCAGACCCGACGTGTCGCGATCTGCGGGCCAAACTCGCGGCCCAGATTGGCGTGTCGATCGGTTCGATCTTCGTCGGTCCTGGCTCGGCAGCGGTTCTCACCCAGCTCAGCCTCGCCGCTCTCGAGTCGGGTGATCGGGTGCTCGTGCCGTGGCCGAGCTTTGAGCTCTACCCGATCCTCGCTGATCTGGCCGGCGCGGGTTTCGTTCCCGTTCCTCTCGTCAACCACACATGCGATTTGATCGCGATCGATACAACGGGAAACGTACGAATGATCATTGTGGCCAACCCCAACAATCCGACCAGCACCGTGATTCCCATCGGCGAGATCGAGGCCTTGCTCAATCGGACGCACCCCTCGACGCTCGTCGTGATTGACGAGGCTTACGCCGATTTCAGTGTTGTGCGACCCGAATCGGGTCTGCCTCAACTGGTTGACCGATACCCAAACCTGGTCGTGCTGCGCACGTTCTCCAAGCTGCACGGGTTGGCGTCGCTGCGCATCGGCTACTGCGTGGCCTCGCCAATGGTGATCGAACTGATGAACCGGGTTCCCCCGCCGTTTGCCGTCAACGGGTTGGCGTTGGCGGCGGCGAGTGCGTCGCTTGACGAGGCGCCCGAACTCGATCGGCGCCGCCGCGCCACCGCAGTAGAGCGGGATCGTCTCGTGGCCGAGTCTCGCTCCCTCGGCTGGCCCGTTCCCGATGCGGGCGGCAATTTCGTGTGGCTGCCTTGCTCTGACCCAATGGCGCTAAGCGAGCGGCTTGAACGACTCGGCATCATCGTCCGTGCCCTTGACGGTGGGCTGCGCGTCACCGTCGGCACACCCGAGGAGAACGACGCGTTCCTCACAGCCCTGACTGCTATCACCACCATCGTTCGAACTGAAGGAGAATCGACATGTCTGAACCCGTGAGCGACCGCAATCTCGTCGTCGATGTGAATGATGTGTTCCAAGTGATGCAGCTGACGCGGGGCACCGAGCTCGAATCGATCGTCGGAGCAGACTACGTGCGGCTCGACCCCGAGCAGACCTCAAAGATCCACCGGCACAATCGGGCCGAGACGGTGCTGTACATCCTGGATGGACACGGAGTCGTCGTGGTCGAAGATGTCGATCACAACGTGGTTGCCGGAGATCGCATCCGCATTCGCACCGGCCAGTACCACGGCGTACGAACCGGAGCGTCAGCGCTCGTTTTCCTCTCGGTGCAGTCGCCACCCATCCTCGATAAGTCCACCGGAGTCCTCGACCTCGAGCCCCGCTAACGTCGTCCGCGTGGCGAACGACTTTCTCCGGGGTTACCTGCCCTATCTCTTGCAGCGAGCCGACCAACTGCTGTCAGACGAGTTTCACCGCGCCATGGCCGCCGATGGTGTCGCTGTTTCCGACTGGCGCATTTTGGCCGTACTCCGCGACGGTAGGGCCCGCAGCGTCGGGGAACTCGCAACCGACACGATGCTGCCGCAACCAACATGCACTCATGCCATTGGTCGACTCAACGCGTCGGGGCGACTGCAACGACGGCAGTCGGCCGATGACGGTCGACGCTCGGTCGTGTCGCTCACGCCGTCAGGCAAGCGGCTGGCCGACCGCTTGGTCACGCAAGCCACCGACTCAACCGACCGACTCCTCGCCAACCTCGACCCTTCACTCAGCGACGAGCTTCGTCACCACGCCGCTGCCCTCATCGACGCCCTTACCACCGCTACGACCTGCACGTAATTCACGCAAATGGACCTGCCATCAGAACTCACGGCGGGCGAGTGCGTGCGCGTTGATGACGAAGGGCCCGACGAGGGCTTTAGTGGCGTCGTAGTCGATGCAGTAGTTGCCGACGACATCCATTCGAGTGATGCTTCCGAGAGGCCGATCCCGAGTTCACTTCTCATCCGAAAACGCTGCTCGGCGGCGCCAGTTGCTTGATGTCATCGTCTCTCAGCCAATCCAACCGACTACCTACCTTGCGCCGTACCGATGGGGCGAAAATGATAAGCCGTCGCGAAACCTTTGTCTTGAAGCAATGGTCGAATCGCTCGGCTCGACCGTCACCGTGTTGATCCTCGATACCCGGGGCGCTGACCGCGACCGCAACGATCGGCGGATCCTGAGATCAGGGCTCACTGCTGTGGGTCGAGCGGATTCCGTCTCCTATTCACATCGCGGCTCTCGTGACGAGATGCTGTTGTCGCTTCCGATGCAGTCGGTTGGGCGATCGGAGCCGGTAGGCATTTCGCTGCGGTCGGCTCGAGACTGACGGAAACAGTTTTGGTTAAAGGCGTTGCCAAACCTGGAGCAAGGCGTCATACTTAAGTCGTTCGCTCCACTAGGAGAGAAAAGTGATCCCGGTGTTCTCCCCCGAATTTAGGAGCCGCCGGGATTTGCGCTTTTTCAGCGTTCGCCAGCGGTTGATGGCGAGCTAATCTGGGATGGTCAGACCGGCGCCTAGCTCGGCGGCGACCTCACCTGATCGGAACAGATTGTGGCCTACGACCGCAGTGACCCTCGCCAATCTCTGGCAAGCTCCGCAACCCGCAACGCCGGTGCGAACGTCGCTCCGCAGTACTTCGAGTTCGACAAGCATGTGCCAACAAAGACAACGAATGGTGGCTCGCGGCTGTGGTGGGCCCGAAGTCAAGCGGGCGTCATCAACTTCGTGCGGGCCAACGCGGGCGACCCGATCGTGCGGACCGGTCAGCTAGATGAGTACATGGTCGTGTTCCCCACTCGAGGGGCGAGGGCGACCATGACGCACGGCGACGACGTCATGTCTGTCGTCGGCCCGGCCGTCATTGTCATGCCGCCGGGAGACACCCAGTTGGTGACCGATGTTGACGCCGAAGTCATCCGAGTGTTCAGCGCCCAGTCATCCGACCTCTGCAGCCTGTGCGAGAACGACGATTTTTACGCCACGGCCGACCCGAACGTGGCTCCGTACTCGGCGTGGCCAGCACCGCCGGCTGGCTATCATATTCGGGCGTACCCCATTGATGATGGGCCGATTGAGGCTGGCCGGTTTGGTCGGATCTATCGCTGTTCCACCATCATGATCAACTACCTCAGCGACGTTGTCGGTCCGCGCGATGTAACCAAGATGTCGCCCCATCACCACGACGATTTTGAGCAGTTGTCATTGCAGCTGTCGGGTGAGTATGTCCATCACATTCGCACGCCGTGGACGGTCAACATGGCCGAGTGGCGTGACGACGAGCACCAGTTCTGCACATCGCCATCGGTGACGGTGATTCCTCCGCCTTCGGTCCATACGTCGCAGGCGGTCGGGCTTGGATGCAACCAGTTGATCGACATCTTCTGTCCACCGCGCTACGATTTTTCCGCCCAATCCGGGTGGGTTCTGAATGCCGACGAGTACCCGGCACCAAAGGACGTCATCTTGGCCACTCGTTGAGCCCCGGCTCCGGCCCCAAAAGTGGGCCGGACGGACAGGAAAGCCCGGAAATATGGGCTGGAAAGGGTTTGGAAAGAACCTGGTTGGATCATGGCGCAATGACTATTGCAACCATGCACACGACCCCACTCGGCCTCAGCGTGACGGAGGAGCGGATTGCTGAGCTCGTCGCTGCCGGTTCCAGCAATCGGGAGATCGCCGAGTGTCTCTATCTGAGACGCCACACCATCGAGGCGCACCTCACCCACATTTTCACCAAGCTGCGCCTCCGCTCCCCGGTCGATCTCGCAGTGCTGATGGTTCGCCGCGAAATGTCAGCGGTGTAACAGGGTCTCACCCTTTGCCCGGAGCGGGGCCATATACCGTTTCCATCGTGGTGAACGTCTCGCGTTGAATGTCTTGTAACAAGGCGATGAATCGCAGCGCCTCGGCCATCGTACCGTCGGGTGCAGCGCCGTCTTGGCCGCCAGGCGCTGCTTCACCTTTGACGTGTCGACCTTCATTACCCGGTCCATCCAGTCGGTGATCGCGAAGATGATGTCCGCCGTGTCGTTGATGTCGGCTCCGCTGCGGAACTCGTACGGCCACCACGACTCGTTGGGTTCGGTGTCGCTCGGGTTGAGTTCGAGCAGCTTGCCGACGACAAACGTGGCGGTCTTGGAGAGCTGTTTGACTGCCGCCGCCAACAGCGAGCCGACGCTGAGGTGTTCCAGCCGGTCGTAGACCTTGCAAGGCGGAACCGCCTGGCTGAGGCCATCACGTTTCAGCAGCACGTTGACTGCTCGCCGCGCGGTTTCGTTGGCTAACTCCATTGATGCGAAGTCGGTGATGCCTCGGACGAAGTCGCCAGCAATCACCAGGTTGGACACCGACCCGGTCAGACCAGCGTGAGGGCGGTCAGCCCAAGAGCCGGTGGTGTTCACCAGCATGGGTTCGGTATTGACGCGAGATCGCAGGGCCGCGTTCCACACCATCCCGACATCGATGGCGTAGGGAGGCTTGGCTACAGGCAGTTCCGGAATCGCTTGACGCAATTGCTGCCACAGCTCTGTGGTCAGTTCGGCATCGTTTGAATGGAGCGCGGACTTGCCGCCCGGTCCTGGAGCGGCGCTGGCCCAATCGGAAATGATCACCGACAGAATGCCGCCCGTCGGCGCGGCCCCGCCTTCCACCATCGGCTGTCCTGCGACAGAGCCGTAATCGCCCACGATGACTCGACGAGCAGGTAGTGGCCCCTGACCAGTGGCCCGCTCAGCGAGCCGGGAGTGAGGTAGAACTGGATGCCGTTCATGTTTCCGTTCTTTACCTTGGTGACGCGACGACCGGTGCCCGACGCAGTTGTTATCACCGCGTCAACGGTGCCTGTTTTGATGGTGACTTTCGTAGGAGTCGGCGTTCCGGGACTGGTTGAAATGGGCGGGTCTAAAAGCTGCGCGGTCTAAGGTTTGATCCACGCGGCAGACGTTGGGGCGTTCAGCGCCCGATCGGCTGGTCGGACCTTTGGCGGATTTTCGCATCGGTCGGGTTTCGCGATGTCGAAGAGCAACTGCAGCAGAATGCCCGCCCCGGTTCTGGCCGACATTTCTTCGGCCCGCGTAGCAACGAAGCATCGGGTTAAACCTCTCCCGAAGAACAGGCGGTAGTTGTTCGATCCGGCGCCGGCACCGCAGTAGTTCCACCAGGAGTGATCGTCCAGCTTTCGCGGCGCCGTGGCCCCCGCTACCGATCCCTGATCGGCAACGGTCTCATCACCGAAACTCAGAACCTGGTACAGCGTGAGAGCGGCGGCCATGCGACCGTAATCTGCCGCGGTCAGGTTGAGTACCGCAGCGGCATTCGGCGGCGCGACCGGTGCAGGACCGGGAGGCAGGCTGAGCGGTAACGGATCATCGGGGGAGACGCCATCATTTTGGGGAGCCATGACGGTCTGGAGGCTGTCCCACCAGGGACTGGTAGACGGTAGAGCCACCAGCCGCAATGCGATCCATTGTGTGAGTGACGTGTCGATAGAAGCCAGGGAAGAATCGGAAGCCGTGTTCAGCAGGCACCTTCTTGGTGGGCTGCGTGGTGAGCTGTACCAACCAGCTGCGCACCTTGCCGCCCCGCTCGGTCCGGCCTCCTGCGCGAGCGCCATGCCTTCGTCGTAGCGACCACGCAGGATGGCCCACGTGGCCTGCATGGTCACCACGCGGAAGCGATGGCTGGGAATGCGAACGTCGGTTCCAGCGCCACCAGGTCGGGCATCTCGGCATCAAGGAGCGCGAGGTCGCCGGACTCGAGCCAAGCGCACGCCCCCCAGATACGGGCGATTAGCTCGTCCTCACGATTCTTGCTGTACCGGGCCCGCTCAACCATCTCGACGGTGGTTGCCATTCGCTCGGTCAGACGGTGCGGATGATGCTGGTCCCAGATGCGACCTTCGAGCGTGAGGGCAATGGTTGCGTTGTTGCCCAATCTACGCGCCAGTGCCTCGCCCGCAGTGGTGAGCTGCTCGGCCCGATCGAACTCCCGAACGTGGTACGCCTCTTGCCCGGCTCGACCCAGAAGTCTCGCCCGCAAGCCCGACTCCTTCATGCCGACCAGACCGATCGCTTCGTCGAGCAGCACCATGGTTTCGCTGCTGGCGACGCCGTACGTCGAGCGGATGCCGCCGTGGATGAGTGCGGCCTGCCCGAACGCTCGGTGATTGGCGTTCTTCCGTGCGATGTCGCAGCACGCGTGCATGGTCAAACGAAGATGCGACAACTCGGCCAGGTGAATCTGCGAGAGTGCCGGCGCAGGATCGGGCAATGAGGCAAAGGGCTTCCCACGCCACAACGCGAGCGCAGCTGTTGTTGCGTGAAGGCGCGATGGATCGTCGCTGCTGGCGCCCGTACCGTCGGCGGCCCGTGCGAAGGTTTGGATGTCGAGGTCTGTCGGCGAAACATCAAGGCGATAGCCGTCGGGTGTTCGGTCGATGGAGATACGACCGTCGAAGGGCTCAAGCGTGGTCCGCGCTCGCGACACCGTAACGAAAAGTCGGTTCTTGGAACCGGTTGGTTCCTGGGGCCAGATCCACTCGCACAACTCGTCGTCCGACACGGCCTCGCCGGGTCGAATCGCAAGTGCCGCTGCGCACTTCTCGCAGCAGAGGTTCAACTGGTTGGCAACCACCTGCATTTCCTGCAGAGCGAGATCCTGCGGCGCCCGTCGGAGATCGAGTTGCTCGGCCACGTCCTTACGAATGAACCTTTGGCCAACGTTCCCGCATCACGGAAATCCCTACTTTCGCTCTCGCGAGTGGAATGCTGCTACGCGAGCACGCGGGCGATATCGGTCACGACAGAAGCAGGCCCGGCCTTCGGCACGGAGACGATGCCCAGATGGGCACCGACCGCCGTGAACGCGTCGGCATCGCGTCGCAAGGCGGTGCTGTCACCATTGAAGCGTAGCAACGTGCTGCAGGTGATCTCAGCGACATCGCGACCAATGGCGTCGCAAGACCGCTTCAGAATCTCACGGCATGCCTCAAATTCGGCTGGCTCGCTGCCGGAATAGTTCCAGTGATGTGCGTACCTGGCGGCGAGCGGAAGGGTGCGCTTCTTGCCTTTTCCGCCGATGCAGATCGGCAGCGGCTTCTGCACGGGCTTGGGGTTATTCATCGCTTCGGTCACTTGGAAGTAGGTTCCCATAAACGTCGTGCGGTCGTTTGTGAGCAGGCTGGACACGATGGCGAGACCTTCCTCAAAGCGGTCGAAGCGCTCGGTCATGCTGCCGAGGTCGATACCGAACGCGTCGCACTCCTCCTGGTTCCAACCGGCACCGATGCCCAGCTCAAGCCGACCTCCTCAGGTGATATCGAGCGTGGTCGCCATGTTTGCCAACACGGCCGGATGCCGGTACACCATGCCCGACACCAGCACGCCTCCACGCAGTCGAGTGGTGGCCTGCAGCAGTGCCGTGAGCGTGACCCACCCGTCCATGCAGTCCTCTGTGGAGTCGCCGAACAGGGGATAGAAATGATCAAACGTCCACCCCGACTCGAACACGGCTTCGTCGTCGGCTCGCTGCCACGCCTCCAACAACCATGGCCACGTGGTCCGTTGCGGTGAAGTACTGAACGCGAATCGCATTCGACCAATGTAGCGATTCCGGTCAGTGGGTGATGGCCTTGAGGAGCAGGAAGATGGCTGTGCCTGCTGTGCCTGCTGTGGCAGCCGGGAGTCCGATGCGGACGCCGATTCGGCTGAAATCCCGTGGGCGCACGGGGAGGTCGAGGCGTTTGAGTGCATCGAGCCAAAGCAGGCTGGCGAGCGATCCGGTGGCGAGCAGTACGGGGTTCCATGTTGACGCCGATGAGGATCGCCCAGAGCTGTGGGGTCTAGTTCTATCGGGAACTAAGGACTTCGGCGGGCGCGGATGTTGTTGGCGGCAGCATCACGGGCAATGAAGTGACGAACGTCACAGGCTGGAGGTGTGATGTTCGAAGGGTTCGTGCGATGTAGGGGGCAAGGAAGTGCTCACCCACAAACGAAGGAATTCACCATGAAGGCACGAAAGCTCATCGTCGGAAGCGTCTCCTCCCTGGTTGCCGTGATCGGTACCTCCACCATGGTGTTTGCCACCGTCGGTGTGATCGAGCACCGCAACGACAGCCCGAAGCCCGCCGTTGTCAGCACGGTCGCCTCCGCCCCCAGCACCACGGCCCCCACGGTTGCGGGCACCACCGCCACCACGGTTGCCGACGACGATGCCACCGACGACGATGCCACCGACCGCGTCGCCCCAGTTGCGACCACCTCTGCCACGTCGACGACTGCCGCAACGGTCGAGGCCAACGAGGTTCGCCACGGTGCCGATGACCGCGCCACCCACGATGCCAACGACGACAAGACCAAGGTCGCCTCGGACGACTCGGCCACGCACGATGACGCGACGCACGATGTCAACGACGACCATGGCAACGCCGTTTCCGCCGCTGCCCATGATGCCAACGACGATCATGGCAACGGCAACGCAGTTGCTGCCGCTGTGCACGACGCCCAGGACAACAACGGTCGCCACGGCAACGACACCGTACCGAGCATCCACGGCGTGGCCACGACCACGCCGTCCACTTCGACCGCCACGGTTGAGGATCACGGCGGCAAGGGTGGCGGCCACGGCTGATCGTCCTCACCCAGATCGGTTGGGCCAAATTGTCCTCTCCCGTCGACGGTCCGGCCCAACCGTGTTGGCCGATTGTGAAACGATGAACACTGATGCGAGAAGACGTGACGAACGATCTGCTGAATCGCATCAAACGAAAGGACCCGGCTGCGTGGGAGTCGGTGTACCTCGAGATCTACCCCCGGCTGCGGGGATACGCAGCCAAGCGAGTCGACCATGACCACGCCAGCGACATCGTGGCCGAGACCATGGCCAGGGCGGTCGGTTCGATCGAGCGGTTTGATGCGACCGGTGTCGGACTCTCGGCATGGATCTTCGGAATCTGCCGCCACGTCGTCGCCGATCGCTACCGAGCAGTCGAAAGAGATCGAAGACACCCCGTTGCCCCGCTCGACATCAGCGACGACATCGGCGCAGCACTCGAAGGAAACGAAGAAGCCCAGGCCATGAAGCGGGCCTACCGCATGCTCTCCGACGATGATCGTGAAATCCTCGATCTGCGAGTAATCGGCGCCCTAACCGCTGAAGATGTCGGCACCCTGCTTGATCGAAAACCTGGCGCAGTACGCATGGCCCAATCCCGAGCCCTCGAACGACTCAGAGAACATTTCAAGGAGGTGTACCGATGACAACCAATGACGACAACTTCGAAGACAACAACCTGCTGGAAAGCCTCGGTCACTTCTTCGCCGCCGACACCCCGCAGCGGCCGAGCCTGGCCGAACTCGCCGCTTTCCGCAACCTGTTCGTCGCCGACGCTTCTGCCGTCATCGACCCGACCATAGTAATGAGCACCGTCGACCCGACGTCGGCAATCGAGCGACCCGTTGTGGTCGACCCGACGATGCAGATGAGCACTGTTGACGCCACGACGATGATGGCTCGGCCCACGTCGGTCGATGCGACGGTGCAGATCACCACTGTCGACGCCACAACTGCGATGGATCGAACGGAACAGGTCGTCGTACCGTTTGCCCGGCCGGCGCGTCGGCTCGGCCGTCGTCTGGCGATTACCGGCGCCGTTGCGGTAATCGGCCTTACCGGCACGACGGCGCTCGCCGCGGCTGCGAACCAAGGAGCGCTGCCTCGCCCGGTTCGCATCGTGGCCCACGGTGTCGGGCTGCCGGTCGACTCTGTCGAACTCGCCGATGCGAAGCATGCCTTGTCAAACCTGCGCAAGGCCGACGATGCAGCACTTCCGGGTGCCGTCGCAGGTGCCGACGATGCATTGGCCAAGCTCAGTGATAATGATCGTCGTCGCCTCGGCCAGCCGGCCACTCAAGAAGTGGATGACGCTCGCGTACGGGTAAACAACAGCGGTAGAGGATCGAACAGCTCCGGTGGATCCGACGACTCACCCACCACCGCGCCGACGAAGAGCGGCGACACGACCCCGGCAGCAGAGTCCAACTCTGGCAAGGGCGGTAGCGCTTCCACCACCGTGACGACAATCGAGGACAACTCGGGTAAGGGGACGGGCGGCGGTTCGTCGACAACCACGATCGCATCCGGTAGCGGCGGCGGTAGCGGATCGAATTCGGGTGGCGGTAGCGGATCGGGTTCGGGTGGCGGCAGCGACGGTGGCTCGACTACGACGGAAACGACCGCAGTATCCGGATCAGGTTCAGGTGGCGGCTCCGATAGCGGAGGATCGGGCGGCGGTTCCGGCTCGGGTGGCGGTGGCAGTTCGTCGCCCACCACGCCAGCAACTACGCCGCCGCCCGTATCGTCATCGCCCACCACGACCGAAAGCGGCAAAGATGGCGGTGGCGGAGGCGGGTCCGGCAGCGGCGGCACGGGCGGCGGATCCACCACCACCACCACCACCACCACCACCACTACCACCACCACGAGGACAACACGTCCCTAACGACATCCCGACCGGAGGTCAGCTCCAGAGAAACGTCGGCAGATACGGTCCGTAGAGCAATTCGGGATCGTTGGCCTGGTCCTCCATGATGGCCTCACCCGCGGCGATGAGCAGGCTGGTGGCGAAGGGCCGCCACGTCTCGAATGCGCTCACAATGTCGGTCTCTACGTCGGTTCTTCCCAGCCGCAGAAGCCCTGTTGCCCCGAGCACGGGGCGCTCGATGTCGGGAAAGCGGGGAGCGATAATCCGAGTGTCGGACACGAAGTCGGGTGACTCGCGTTGCTGAAAGAAGTCGAATGTGGACCATGCTGCGCTCGTTGCCTGGGTGGCGTCGAGTTCCTCGGGAAAGATGGAGTACTGGAGGAGCGCCGTCACGGCGATGGCCTTCGGTCCGAAAGCAAACAGCTCATGGCGTACTGAACCATCTGCGCTGGTGACGACCCACTTCCCGGTTTCGTGAAGGATGCGTTCACCCAGCCCACCGGCCGTCGCAGCCGCATCGATAGCGGCCATCGTTGCCGACATCACGGCGTCCGGTCTCTCCGCGAGGACATCAACAATCCAGCGAAGTCGGTCTTCGTCTCGCTCCGCCCGATAGCGTTCGATCAACGAGAACTCGCGGGCTGAAAGCTGGCCGCGCTCCGCGAGTACCGCCGGGCACGCGTGCCGCTGCAACATATTCGGCCCGTGGCGGACCGGCTTCGCGAGCATTATGGGCTCCTCTACCCGTTCGCCCACTCGAAGCCATTGGTGTACGACAAGCAGTTGATCCTGCGGATCCAAGAGGAAACCGGGCTGTCGAGCGATCTTGCTATCGTTGTCAGATCGGGGCAGGAACTGATGCTCGCGCCCGAGGTGGAGCAGTACCTCTTGAAGGTGGAGTTCATGGACGATGTGGTCGTTCGGTTGCACCCAGCCGGTAAGACTTCCCCCGTGGTCATCGACCCTGAGATGAGTTTTGGGCGTCCATCTATACGGGGCGTGGCAACCGAGCGGATCATGGAACTCTTCGCTGCTGGTGACTCACCGGAGTTTCTCGCCGAACGACCTGCCGTTTGAACAGATTCGCGCCGCTATCGCGTATGAAACGCAGCAGACGTCAACTGCTGCGTGAGCCAACCATCTGCCCCCAGGTTCTTTGTCGACGAGAACGAAACACCTCCGGTTTCCTCAGCACTGATACCAGCCAGACCCTCGCCGATCGGGCTGGCGTCGCCGACGGTGTGCCTGGTCGGGTGGCGATAGCTGATCCCGTCCGAGTTCCAGGTGTTCGCCCTTCGCTCGAACAATGAACGCGAGCAGCGATTCGTCAAGCCTGGCTGGTGGTGCCGCGCACGAGGCGGCCTGGGCGGGCGTCGGTGACGGTGCCGTTGTCGACGGTGACGTGGCCGCGTTTGATGGTGGCGGTGTATCCAACCGCTTCTTGCATGAGGCGGGTGCCGCCTGCGGGAAGATCGTTGACGATACGGGGCGGGCGCAGTGCGAGCTTGTCGTAATCGATCACGTTGATGTCAGCGAGATAGCCGGGAGCCAGAACGCCGCGGTCGAGCCAGCCGACATGCGAGGCGGTGCGTTGGGTTTGGTGATGCACCATCATCTCCAACCCCAGTCGCTCGCCTCGCGTTCGATCGCGAGTCCAGTGGGTCAGCGCGGTGGTGGGGAATGAGCCGTCGGAGATGGCGTTGCAATGTGCGCCGGCGTCGGACAGGCCGACGATGGCGTCGGGCGATGTGAGCATTTCCCGTACATCGTCCAGGCTGCCGTGGGCGTAGTTCATCAGGGGGATGTAGAGCAGACGTGCGCCGTCCTCGGTGAGCAGAAGATCGAACAGCATCTCCCTCGCATCGCGACCAGCCGCGGCTGCGATACCCGCCACGCTGTGCTCGGGTGTGGGCTCGTAGTTGGGCGGATCGGTAAGCGGATACATGCGGTCGAAGCCTGCGTGAATGAGGCCGAGGAAGCCATCAACCTTCACCTCAGCGTGCTCGACCAACAAACGTTCCCGGAATGCAGGGTCATGCAACGCGGCGACCCGCTCGGCCAACGGTCGTCGGCTGACGGCCTGGTAGCTCGGGCAGAAGATGAGTGGGTTGGCGGTGGCCGTGAGTCCGGCCAACACGCCGATCGGCCGCACGGCTACCTGTGCTCGTGAGTGCGCACCGGCTGAGTTCCACGCGGCGATGTTGGCGAGTAGGTCGCGGAATCGGTCGGGCGCATCGTCATTTTGCTGAACGGTGAAGCTCAACGGCCGTCCCACTTCCAATGCAATGCGCGACAGCAAAGCAGTTTCACTGGCAACGAGATCAAGATCGGTGGTTTGGTACGCGTCCGAGATCAATTGGATGACACCGGTACCAGCCTTGCGAAGAGCCGACGCAATGCCCAGCACCTCTTCGGTGGATGCCGTCAGCGTGCCGATGGTCTCGCCGACGCTTGTGCGATGCAC
Organism: Actinomycetes bacterium; assembly: GCA_031360915.1. Taxonomy (GTDB): domain Bacteria; phylum Actinomycetota; class Acidimicrobiia; order Acidimicrobiales; family Ilumatobacteraceae; genus JANMCE01. The sequence continues at coordinate 8,329 of JANMCE010000035.1, read as the reverse complement.
CCAGGTGCGCGACGTCGTGAACCCGAGTGCACCCGCCCGCACCGCGGCTTCGCAGACCGAAGCCATCTCGGCAATGTGATCGGCATTGGCACGAACGGTGTGGTCGGCGCCACGTTCGCCCATCACGTAGGTTCGTAGCGCGGCGTGGGGCACCTGCGTGCCGACATCGATCGTCCACTGCCGTGAAGCAAGCACGTCGAGGTACTGCGGAAAGCTCTCCCATCCCCACGTCATGCCTTCCGTGAGTGCCGTTCCAGGAATGTCCTCCACGCCCTCCAGCAACGAGATGAGCCAGTCGTGACGATCGGGTCGGGCGGGTGCAAAACCCACGCCGCAGTTTCCGACCACGATGGAGGTCACGCCGTTGATCGACGACGGAGCGAGCACCGGATCCCAGGTGATCTGCCCGTCGTAGTGGGTGTGGATATCCACCCAACCGGGCGTGACCAGCTTTCCCTCGGCATCGATCGTGCGACGGCCACCGCCGACATCGGTCCCGACTGCGGTGATGATGCCGTCATCGACCGCAACGTCGGCTCGCGCGCGTGCCGCCCCGGTACCGTCGACGACCGTTCCGCCCCGAATCACCAGGTCGTGCATGTCGTTCCCCGTTCGCTGAAAAGAGCCCTGACCAGACGCTACCGCGAACCGGGAACGGGAGGCTGCGTGTGGAACGGCGTCCGGTCGGGCAGACTGGCTCTTGCAAGATCTTTTCAACTTTCTCGGATTGGCTGTCCATGCCCAAGCGGCTCGGTGACGTCAAAAGAAGTGTGATGACCGCTGTCGACGCGCCCCGGCAACTAGGGCAGGCCGAACTGTGGGATCGACATGCGGCAGAGCTGCTGCGGTACGCCACACTGCTCGTCGGCCCGAATGACGCGGCCGACGTGGTGTCGATCACCTTTGCCAAGTTCGAGCGGTTCGGACACCGGGAGCTGGAACACGAGCGTGCGTATCTGTTTCGAGCTGTCACCAACACGGCAGTCGATCAGATACGGAGTCGGCAGAGGCGACAGGTCCGCGACCTGCACGCAGTCCTACCGGCGGTCTCGCCACCGCACGAGAGTCAACTCGACATTCGTCGAGCCGTTGCCGCGCTGAGCGTGCAGCAAAGGTCGGTGGTCTACTTCACCTACTGGGAAGACTGGGACGCCACCCAGATTGCGACGCTGCTCAGTATCAGTCCCGACAGCGTTCGCCGTCACCTCGCTCGCGCTCGGGCGCACTTACGGAAGGCGTTGCGATGAGCGAATCACTCGACGATGAACTCCGCTCGGCTCTTGGTGACATTCTCGACCTGGCACCCTCGCCGCTCGCGGCCAGAGCCGACGCGTCGGTTGCGCGGCTCGATGCGCGCCCGCATCGTCGGCCGCGAGCCGTGGCGCTGCTGTCGGTGCTTGCTGCGGTGCTGGTGTTTGGTATCGCGGCTGGTTTGACCAGCCTCGCCCGCCAGCCAGCCCAGATTCGCACGGGTGAGCCCTCGGTGACGTTGGTGACGGCACCGTCGGTGTCCGTCGCTCCGGTGACCAGTGTGGTCGAGGCGCCCGCGATGGCCAGCACGTCTCAATCGGTCCAACCGACGCGAAGGTCGGTGACGATTCTGATCTGGGTGCTTATCGGCGTGGTGCTGCTCGCCATCGAAATGCATCACTTGGCCTTCTTCGCCATGTTCGGTGCCGCCGGTGCGCTGGCGGCGGCTGTCACAGCGGTGTTCGTGCCGACGGCCATTCCGCTCCAGATTTTGGTGGCCATCATTGTTGCGGCCGTTGGTCTGGTCGCAGTGCGACCGCACATGAGTCGTGCCTTTGCACGCCGAGGGCCTGGTCTAGTGATCGGCGGCGTGCACGGCGGCCTCGTCGGCGCGAAGGGCATAACGACCGATGAAGTGGGGCCGCATCCGGGTGGCCACGTGCGGCTCCTCGGCGAGAACTGGCTGGCGGCAACCGCCACCTTCAGCCCGCCCATTCCGCCCGCCACTCACATCATCGTCACCGCTGTTGTCGGCACCACGCTTACCGTCACACCCGCCTATGAGGAGTACGAATGATTGCCATCAGTCCCGTTGCCATTGTCAGTCTGGTCATCGCTGTTTTGATCGCAGCGGTGTTGCTGTTCATGCTTCGAAAGATGGTGAACATCGTGCAGCAGGGTGAAGTCGGTGTGGTGAAACGTCTTGGTGAGTACCGCAAGACGCATGAACCCGGGCTGGTCATCATCGCGCCGTTCATTGATGACTTAAAGCGAGTGGACATGCGCGAAATCCCCGTGCCCGGAGACCGTCAGGAGGTCATCACCAAGGACAACGTGGTCGTGACGGTGAACGCCACGATCTTCACCCAGATCGTCGACGCCAAGCAGGCGCTGTTCAGCGTGGCCAACTTTGATGTGGCCATCGATGCCCTCGCTCGTACTGCGCTGCGTTCGGTCATCGGCACCCTGTCGCTCGATGAGGCGCTGTCGGAGCGGGAGCGGATCAACACCGACGTGCAGCTACAGATGGAAGCGGTCACCGACAAGTGGGGCATCCGCATCGCCCGCATTGAAATTGTGGAGATCACGCCGCCGCCGAAGATCCTCGAAGCACTCGCGTTACAGAAGCAGGCCGATCAGGAGAAGCGAGCCAAGATCCTCCAGTCGGAAGGAAACCAGCAGTCTGCGATCAACATTGCCGACGGTGCGGCCAAGGCGGCGATTCGTGCCGCAGAAGGCGAGCGGGCGGCGGCCATTCTTCGGGCCGAAGGCAATCGGCAGGCCTACATCCTGGAGGCTGAAGGCAAGGCCCAGGCCATCGCCAGTGTCTACGGAGCGATCGACAGCGCCAACCCGAGCCCGTCACTCATAGCCATTCTGCAACTCGAAACCTTGAGCAAGTTTGCCGACAGTGACAACGCCAAGATCGTTGTTCCCTTCGAAAGTGCCGGACTGATGGGCGCGGCCCAAGCGCTGAAATCGGTGATGGCGTCGGTTCCCAGTGAGTAGCAGCACAGCCTTGATTACACTGTGCTGATGGCCAAACTTTCTCTTGAACTTGAGGGCGTCTACACGCCGATCGTCGCGCCGATGCGTGCCAATGGTGACCTGGATCTGGATGGCTTTGCCAAGGTGATCGAGTTCTGCCTCGCCGGTGGCGTGCGCGGCCTGGTTGCCAACGGCACTACCGGGGAGTACTACGCGCTCAGCACCGATGAGCGCACGCAACTCGCTCGTAAAGCGGTCGAGGTTGCCGCCGGCCGGGCCCAAATGGTGGCCGGGTGCAATGCCGGTTCCACCCGCGAGGTCATCGCCCACGGCCTCATCGCCCGTGACCTTGGCTACGACGCGCTCATGCTCGCCGCGCCGTACACGTCGCTGCCGACACAACGTGAGCTTGCGGCCCACTACGCAGCGGTGGCGAGTGAAGTTGGCCTGCCGATCATCCTGTACAACTACCCGGCCCGCGCCGGGATCGAGATCGGGTTCGAGTGCCTCGACGCTGTCGTCGACATCCCTGAAATTGTCGGGATCAAGGAGTCGAGCGGGGACTTCTCCCGTTTCCTCGCCATGCGTAAGCGCTATGCGGGCAAGATTGAGATCATGTGCGGCTCCGACGACCAGGCCGTCGACTACTTCGTGTGGGGCGTACGCAGCTGGTTGGCCGGTACCTCCAACGTGCTGCCCAAGCACCACGTGAAGCTGCTTGAAGCATCGTTGCGCGGCGATCATGCCGAAGCCGTTCGCATCTTCGACGGCATGCTGCCGTGGGTGCAGAACATGGAGAGCGGCTCGTACAACCAGAAGGCCAAGCTCGGCCTTGGCCATCAAGGCATCCAGTGCGGCGACGTGCGTCAGCCGTTGCTGCCGCTGCTTGATGATGTTGCAGCCGAAACGTTGCGAGTGCTCGACCAGGCACTTGCGCTCGATCTCGGCTGATGCGCCAGACCCGCACGCTCACCGCCGTTGAGGCCCACGCCGAGGGCGAGCAGGGCACCTGCTACCTCGGTAGCGTTTTCGAGATTCCCGGTGTCACCATGCGCGAGAAGTTGCATTATGTGAACGAGGTGGATGATTCCATTCGTCGTTACCTTGCGTTCGAACCGCGGGGTCGTCCCCAAGCCAGCGCCAACCTGGTCTTTCCCTCCAACGATCCCGAGGCCGATGCCGGGTTCATCATCCTGCAGGCCGATCGTGCTCACGCCATGAGCGGATCAAACACCATCTGCGTGGTGACCGCGCTCCTCGAAACCGGCGTGGTGCCCATGTCCGAACCCGAAACGACTGTGGTCCTCGAGACTGCAGCCGGTCTGGTGCGGGTCAAGGCGACGTGTCGCGATGGCCGTTGCGAGCGGGTCACCCTGCAGGGGGTTCCGTCGTTTGTGGAAGCGCTCGACGTGGCCCTCGATGTGCCGGGTATCGGTCGCGTCATGGTGGACGTTGCCTACGGCGGTTGCTACTACGTGCTGGTTGACTCCAAGCAACTCGGCGTCACCCTCAACCGAGGGTCGGCCCGAGACGTGGTGGAAGCAGCCGAACTGGTGTCGGCCGCGGCTCGCAAAGAGATCAGTGTGAAGCACCCTGAAGTGCCCGAGATCGACTTCATCTCCTACGTGATGGTCACGGGCGATGATGACCCGGCCAACGGTTCCCTGCGCGGCGCCACCGTGTTGAGCGGTCGGGTTGATCGGTCACCGTGCGGTACCGGCAACTCCGCTCGACTCGCGGTCATGTCGGCCCGCGGTCAGGCTGCGGTTGGCCAACAGTTCGTGGCCCGGTCACTGATTGACAGCGAGTTCAACGTGAGCATTCTGAGCGATATCACCGTTGCCGGTCGGCCTGCCGTGGTGCCGTCGATTTCCGGTCGCGGCTGGGTGGTTGGCACGCGCACCTCGGCCGTTGACCCCACCGACCCGTACCAGACCGGTTTTGTGCTCTCTGATGTGTGGGGCCGTGAAATCGGCGGCTCGTAGCCTGCAGCGTTAGCGATTCGGGTGGAACGGCGTCAGATCGGCTGACGCATGGCCATGCACCAAGAGCTCGCTCACCGCGTGGCCGGTCACGGGCGACAGTGACAGGCCGAACATGCCGTGACCGGTTGCAAGGGTCAGGTTCTGCCAGCCCTTTGGCCTGCCGATAAACGGTTTGCCGTCGGCTGTCATGGGGCGGCAACCGGCCCAGGTGCCCGTACGCTTCTCCCAGTCGAGGTTTACGAACTTGCGCATCGAGTTGATGATGGCATCGACGCGTCGCCCGTCGAACTTCGGGTTGTCGCCTGCGAACTCCATGGTGCCGCCAAGACGAATCTGATCGTCGAAGGGCGTGGCTGCCGCGTGAGCTTCCTCGAAAATGACCGGAGAGTCCAAGCCAGCGTCCTTCGGTAAGGCAACGTTGTAGCCCTGACCGGCGATGACCGCAATGCGTAGCCCGAGCATTTTGCCCATGACCCGACTGCCGCTGCCGACGGCAAGCACAAATTCGCCACCGGTCACGCTGCCCTGCGCGGTCTTCACCGCGCCAATGCGGCCATTGCCGTATTCGAAGGAGCGGATAGGAGCGTCCTCGATGATGCGAACATCACGCGATCGGATGACATCGATCATGGTGTCGACGTAGCGGCGAGGGTCAATGGAGCGGTCTGCTTCCATGACGAACCCGGCGTTGATGTGGTCGGTGAGCGCGGGCACAACCTTGCGCAGCTCATCACCCCCGAGCATCTTGAGGGTGGGGTAACCGAGCATTTCCGACATGGGCGACATGACGTCACCCCAGTGTCTCGCCAGTCCTTCGTCGTGGAACGGCACGACTAGGCCTTTGCCTTGTGTGACGTCGATGCCCGCCGCCGTCATCTGTTCCATCAGTTGGAGCATCGGTCGATTGAAGTTCACCAACTCGGTGCTGGTCTTGCGGTGGGTGGCGGCCGTCGACCGTGACGCGAACTTCACGAACCACGGCAGCAACGATGGCAGCTTGGTCGGGTCGACGCGAAGGGCGCGAGTCGGATCCCTCAGCGACTTGAACGCGGCCGGAATAGCGGTGGGATTGGCGAGCGGTTCAAGGATCGATCCGCACATGTAGCCGGCGTTGCCGCGGGCCGCACCTCCACCCAACTTGCCGTGGTCGATGATGGTGACCTCGGCACCCAGTTCGGTGAGGAAGAAGGCGGTCGACAGGCCCATGAGCCCGCCACCGATGATGACAACAGACTTGGTCATAGCAAACCTCGTGATCGTGCGACGTGTTGAGCGATGGCGAGATCCTGAACGGCCAGGCCAACACTCTTGAACAGGGTGATTTCTCCGGTGGTGGCACGCCCGGCGTTTCCGGCCGCTAGATCGGAAAGATCTCCGGCGACCGCGTTCCAAGTCCAGCGTCCCTCATCGACGGCCATGGTCAGCTCGCCGGCCTCGGCCCGCGCTGCCCCGATTTCATCGACGAAGATAGTTGCATGTGAAATGACATCGGCCCCGACCTCGCGGAGATCGGTACGGTACGAACCGACGAGGTTGAGGTGCGCTCCCGGTCGCAGCGCGTCGACGGAGAAGAGCGGCTCGGATGACCGGGTGCATCCGCAGACCAGGTCGCACGCGGCAGCCTCGGCCCAGGTGCCCGACCGGGCATCAAAGCCGTCGGCGTGGAGGCTTTTCACGACGGCGTCGACCCGGTCGGAGGATCGACCGGCGACGATTACGGTGTGGACGGACGGGCGTACGGCTCGCATCGCAGCCGGGTGGGCCAGCCCCTGCGGGCCGGTGCCAAGAATGCCGACCGAGGTGACATCTGGTCGAGCCAAGACATCGGTGGCAAGGGCCGAAACAGCAGGGGTTCGTAGCAACGTGAGCGCGGCACCATCGAGGAGCGCCAAGGGTCGCCCGCCAGCGGCGTCGAACAGCACGTAGAGGCCCTGGATGACCGGTCGGCCCGCTAGCTCGTTGTTCGGCTGAATAATCACCATCTTGGCGCCGGCTGCGTCGCCGTTCGCCGCGGGCATCACCAGGAATTCGGCGCCCGCGGTACGCAGGTGAGTACGAGCTGCGTGTGCGGGACGTGACGCGAAGGCGCGTCGAAGCGCTTCCACGGCATCGGTCATAGAAACGGCTGCGAAGATGGTGTCGGCGTCGAAGTACGGGAGCGGTTCGATACCCGTGATGCTTTCATACGGCGACGCGACGCGTGTAGGTCGATGAGCGCTCAGATGCTGTTGCGTTGCTTCACCCGTTGTCGGTACTGGCGGGCGCGCTGCCGCGATCCGCAGGCTTTTTCGGTACACCACGATGCCGAGTTGTTCCTCGAATGGTCGTACACCACCCACTGGCAGTGCTTGCACGCTTTCAACCGATGCCACCTTTGGTCGCCCATGGCAGTGTGGACGGTGGCCAGCACGCTGACGAGGAACACGTCGACATCACCGCCGAGTCGAACAAATCGCACGCCGTCGGGGAACGCAAAGGTCACCGGAAGCGACTCGGCGAAACGCGTGAGCCGGTCACTCGCACTTCTGGGCGCAGCGCCGTGTACAAACAGCGTTTCGCGAAGCAGCGAGCGGAGCTCATGCACCCGTGCCGCATCAGCGCGCAGAATTCGTCCGGAGACCGCACACCCCTCCTGCGTCATCCAGTAGCGCAGTTCAGCGGTGTCGCCCAGGAGTTCGGCACCGTTCTCCAGGTTCTGCGTGTTGAGGAGGCGACGCACAAGTTCGAGCCTCCCGGGCGCCTCGCGTCCTTCAGGCCAGGTGCCCAAAGGAATCATGCGGCCGTGACGATCAAGTGGGCGGCCGCGCTCGTCCGTTGCCGGTGTTGGGCTGGCGGGCTGCGTCACGACTGTTACTCTATTACCCGTGACGCAACAAAGGGAAGGCTGGCGACCATTTGCGACGTGGCGGGTCGCCGGGTCCTACGCACTTGCCCGCTTGCGCGCTCGTCCCGCACAAAGTGTTGTGGCTGGTATCGCCATGGGTGCAGCCGTCGCCGCCCTAGCGATACTGGTTGTCCTGCCGACCGTTGCCGGCGATCTGCTGCTGAGGCGAACCTTGCAGGACCTTGACCCTTCCGAGCGGGTCGTGACGGTGGCCCTTGCGCCCGAATCGCAACCAACGCAGGCAGTCCTTGGTTCTGTCGACGCAGGGCTGCGCGTTCGGCTGGCGGTACCGGGAATCGGCCCGCTGCGGAGGCTGGTGGAGTTCCGCAGCCTCGCCATGCCCGACGGCACCTTGTTTCGTTTGGGCGGCATGGAAAAGTTGAGCTCCGCCGTTCAGATCCTTGATGGCCGCCTGCCCGAGTCGTGCACGCCCAACCGGTGCGAAGTGGTTGCTGTCGGGAAGAACGCCGGCACCGACCTCAATAAGTTGGCCCTTCCCGAT
>JANMCE010000454.1:0-5457 GCA_031360915.1 Actinomycetes bacterium | reverse complement strand
CACGTCGGCACGGCGGAACACACTCGTGGTGGCGCACAGCCCGTCGGGTGCGTTGAGGTCGGTGTGCAGCTTGGCGACGAGCGGGAGTGGCAGGCGGTGGTGAACGATCGTCGCACCAGGTCGCGTGAGGTGGATGTCGAGGTGGTGGGGTTCGAGCCCGTGATGGCGTGCCCGTTGATGCCAGTCGTCGAGCAACTCGGTCGGGTCAGTGGGTTGCTTCGGGGCGCGGGTAGCGAGAGCGACCGTGTCGGTTTCGGCGCAGGTGACTTTGCGTCCGAGGGTTTGTTCGAGAACGGCGGTGATTTCGTCGATGTCGTTGCGCCGTCGGGAGAACTCTGCGATCACGGTCGGGGCGATGCCTTCGAGTTCCCACGTTTTGCCATCACGATGCCACCAACCGAGGTTCAGATCTCGTAGCTCCCAACGGAGCGCAGCGGTGGCGAGCGCAGCGGCGGTAGGGGCGTGTTGGTAGAGGAGCCGGGCGTCAAGAGCGCGGGGTTGACCGTTGGTGTCGGTGACGGCGTTGATCACGACGTTGTGCTGATGCGGATGCGGGTCCAGGGCGCGTGACGTGGCATGCAGATACGAAGCGACCGTCAGCCCGGTCGTGTCGGCCTGGAGCCCTCGCCATTGCGCATCACAGATTGCACGTCCGCACTCCCCCAACCGATCTACGGATACCGAATGTACCAAGGCCCAAGCGCAGCGTGTTGCGCCGTCGTCATCTGGCGACGGCGACACCAGTCAGCCCAAGAAAATCCTGCGTAGTTTCAAACGTGGACAAATTGGCGCGCTCGAAGGCGGTTGTGTGGTTACGTGCACTGACGACGGGCTCCGATCACACCGAGCGACGGTGGACAAGGCGACCCCGAATGGCCATGCGTTCGCGACGTGACTTGAGCTTCTCACCGATCACAACGGTGTGGGCAGGATCACACGGTTCAGTAGCCGGCTCAATCGGGTCGTGCGTGACGACCTGTTCCTCATCATTTCTCAGATATCCGACCGCTAACTCGAACACCGCCCAGTTACCGCTACGGGCCCCGAGCACCGAAGACGCGTCTAGCCCAAGCTCTCGAACCATGCTGGCGCAGTAGGTCGACATTGGGTCAAGATCGGCATCATCCGTCAGTGCCTCTTTGGACGGGCGAAAGCCTCCGTCGACCTTCGGGTCCTGGACAACCATGGCCGGTGGGATACGTCGCCAGACGGTGTCTCCATCAGCGATATCAGCCACCGACAACCAGTTCCAACGTCCGCTACCCGGAGATGATGCGGTTCAGAACGGCGGCGTGCTCGTCCAACATTTGACCCATTGGACCTTCGGCGTCAACACCCGTTTCTGTGTCGCTGAAAAACAGTTCGGTCGCGCCCATCGGGTCAACATCAATCGACATGTCACCGCGAAGGCTGTGAACCTCGATCGAGATGCCGCCGTGACGCGTCGGAATTAGTTGAGCGCATGTCGGCCAGCCCGCAGCGATCGAAACAACGCGTTCGGCGACAGCCAGGGCAGCGGTCGTAACCACTGGTGCGTCATTCCCGTCCCACTTCGGCGGGAGGTTCAGTAAGGCTTCGAGTTGCGCAAGCAAGTCTTGGGAAAAGCTGTTTTGAGTTGGCCGTTGAGCGTGAAGGTAGATCGCCTCGGCGGCTGGCGCCACGGATATCGACCTTACCGCAAACGACGACGACAACGGTGACTGCCGTTGAAGCAATTCGCCGGTCCCAAAGCGGCTCGGCACCAACATGTCAGTCATGACGCCTCCAGATTCGATGTGCGTGCTCCGTTGTCATAGCAGCGAATCCCCGGACGATACCTTCATGCCCAAGTCGCACAAAGTTCAACATACCCTGCCGATCGGCCGATCGGGGTTTCCCTCGCGCTGTCATGGTGAGCGTATAGATCGGCGAGCGGCCGTCTGCTGTGAGGCCCGGCGTCAAAGAAACGTGCAATCGCCCGACCTGATCGCCCGACCCCAGCGGGAGACCGAAGGAGACCTCGGTGTGTGCGTTACTTGATGTGCCCAGCGGGTCAGGGAAGGCGTTCACAAGACGGAAGAACTCATGGGCTTGCGAATGATCGAGCAGACCCGACTCCGACCCGACGTGATTCACGTAGGTGACTTCACATTGGAGCGGTACGATTCCATCAGCGGCACCTGCCTCGGCGGCCATGGCCGGCAGCTCATCATAGACGCTGAGAAACAACTCCTCGATTGCGCCATATCGAGGGTACTCGGCGACCGATCCGGCCGAATCCCAGTTCACAGCAAACCAGTCCGGTTGAATCTGAACGAGGCGGTTCCCGTCGGCCGACCGAAACCACAAGCGGTTCCTGTGCGGCACAAACGCAAAGCCAAACTGCGCAAGCCCCGCAAGCGCTGTTCCCTCTCCACCAACCGGCTCGATCGGCATATCGACCGCAGGCATGTCCTGATACGTCGGAAACTCCGAACCAAGCACCGAGTCAGCCCAGTGAACGAGGCCAGCGGAAGTAACTGGAATCGGTACAAAGCGTGTTGCAATCACGACCTCACGAACTGGTGGGAGCGCAAATTCCGGAAGCTGCACAGCGGCAGTGTACGTCTGTTGAGAACCAACGAGTCCTTCGGAGGTCGATCGCCGGCCTGGCAGCAGGCCCAATAGGCCGAACGAACTGTGCTGGGTCCCCGCCCGGTTGACATCGTCGGTTTCCGCTAGATCGAGCCTTCGTCGGGCGCGAGTAGCGGAGTCCTCACACCGAACAAACGCCATGTCGCACTTTCGTTCCGAGCCACGCAGCACGCAGGCATCGGAGTCGTGCACTGCTGACGCTCCGGTCAGCGTGAGCGCCCGGTTGCTGGTTCGAATGTTCGTGTGGCCGACGCCGACTGAAGCCGATTCGCCGCACGTTCGAGCTGTGACGCAGGTCTGAGATCGATACCTGCCGATGCGGCGAGGAACGCGTAGTGCAGTTGCTGCACCGCTGGCGGCGCGTTGCGAAGTTGAGGGCCGGACATGCCGCGCGTCCTGCCTGATGTGGTGATCGTTGCGTCGTCTGGTGACCATTCGAGGACACCGAAGTATCCGAGGCGTTGGATCGAGTTGACGATGGTGGAGTTGCGCCCAACCTCCGGTGACGGCGGTGCATCGGGCCGTGACAGCCCGATCGATTTCGCAAGCGTGTCGAGGTTGAGGGTGCCGCCGTTCGGGTAGCGCTCAAGGTGCCGGCCGATGTGTCGAGCAGCGAGCGTGGCCGACGGTCCAAGTCGGTGGGCCCAAACGAGTTCGACATACACATCGGTGAGTGGCCATATCTCACCAGGTTCGGGTGGTCGAACGGCAAGTTGTTGCGCAGCGGGGTGTCTGGGTGGCACGGCTGGTTCCATGCCTACGGTCTGGCCATCAACACCCGGGTTCGGCGACAGCTATTTCTGCCATTTCGCACGATGTGCCAGATACTTTTTGTGGCGCCTCGTCGTGCTAAACGACTGTCGGGTCGAGCAACTCGGCAGCGTGCCGAGCTGTCTGCTGCGACCGTCGCGCTCTCGACGTATCCGCGAAAGCTTCCGTCGAGCGGTGGTGCTGTTCGACAGTGAGGTGTCGACAGAGTCGTGGCGTCTATTCGCTGTTCGGTTTGCGCCGCAGTGGGTCGAGCAAGTTGAACGCTGCATCGGCGGTGTCTTGGCGACGAGTGCCGGAGCTTTGCACGTAGCCCTCCGTAGTTCGGGTGTCGGCATGTCCAACGTGTGCGGCGATGTCATCGAGCGGAACGCCAGAGTTGCGTAGCTCGGTGATCACTGTGCGCCGACCGGTATGAGTGGCGACTCCTGCAGGGTCGATACCTAACGATTCGGCTTTTCGTTTGATGAGCTCGACCACCTTCTGCCGTGATCCCAGGTGACCATCTTCGGACGTGAACACAAGGGACACTTCTATGCCGTCATGCTGCCATCGCTTCCACAACGTGCCGGCCGCAACCTTCTCGTCGGCTTGTTCGGCTTGCCGCTCTCTGAGGAGCTCGATGGCTTTCGGGCCGAGCCGGTGGGTTCCTTGCGCCCCTTCATTCTTCGTCGTCGTGTTTAATGACCGGCCGACGCCTTTGCCTTCGGTGACAGACCGTTGCACTTTGGCGGTGGCTGCGCTCAGGTCAATGTCATCCCACGACAGGCCGAGCACTTCGGATACTCGTAACCCTGTCGTGTAGAGAATGGCAACCGCTGCCCCGTAGCGCGACGTGGAGCACGCATCGATCAGTCGGGAGGCTTCGTCGTCTACCAAGACGCGCTTCTTAACCTTGCCAACCTTCGGTGGTTTCACCTTCTCGGCCGGATTCTTGAGGATGAGGTCTATGTGGACTGCTTCCCGCAACACTTCTTTCACGGCTTTCAGGGTGCCCGCAACCGTTGCCGCCGCGAGTTTGGTGAGAAGGTCTGTTCGCCAGCGGATCAACTGTTCAGTAGTCAGATTCGCTACGGGCACGTCAGCAATTGCAGCGAGCCTCAGTCGAGATAGCTGGTTCTGTTTGGCACCGTACGAGCTGGCTCGAACGCGCTGCCGGTAGACGTGCTCAAGCCACCATTCGACCAGCTCGATAACCGTTGTCGCCGGGGTGAGCGTTGAACCGTTGCGGGGGCGATGACGTGCGGTTGCTAGGTTGCGCCGTTCGGTTGCTAGGGCTTGTGTCTTGGCCTCTACGACTTTGCGCTTTCCGTCCAGCATGTAGGTAGCTACCCACACCTCACGGCCTTTCCGAAAGTATGGGGCGGCTTCTCCGTTGGCGGCCTTGCCTCGCACGGTGATCGTCCCGTCGCTGGCGACGTGGCGTTTCCCTTTCGGCGCCTTGGGCATGGGAGAAATCTATTTCCCTAGCAACCCACCTAGCAACGCTCCACAAACACTGGCATACGCTGACAACCGCTAGGGGATGAAACCCCGACTTTTCTAGGCTTTCACACACCTTGGCGGACACCCAGAAACGTGATAGTGGAGACGATGGGGTTCGAACCCACGACCCCCGCGTTGCAAACGCGGTGCTCTAGCCAACTGAGCTACGTCCCCGGAAATTCCGGCAGGACCATTCTGCCATCCCGGACGCCGTTCGGCACATGGATACGTTGCGCCGTACGATCAGGGTATGACTGATGGCGTGCAAACGGCCGTGACAACCCCCGAGTTCGAGGCGTTTGCGGCGCTGGCGAAAGATCGACGGACCAACTTGCGCATCGACACCGAGCGGCCAGTTGACCCGGCAACCGTCACCGAGTTGTGCGTGTTGGCCACCTGGGCGCCCAATCACCGCCTGACCGAGCCGTGGCGCTTCACCGTCATCACCGGTGACAATCGGGTCGAGCTCGGTGCCCGCACCGCGGCCTACCAGGCGTCGCTGGGCGAGACCGTGGAGGCCCGGCTGAACAAGACCCGCACCAAGTACACCCGCTCCCCCGTCATCGTGGCGGTCGGTTGCGCCTACGACGA
>JANMCE010000419.1:0-4378 GCA_031360915.1 Actinomycetes bacterium | reverse complement strand
CTTGGCCGAAATAGTCGATGTCGGGTTGTCGCCCAGCGAGGTCTGTTGGGACGACACGTAGCCGCCAACGCCTTCGATAAACGCGGTGATCTTGACGGTGGCGTCACCGACCTCTTTCACCTGGATGTCCACGGTAGACACCGTGGCGATCTTTCGTTCCACCCCAGCAGGAGCCGGAGCTCCGCCCGGGTTCGGAACGACGGTGGTCGCCGCAGACTGGCTGAAATCGGTGGAGATCTTGGCGGCTTGCTGATCGGCGAGTCCGGCCGAGGCGGGCGCGGCAGTCGTTGCTGCGGCTGCTGCGATGGTTGGTGGAGCGAATGTGGCCGAAGTGGCCGTCTTTGAGCTGGAGCCGCACCCGACAAGGGCGACGAGCAGGACGGCGACGGCGGTGGTCTTGAGGGTTGGTGTGTGGGTCACGCAACCTCTGACGACCGCTGTCGCCGTCTGGTTCCCGTCACATATGTCGATTTCGTTACGACCGCAACTACATGGCAAAAACCCGGGCGGCGTTCCAGAGGGCGGTGGCCACGGAGCGATCACCGTTGATATCGGCAGGCAGGTTGTCCACCTCCAGCCGACGAGCCGTCATGCGGCAGTAGTCGACCACATCCAGGATCGCGGTGGTGACCCGTTCACCGCCCGGGCCGATATCGAAGGTGCCACCACCGGCACCCGTCAGCACGATGCGCGTTGTGCCGGTTGGGGCTTCGGGAAAGGCCAGCGCTATAACGAGGTCGAGGTTCTGTACCGAGGTGCTGGACATGGCGCGTAGATCATTCGGTGTCGGATTTTCAACGGTGGTGCCGATCGCTCGGCGGATGTCATCGGCATGGGTCCAGAACTCGAAACCACGGGCGATGAGTAGGGCGTTCACCGGAAAGGGCCACCCGTGATACTCAACGAACGTATTGTCTCCGTCGACGGTGAGTTCAGCCAGATGCTTGATCGTCGCCTGGACACGTTTCCGGCACGCTGCCAACGTCTCCTTCGGCGCAAGCACTTGGTGCGCAGCGGTGATGTCCGCCCCCGTCGTTAGGTGATTGCTGCCGTCGAGCGGCTCGTAGTCGGTGGGTAGGCCAAGTGCCTGTGCGGTGTAGACCTCGCCACCGAAGACGTGGGCGACCAGTTCGTGGAGCGACCAGTCATACGGCGCGGCCACGAGCCCCCACTGGTCATGGGTGAGGCTGCGGCACAGGTCGTGGAAGGCCTTGGCCTGCGTCTCGTACACCTCAGACGGCGTAGACGGCACGAGTCGATCGGCCGTTGACGGGATCACGGCCACGCGGTCGAGCAGGCGACGACGTAGGTCTGGGGGCGGCGCAGACGAGCCGGCCTGGGCAAGGAGTGCGGCCACTTCGGCGGCCACTTTGTGCTGAGAATTGGTCATGCCCATTCCACCGTCATTTCGGGTTCCATCGCCGCAGCCAACCGGGCAAGCCCGAGTCGTAGTCGAGATTTCGCTGTACCTTCCGGTGTGCCGGTTACTTCGGCAACCTGTCGGAAAGTCAGACCCTGCATGTACGCCAGTTCGATGGCCTTCCGTTGTTCATCCGGCAGTGACGCCATGGCCTGCCGGATACGCCCCGCGGCAACCTCCGCTAGCGCTGCCTCATCACAATTCGGCGCCACCATCGGCACCATCGTGGAAGCTTTCACCTCGCGCGCTTCGCGTCGGCCGGACTGCCGCAGCGCGTCCACCGATCGACGTCGGGCGATGGTGGCGAGGAACGTTCGCAGGCTGCCCCGCTGGCTGTCGAAGCGACCGGGCTGGCGCCAGAGTGCAATGAACACCTCCTGGCAGACGTCGGATGCGCCCTCGTCGCCAACGAGTCGGCGAGCGATACCGTGAATCAGCGGCGCGTACTGGTCGTAGATGGCCGCGAGCGCGTCACTGTCACCGGCCGCCACCCGAGCGACCATGGTTTGTTCCCAGACGGCGATGTCGTCAGTCACTGCACTGGAGGCTACCAAGGGCCGAGCCGACGTTTCAGCGGTCGAAAGCGATGATGTACGCACATTTTCCCATTTCGTGCCCGGCAAGTTGAGTGAGCATGGCTTCCTCTGAACGTGGACCTCTGATTCCTGTTCGCTACCGGTTTTGGTTCGGATCACTCGTTGCAGGAATTTCTCCCGACAATGCGCGGTTTGAACGAGAACGCTACCGTCACACCCGACCGCGGCCCCTCTTGGCCGTCTTCTGACGTGCACTCCGTGCTCGAAAGGCTGCACTCCATGATCGACCGCATCGAGCTTCGCGGCTTACGCCTGGTAACCATCATCGGAGTTCTGGATCACGAGCGGCAGTCACCTCAACCGCTTGAACTGGACATCACCCTCCACACCGACCTTACGGACGCCTGTCGAAACGACGAACTCGGTGACACAGTGAACTACGGCGAGATCTGCGAACTCATCGAGAAGGTCGCAGCGCAGCAGCACGACCTGCTGCTCGAGCGTTTCGCTGGTCGAATCGCGGAGGCCATCCTCACCCAACCGCGAGTAGAGGAAGTGGAGATCTCAGTCCGAAAGTTGCGGCCGCCCATCCCGAGCGACGTGGCCACCAGCGGCGTCACCATCCGCCGCACGCGGCTCGGCACCATCGCGTTCGACGCCGGTCATCATCGCGCCATTCTGGCCCTCGGCTCCAACCTTGGTGACCGGCTCGGCTACCTGCGCCATGCCGTGCGGGGCCTTGGCCATGTGGTGGCGCAGTCGCAGGTCTATGAAACCGCGCCAGTCGGCGGACCTGAAAATCAAGGCGCGTATCTCAACATGGTCATCGTGGTGGATACCCCGCTGGACCCATTCGCCCTGCTGCGTCGTTGCCAGCGGGTTGAAGCCACCGCCGGTCGCGAGCGAAAGGTGCACTGGGGCCCCCGCACCCTCGACGTCGACATCTTGTTCCACGACGATGTCCGGCTCGACAGCCCGGGCCTGGTCATTCCGCACCCGCGCATCAATGATCGACGCTTCGTACTCGGCCCGCTCTCCGAGGTTGCTCCCGACCGCGTTCCAGACGGATGGGAAACGTCATTGCCGCCCGACGAAATCAAGATCTTGGGACGGCTTGATGTCATCTGATCGCGCCGGGGTACGCACCTTCGCGACGGCCAACTGGACCATCGCTGAGGCGCTGCGACACAAGGGCGACAACACCATCTCGGTCTGCATGCCGTGCCAAAACGAAGCGAGCACCGTCGGGGCCATCGTGTCCGACATACGTACCAAGCTCATGGACAACTGCGGCCTGGTAGATGAGATCGTCATCCTTGATGATCGCTCGTCTGACGCCACTGCAATGGTGGCCCGTGACGCAGGAGCCGAAGTGGTGCACGTTGACGATGTCCGCGGCGGACTACCACCCGGCAGGGGAAAGGGAAATGTGCTGTGGTCAACATTGCCGGCCAGCAAGGGTGACCTCATCGTGTGGTGTGATGCTGATCTCACCAGCTTCACGGCGGACTGGATCATGAAGCTGGTTGATCCGCTGTTGAGCGACCCGTCGATTGGATTGGTCAAAGCGTTCTACGAGCGCCCTACCGACATTGCCGGGCAGGGCGGCGGGCGCACCACCGAGTTAGCAGCCCGACCGCTGTTAAGCCTGCTGTACCCCGAACTGGCGCTGCTGGCCCAACCGCTGGCCGGAGAGGTGGCTGGGCGACGCGCGGTGCTGGAAAGTCTGCCGTTCGTGCAGGGTTGGGGCGTGGAAGTGGCCGTGCTGGTGGACGTGCTGGAGAAGTACGGCGTCGGCGCCATAGCCCAGGTCGATCTTGGCGTTCGCAAGCATCGCCACCGTCCGCTTTCCGACTTGTCAGTGCAGGCCGCCGAGATTGCTCTTACCCTGCTGTTGCGAAGCGGCCGAGTGCAGCTTTCTGACGTGGAGCGCGTGCTGCGTCGCCCCGACGGCTCCGTCGTTGAACTCAACGTCGACAGCCGCCCGGCCATTGCCAGCCTTTAGCTCGCCGTTGCCCCGTTAGCATCGGGGCATGCCCGGTTTCGAAGATCTTCTCGCTGGCGTTCATCTGCCGTTCCACCCCGACCTGGTGATCCCGGAATTACACCGGGTATCGTTCCCCCAGCCTGAAGTCTCACCCGTTGATGACATTGCGGCCGCCGCCGAGGCGTCCGTTCTTGCGCATTTCTCGGGCGCGGTCACGCCCGGCATGACGGTCGCCGTCGGCGCCGGAAGTCGCGGGTTGACCGGACGGGTCGAGATGCTGGCCGGGGTCGTCGCTGGGCTCTGCGCCCTTGGTGCGTCACCCTTCATCGTGCCGGCCATGGGTTCGCACGGCGGCGCCACCGCCGACGGCCAGCGCCAAGTACTGAGCGACTACGGCATTACGGAAGCTTCCGTTGGCGCTGAGATTCGATCGAC
>JANMCE010000413.1:0-4644 GCA_031360915.1 Actinomycetes bacterium | reverse complement strand
GTGATGGCCCCGGTGGATAGCCCTTCGCCCAGTGTCGGCATCTGGCTGGTGACCTTTGCCCGCCGAGCAGCAGCCGACGCATTACGCCGTGACGTGCGCGCAGCCACAGCAGCGACTGCCTCAGGATCGATGGACGTGTCGGTATCGGCCAGGGTCTGTAGACGGTTGAGGGCCGCGAGCTTCACGCTTTCCACCCACGACGCGAGGTGACTGCAGTCCTGCAGCGCGACTTCGATGACATGGCGCGGCGCATCAGCAAACGTGCCTTCCGTAGCACGCATTCGGGCGAATCTGTTGTCAACAGCCGATGTATCCGACACCTGTAAACCTCCTCACCGACACCATACAGAGGGGGTGTTACAAGGTTGGCTCCGATTTGCTCACAGGTCAGAATCTCGAAACCGAGGGCTTCGGCCACCGGCATTTCGTGGTAGTCGAAAGTTGCAAATGCAACCGGTTCGGGGAGGCGTGCGCTTATCCAAAGGTCGATGCCCAGCGATGACGTCAGGCTCCCTTGAAGGTGGCGGACCAGCCACGCCGGCCACCGAATAGCGACGCGAGCCGATCGATGAGCCAACTGCCGCAGCTGCGAGGTGCGAACCGGCACTGCTACGTTCGACGCGGCAGGGCTGACACCTGGGGAGGCATCGATGAGTAGTGAGCATCCGGCGGCCAATCGCCGGGAGGACCGGCCACTGTTGGTAGGGGAAGGCACGTTCATCGATGGCCTCAACCTTGCCGAGTTGGACGGCGCCTACCACGCAGTCTTCGTGCGCTCGATTGAGCCGCATGCCCGTTTGGTCGCGCTCGACACCGCCGACGCATCGGCCATGCCAGGGGTAGTCGCGGTCTATACGGGTGCCGATCTGCGGCTTGAGCTGTGGCCGCTGCCGCCCCGGCTGCCGATCATGAACGTCAAGATGGTGCGGTCGATGCTCGCCCACGACATCGTGCGTTTCGTTGGTGAACCGGTGGCCGTCGTCATTGCCACGACCAAGGCCGTGGCTGTGGATGCTGCGGAGGCCGTCATTGTCGACTACGACCCGTTACCGGTCATCAGTGACATCGAAGAATCCCGTCGTGACGAAGCGTTACTCCACCCCCACGACGGAACCAATGTGTCCTACTTCTGGGAGACGCCTCCGTTCGAAGACGACCCGTTTGCCGCGTGCGACGTCGTGCTCGATTTCGCGTTACGCCACCCTCGCTTGACCGCATGCCCGATTGAGCCCCGAGCCGGCGCGTCGATCTGGTCCAGTGCCGAGCAAGCGCTCACCGCCTACGTCTGTTCGCAGCGACCGGCCGGGGCCAAGTACGTAATGGAGTGTTCGTTGGGCCTCGGTCCGGGCAAGGTGCGCGCGATCGCTCCCGATGTGGGCGGAGGATTCGGGGCCAAGGGTGGTTACGGCTGCTACCCGGAAGACGTCGTTGTGGCATGGGTGGCGCGTCATCTCGATCATCCGACGCGATGGTGCGAGACCCGCACCGAGGCAACGCTGGCCATGGGCCACGGCCGTGCGTCGACGCACACGGTGAAGATCGGCGCAACGCGTGACGGCATCGTGCAGGCGTACTCGGTGACCGCGTTGCAGGACAGTGGCGTCTATCCGGCCATGGGTACATTCATCACCTCGAACCTGAAGAACTCGGGCACCGGCACCTATGACATTGCGCAGGCGTATGTGTCGGGTACGTCGGTGGTGACCAACTCGAACTCGACCAACGCGTTTCGAGGTGCAGGCCGACCCGAGGCTGCCTGCAGTATCGAGCGAGCGATGGACAATCTTGCCTTGGCCATTGGCGTATCGCCGGTAGAGATTCGCCGACGAAACTTCGTTGCGCCTACCGCCTTCCTCTCTACAAGACTGCGGTCGGCTCCGTGTACGACAGCGGCGATTATCGCGTGGCCTTCGACCGTTGTCTCGAGGCTTCGAGCCGAACCACACCCCGGAGTTCTGGGCAATCGTCGGACGGTTGATGCCTGGCTACGACGCACGAAAAGCGTCGCTAGCGTCGATCGGCAAAAACGTTTGGCTCGGCCAGACGTAGCGTGTCGAAGGTTGCGTAAATGTGAGAGTAGATGGTGCGAAAAAAGCGAAGCTAGAGGACGCGTAATTCTCTAGGTGGACGAATGGCCGCAGTAGCGGGTAATGCGAGATAGCGCCGCTCATCGAAGAGCCCGTGAGGGCGTCCCAATGTCTTTCGGAAGCGTCACGGTCGTAGACCGCGGCCTCGGACGAGATGTAACACCCCTCCCGTACGAATGGGGTCATGCCGAAGGTGAG
Source organism: Actinomycetes bacterium (assembly GCA_031360915.1). Classification (GTDB taxonomy): domain Bacteria; phylum Actinomycetota; class Acidimicrobiia; order Acidimicrobiales; family Ilumatobacteraceae; genus JANMCE01. The sequence continues at coordinate 2,359 of JANMCE010000413.1, read as the reverse complement.
GAGGTGCTGCGTGTGACGACCCCCACGCGCGGCTTGCTGTACCACTTCACTCACGTCTCCAACTTGGCGGCAGTCGCCGAGCACGGGATCTTCTGCGACACGGACATCCAGGAGTCAGATCGGCTCACGACAGATGTTGGTCAGCAAGGCATCAAGGCCGGGCGTCGGCTCCGACAGGTGCCGCTTGTGCCTGGAGGCGTCGTTGCTGACTACGTACCTTTCTACTTTGCGGCGCGCTCACCAATGCTCGGTTCGATCCACACGGGCAGGGTGCCGACCTACTCCGGCGGCCAAGAAGAAATCGTGTACCTCGTGACGGACATCGACCGAATCGTCGAATCCGGGAGCGATTTCGTGTTCACCGACCGCAACGCGAGAAGCGCCTTTGCGCGGTTCGAGAATGATCTTTCGCGGATGGGAGCACTCGTTGACTGGCCGCTGATGGAGGGCAGGATGTGGAACGACACAGCGGAGGAACCAGATCGAATGGAACGGCGAATGGCGGAATTCCTCGTCCACCGACATGTCAAGTGGGATCTGATCCTGGGGGTGGCGGCGATTGATGAAGGTCGGTGTCGGGAGGCTGAAAGCCGCGTTGGCTACGATGGGCGTCACGACCGCTGTCTGCCCGCGGCCGAAATGGTACTTCTGATGACAGCCTTCCTCGAGTCCTCCGCCAATCTCCTCGAAGCCGATGTCGACGCGCTCGTCAACACGGTCAACACGGTGGGCGTGATGGGCAAGGGCATCGCCCTCCAGTTCAAGAATTCCTTCCCGGCGAATTTCAAGGCGTACGAACGAGCGTGCAAGGACAGTCGTGTTCGACTCGGCGAAATGTTCGTCTTCGACGCGGGTCAGCTTATGAAGCCGCGCTGGATCATCAACTTTCCGACGAAGGGCCACTGGCGCTCGGGGTCCAAGATCTCCGACATCGCATCCGGTCTCGATGACTTGCGCCGCGTGATCGACGAGCTTGGGATTAAGTCGATCGCGCTGCCTCCCCTGGGGTGTGGCAACGGTGGCCTCGAGTGGTCGGCCGTCCGTCCACTTATCGACGCGAAACTGGCTGACCTCGACATCGAGGTGCTCGTGTTCCCACCAGCGAGCACGCCAGCGGCGTCCGCCATGTCGGTTGCCACACCGCGACCGATCTTGTCTCCAGGAAAGGCGGCTCTCGTTGGAATGGTTGGCCGCTACTCCCCCGTAGGACTCGGCGCCAGCCTGATCGAAATTCAAAAGCTCATGTACTTCCTTCAGGAAGCTGGCGAAAATCTGAGCCTTCAGTACGAGCCCGCTCGCTATGGGCCGTACGCCGACAGGCTCCGGCACGTTCTCAAAGCAGTGGAAGGACACCATCTCCGAGGGTTCGGCGACGGCTCGAAGAGGGTGCAAGAAGCCGAGGTCATCGAAACTCTTCCTGGCGCAATGGCGGACGCTGATGAGGCGTTGAGTACCAACCCTGCGGTCGTTGAGCGGATCGATCGTGTTTTTCGGCTAGTCGACGGCTTCGAATCCCCCTACGGACTTGAACTCCTTGCGAGTGTTCATTGGGTCTCAACACGCGACGACAGCGGGCCCACTGATGAACTGGATGTCGCAGTCCAGCGGGTTCAGGAATGGAGCGGGCGCAAGCAACGCATGTTCACTGAGGACCACATCGCCATCGCGTTCGAGCGCCTGCAAACGCACGGGTGGCTTACTCACGTTCCAGCACTCGCAAAGTAGTTCGAAGGCGCACCGCCGCCCGGTCGACCTACGTGATCGCGTCGGCGGGTTCAAAGCCGCGCCCATTGACCGACAGCGGGGTTTCATCCTTCTCGGCCATGTGCTACAATGAAGCACATGGAAGAGGTTGGGATACGGTCGCTCAAGCAAAACGCATCTGCCGTGGTGGCACGGGCCGCAGCAGGAGGAACGGTCACGATCACCGATCGAGGGCGCCGCGTCGCTCTCCTGACCCCCATCCCGGCGACGGCCTTGCAAGCTCTTCTGGCAGCAGGGCGCGGTCGCAAGGCGCGGCGCGATGTTGCTGGTCTACCGGCTCCTGCGCCAGGGCCAGATCTGTCGGGCGCCCTTGCGGCGATGCGCGACGCAGAGCGGCACTGACGTTGGCGCACTACATCGACACTTCGGCGCTTGTGAAGCTGGTCGTCGCCGAGCGCGAGACGGCGGCGCTGCAGGCTTGGTTTGCCGAAGCCGACCGCGCTCCTGTTTCGTGCGACCTTGCCCGAACCGAACTCGTTCGAGCAGTCCGACGTGCTGCACCTGACCGCGTCGTGCAGGCCAGGGAGGTTCTTGATTCGGTGACGCTCATCGAGACGACGACCGCGATCTTCGAAGATGCCGGTCTGCTCGATCC
>JANMCE010000389.1:0-5337 GCA_031360915.1 Actinomycetes bacterium | reverse complement strand
GCCCGCTGGCCGTCGGCCCTACTGGCCGATGCGAACCTGAGGAAGTTGCAAGTGAAACTATTTGTCACCGGTGCGGCCGGTTTCATCGGCTCCAACTATGTGCGCCATGTGCTGGCTACCACCGACGACACCGTCACCATTTTTGACTCGCTCACCTACGCGGGAAATCGCGACAACATGCGTGACCTGCTTGACAGCGGCCGCTGCACGTTCGTGCATGGTGACATTTGTGATCAGGATCTGGTGCTGTCGTCAATGGACGGCCACGACGGGGTGGTGCACTTCGCGGCCGAAAGCCACGTCGACCGTTCGATCAAGGACGGGCACGTGTTCGTGCGCACGAACTGCGACGGCACCAACGCCATGTGTGACACCGCCCGACAGGTCGGTGTCGACCGTTTCGTGCACATCTCCACCGACGAGGTCTACGGCACGATCGACGAAGGTTCCTACACCGAAACCGACCCGCTCGGACCCCGCTCGCCGTACTCGGCGGCCAAGGCTGGTAGCGATCTCATTGCGCTGAGTTACTTCGTGACCCACAAGGTCCCGGTCATGGTGACCCGATCGTCCAATCAATTTGGGCCGTATCAATTTCCCGAAAAAGCCATCCCGCTGTTCACTACCAATCTGCTCGACGGGAAGAACATTCCCCTCTACGGAGACGGGCTCAACGTGCGTGACTGGCTCTACGTGCTCGACAACTGCCGCGCTGTCGACCTGGTGCTGCGAAAGGGAACGAGTGGCGAGATTTACAACATCGGCGCCCACAACGAAATCACCAACGTCGACCTGGTCGGACGCCTGTTGAAGCTCACCGGCCGAGATGCATCGGCTATCGACAACGTGGCAGACCGGCTCGGCCACGACCGCCGCTACTCGATCACCACCGACAAGATCCACGCCCTCGGATGGACGCCCCAGCGCCAGCTCGACGAGGCCCTCGACGAGACGGTGGGCTGGTACCGGGACAACCGTTCATGGTGGGAGCCCCTCAAGGCTCGCGCCGCGTTTTAGTAGTGCGCGTTCTCATCACCGGCGCCGCCGGTCAGCTCGGCCACGACTGCCGGCTCGCCTGCGAAGCCGCTGGCGACGACGTGACTGCTCTAGACCGGGCATCACTCGATGTCACCGACCGAGACGCCGTGCTCGGCGCCGTGCATTCGGCGCGACCCCACGCAGTCATCAACTGCGCGACCTGGACCGCGGTCGACGCATGCGAGAGCGATCCGGATCGCGCTTTTCTCACCAATGGACTGGCGGCCCGCTGGATCGCAGAGGCGTGTCGCCAGACCAACGCCCATCTCGTGCACGTTTCCACCGATTATGTGTTCGACGGCACCAAGGCCGGGCCGTATCACGAGTGGGACCAGCCCAACCCGCGCTCGGTCTACGGCGCCTCAAAACTGGCGGGGGAGCGCGAGGTGCTGCAAGCGGGCGTTGGCGCCACCATCGCCCGTACGTCGTGGCTCTGCGGTGAGTTCGGCCTGAATATGGTGAAGACGATCTTACGATTCGCGGCCGAGCGCGACACGCTCACGTTTGTCGATGACCAACGTGGTCATCCCACCTTTTGTGCCGACCTGGCGCCGTTGCTCCGCCGCCTGGCGGTTGATCGTCGGCCCGGCGTGCACCACACGACGAATGCCGGGGAGGTCTCGTGGTTCGAGTTCGCCCAAGCGGTTGTGGCTGCCGCTGGCCGGAACCCCGATATGGTGCTGGCGTGTGCAACCAGTGACCTCCAGCCGCCTCGTCCGGCGCCTCGGCCAGCCAACAGCGTGCTTGACAACGCGGTGCTTCGAACGTCTGGGCTCGGGCCGCTGCGGGACTTCCGAGTGCCACTGGCCGAGCTTGTTCAGAAGCTGATTGCGTAGGGCTGGGTTGCGGAGGCCGACCAGGACTTCTCCCGTCACTGATCGGCACTCCCTGCACCCGGAACAACACCACGCACTCGGAACAGGGATCAAGGTAACGAACGATCGGTCGGATGTGAAGGGCTTTCGCCAAGTCCTGCAACGACCTTGACGGTTTCGGGCCTATTTCTGGTGCGACTCAAGTCTTGGCAGCTCGGCCGAGCTGCGACCAGAATGCGCGGCCGGACCAGAACGAGGTGATAGCGCGAACGTTCGGACAGCTACGTGGGTCCGTGCCGGACTGGTACGGGGCGACAACAATGGAGAGGTGCGAGTTGCCATCACCGTCGAACAGTGCTGGCACCGGGTGCCCGGCGGCACGGCCGTTGCTGCGTGTCGGGTGATCGAGGAGCTCAAACGACAGGCCGATCTTGACCTTGTGGGCGTGGCGGCCTGGCACCGCCAACCGCCAGGCGAAACGTTTGATCCAGCTGTGCCGGTGCTTCATCTGCCCCTGCCAGCGCCCCTGATGTACGACCTGTGGGCGAGAGTTCAGATACCCCGCATTGAGTGGACAATGCGGTCCGTCGATGTGGTGCACGCCACCACGATTCTCATTCCGCCCACGCGCAAGCCGTTCGTGGTGACCGTCCATGACCTCGCGTTCCTGCATGACCCGGCCATGTTCACGGCTCGCGGCAGCGGTCTGTTTCGCCGCAGCCTGGAGCTGATCAAACGCCACGCCGACCTCGTGCTGTGCTCGTCTCTCGCAACGTTGGATGACTGTGCCACCGCTGGCATTCCCACCGATCGGCTGCGCCACGTGCCCTTAGGTGCCGACGCAGTGCGCCCCGTGGCCGTCGCCGAACTGGCCGAGGTGCGCGCCCGGCTCGGGCTGCTCAAGCCGTACCTGTTGTTCGTCGGCACCAAGGAGCCTCGCAAGAACCTGGCCGGGCTTCTGCGTGCGTTCGCGCTCCTGCAGGATGGCGAGCATGACTTGGTCGTGGTCGGTCCGACCGGGTGGGGCGACGAGATGACTATCCCTTCCTCGATCGCGCCTCGCGTGCGGGCCCTCGGGTTTCTCCCCTCCGACGATCTCGCCGCGGTCTACGCCGGGGCGGCGGCGTTCGTATACCCGAGCTTCCGTGAGGGTTTCGGGCTCCCGGTCGCCGAGGCTATGGCGCACGGCACTCCCGTCGTTACATCTCGAGGTACCAGTACCGAGGAGGTGGCCGGGGGAGCAGCGGTGCTGATCGATCCGAACGATCCGGCCGACATCGCTCGCGGCATCGCCGAAGCACTTGCAGATGCAACTACGTTGGCCGCGAAGGGTAGGGCACGGGCTGCCGAGATGACGTGGGCCGAGACGGCCCGTCTCACCCGGGCGGCCTATGACGAGGTGGCACGGTGAAGGTTGCGGTCAACCTTTTGTGGATGGTGCCCGGCGGCGTCGGAGGGTCGGAGGAATACGTCACCCGTCAGCTGGGTGCCCTCGTCGATCAGCACCTCGATCAGCTCACCCTGTTTGTGCTGCCCGGCTTCGCCGATGCCCACCCCGATTTGGCGTTGCGTTGTCGCGTGATCGCGGCGCCCGTCAGCGGTCGACGTCGTGAGCTGCGGGTGGTGGCCGAACTGGGTTGGCTCAACGTGCAGCTGCGCCGCGGTCGGTTCGACCTCGTGCACCACGCGGGCGGCACGGTTCCTCTCGGTTCGCCGGGCGCGACGGTTCTCACCATCCACGACATCCAGTACTTGGTGTACCCGGACACGTTCTCGTCGGTGAAGCTTGGCTACCTTCGCCGTGCAGTGCCCGCTGCGGTGAAACGGGCGACGATCATCGCGACCCCCAGCACGTTCGTGGCCGACACCCTCGCGCAGGCCTTTCACGTGCCGGCTGATCGCCTCGTGGTGGTGCCGAACGCCCTGGGTACCGGATCGGCGAACCGAACCCCGCCAGAAGCGCTACGGACTGCCTACGACCTGCCGGGGCCGATCGTGATGTACCCGGCCATCACGTACCGCCACAAGAACCACACCACCCTTCTCGCTGCCATGGCTCCGTTGCTGCGGACCGAGTCGAAGATGCGGCTGGTCCTGCTCGGTGGCGTTGGTCCGTGCGAAGAGGAGTTGCACGCCACTGCCGCCGCTCTCGGCATCACCAGCCGCATTGTCCGCCCCGGACGCATTCCCGCTGCCGATCGCGACGGTCTCTTCGCCATGGCCAGCGTGATGGCGTTTCCGAGTCGCTACGAAGGCTTCGGTATCCCGGTTCTCGAAGCAATGGCGGCCGGTTGCCCGGTCGTCGCGTCGAACGTGACGGCGCTACCCGAAGCCGTCGGGGACGCCGGCATCCTGGTCGACCCCGACGACATCACTGCGTGGACCGACGCCGTGCGTCAGGTGCTGGATGATCCGGCGGTTTCCGCCGGTCTTCGTAATCGCGGCTACCGTCGCGCGGCAGCCTTTACGGCCGAGACCACTGCGGCTGCGCTGCGCCTTGCCTACACCAAAGCTGGAGAACACCGTTGAAGCTTGCTGTCCTTTGCCCGCACTTCGCTCCTGATGCCGCGCCAACCGGCGAAGTCATCTCACGCATCGTGCTCGAGTTGGCGGACCGGGGCCACGAGTTGCACGTGGTCACCGCGCTGCCCTGGTACGTGAACCACAAGGTCGACGCGCCGTGGGCCGGCAAGATGGTGCGATGGGAAAAGACGCAGTGGGGTTCCATCACGCGAGTCAACCCGTTCCCCACCGACAAGACCTCCATCCCGCAGCGCGCTGTCGCGTTTGCTGCGTTCAGCGCGCTGGCGGGGTTGACCGGTTTGCGAGGAGGAAAGGTCGATGGCGTGCTGGCCATGTCACCACCGCTCACCCTCGGGCTCACCGGCTGGGCAATGCATCTGGCCCGGCGCGGACCGCTGGTGTTCAACATCCAAGACGTGTTCCCCGACGTGGCCGTTGAACTGGGTGCCATCACCAACGAGCGGGTCATCTCACTGGCGAAATGGTTGGAGCGGTTCAGTTACGAACGGGCCGATGCCGTCACCGTGTTGTCGCAAGACTTACGAGACAACCTCACGGCCAAGGTCGGTCCGGCCCATCGCCACAAGATCAGGGTCATCCCGAACTTCGTCGACACCGTGGCCATCACACCGAGCGATCGGATGACGGCCTATCGCCAGGAGCTTGGTATCGGTGACGAAACGGTGGTGCTTTACGCGGGCAACGTCGGGCTATCGCAGTCCCTTGAACTGGTGGCCCACGCTGCCCGCGAACTACGCCACGACCCGTCGGTGGTGTTCGTTATCAATGGGGGAGGGTCGGGCCTCGAGCCGATCAAGGCACAAACCGCTGGTCTGCCCAATGTGCGCTTCGCTCCCTACCAGCCCCGCGAGCGGCTGGCCGAAGTGTTGGCCTCGGGCGACATCCACCTCGTGCCGCTGAAGAAGGGTCTGGCGCGCTCCAGCGTGCCGTCCAAGACGTA